>DAIRCW010000158.1:1070-6901 GCA_036796475.1 Candidatus Acidiferrales bacterium | reverse complement strand
ATGCATTCCCGCCCCCGCGAATGCGTCGATATAGATGTGGTGAAGTGGCGGGGTAGCCTGCGCAGCCAGTATTTTTGAATATGCCTGCGCATATTCTTTCAGGATATCGAGCTTAACCTCAGACCAAATCCCGATCTCGTCGAATTGGAGACGCGACGGCATCTTTAGTGTTCGCTTTATGTTCGCCTTACATCCTACAGCTAGGCGGATAATACACCAATGCTGTACTGTCGTCCTCAGAATATGACGATTTCTGTTGACACTGTGGTTAACTAATGCTATTAAGGATAGTTTATGTTTGACGCGGGCAGCCAAATGCACCGGCGGGCGCAGAAATTCCCAAAATGGGAACGGCCCTAGCCTCTCCTAGACCCAGCCTCCCCGCTGCACTCCCCTCAACCTCGGCCAATTCTAATCGACACACCTATGAAAAATTAGAAGTTCGCGTAAACGCCATAAAATGTGCGACTTCACTTTTTCTAATCGACACAAAAACGCACTTTGTCCAAGGCGCGCCTCTTGCGTCCCGAGCGTTTGGGGGAGGGATCTGCGCATCCCGCTTTCCGCCAGATTGGAGGACCCACATAGCGTAGCGAACACCACAATTAGATCCCGGCATGACGCCTGCCGCCGGCAGGCCCGGGCGCAGCGAGCAGCGCCCCTACGAACTGCTGAAACCGGACGCCGCTAGTTCTGGTTTCCGGCGCCGTGGACTTGGCGGCATACCTTGCAATACGTGGGCGGCTCGGTGTTGTCCACGCGGTGATGCACGGGCTTGAGCGTCTTCAAATAGGCGAAGACCGCGGCAATGTCCTCGTCAGTCATTCCGCGAAAGGCGTGCCACGGCATGATCTGGTTGAGCTTACGCGCGCCGAGGTAGCCGGTGCGCATCACTTGCGTGAACATGGCCAGGCTGTAGTAAGGAATGCCGGACGGGTCAGGCGTGATGTTGGCGCTGGCGACGCGGCCCCACGGCCCGTCGAGGACGAAGCCGCCGGCGAACTCCAGGCCCGCGATGGGCTGGCCGTGCGAATCCTGCGGCGTGTGGCACTCGGTGCACCCCGCGATGGTCACCAGATATTTCCCGCGCTTCTCGGGCGTGGAAAGGTCGGGCTCCGGAACGGCCGCGTCGAGCGGCTGTGGCGCGCTGCGAATCAGATAATTCACGGGGAAAATCAGCTGCGTGGGCGGGCGCTGTTTGTGGATGGGAGGCAGCGAGCGCAGGTAAACGATGACCGAGGCCAAATCTTCATCGGACATCTCATGGAAATGCGGATAGGGCATGAACGGGAAAAGCGCGCGGCCATCGTGGCCCACGCCTTCGCGAATGGCGCGCGCGAGCTGGTCGTCGCTCCACGAGCCAGCGCCGGTTTCGGGATCCGGAGTGATGTTGGGAGCAATCACTTTGCCGGGGAAGCCCTTCAGGAGGTTCATGTCCTGCCCTGCCCCGAGAGTTCCGGGCAGGATGGGGGCGTCGTGCTTGGTCCAATCGTGTTCGGCATGGCAGCCCATGCAGTCGGTTACGGAATTGACGAGATATGCTCCGCGCGCGAGGCGTGCGGGGGTGCTCTCGAATTTTCGCGAAGTCAGGGGACGCGCTCGCGGCCCGATGAATGGCCGCCAGCCGATGGTGAAGGTGATACCGATGGCAAGAACCACTAAAAGTGCGACAACCGTCCAAGCGAGAATTTTCCCAAGTCTCTTCATGCGAAGGATTGAACTCCTTTTTGAAATTATCCGCTTGTTTATACACCCGCAGGTTCAGGACATTCCAGAAAAAGCCGCGGGCTTCGCCAAGGCAGCGAAGCGCAGCGCGATGAGACGCGCGCGGCGTAAAGCCGCCCCTACAAATGCAACAGCAGGTCCCTCACACCGTCCCGATGCAATTCAATCGGGACGGGTCCCCTTCGCTACTGCTCTCAGGGCAAGCGGGATGACAGCAAAAAAAACGGTCAGCTGAAGATGTCTTTCACTTTGTCGAAGAAGGAGGAGTTGCGTTCGACGGGCTGGTTTTCGACTTTGGAGACGCGGCCGAGCTGGTCGAAGAGGGCGCGCTGCTCTTTGGTGAGTTTGGACGGGACGACGACGCGCACGTTGACGTAGAGGTCGCCTTTGCCGCCGTGAGGATCGGGCAGGCCCTTGCCTTTGCGGCGGAAAAGAGTGCCGGGCTGAGTGCCTTCGGGAATGGTGAGCGTGTCTTCCCCGTTGATGGTGGGGACTTTGATTTCCGCGCCGAGAGCGGCCTGGGCGATGCTGATGGGCACGTTGCAATAGAGGTCGGCGCCGCGGCGTTCGAAGAAGGGATGCTCTTTGACTTCGATGAAGACGTAGAGGTCGCCGGAGGAGCCGCCGTTGGTTCCGGCTTCGCCTTCGCCGGGAACGCGGAGGCGCATGCCGCTGTCCACGCCAGCGGGAATGGAGACTTCGATGGTGTGAGAGCGTTCGATGCGGCCCTGGCCGCGACAATCGGCGCAGGATTCCTTGATGACCTGACCGGCGCCGTGGCAATTGGGGCAAGTGCGCGAGACGGCGAAGAATCCCTGCTGATAGTGGAGCTGGCCGCGGCCTTTGCAGGCTTCGCAAGGGGACATGGTGGTGCCGGGCTTCGCGCCGGTGCCGTTGCAGGTGGCGCAATTTTCCATGCGCGGGAGTTTGACGCGCGTTTTCACGCCGGCGGCGGCGTCTTCGAAGGAGAGTTTTAAGTCGTAGCGCAAGTCGGCGCCACGCTGAGCGCGCGAACGGCCTCCGCGGCGGCGGCCTCCGCCTCCGCCGAAGATGTCCTGAAAGCCGAAGATGTCGCCGAAGACGTCCTGAAATTCTTCGAAGATCGAGCCGAAGTTGCTGGCGTCGAAGACCTGGTTGGAAAGTCCGGCGTGGCCGTAGCGGTCGTAAGTGGCGCGTTTTTGGGGATCGGAGAGCACGCTGTAGGCTTCGCTGGCCTCGCGGAAACGGTGCTCGGCGTCGGCTTTGTTTTCAGGGTTGCGGTCGGGATGGTACTTCAGCGCGGCTTTGCGATAGGCGCTCTTGATTTGGTCAGCGGTGGCGTCGCGGGAGACGCCGAGGATTTCGTAATAGTCATTTTTGGATGCGGAGGGCATGAGTTCGATGGTTCTCCTAAATTTCAAAATTTCGCCGACGCGAAAGTCGGGACGACGTACCTCAGCGGCTAAAGCCGCTTTGAATCGGCGTCGTACGGCACGGCTGAAGCCGTGCCCTTACAGCGGTGCGCGCGGGCGCAGCAAGCAGCGCCCCTACGAAAAATTACCGCGCTCGGAGCGCCAGAAATTCGACGGGCGCGCGGGTCAGCCGTCACGGCGATTCGATGCGGCGGGGTGGCCCTCGGGATTCGCGGCGACGCGAACCATGGCGGGGCGCAACACTTTGCCGTGAAAAATGTAGCCGGACTGCAATTCTTCGAGCACGGAATCGTCGGGGTGATCGGAGGTTTCGACGCGTTCGATGGCGTGATGGAAATTGGGGTCGAAGGGCTTGCCGACGGCGTCGATTTTTTGCAGGCCGTGTTTGAAGAGCGCGTCGAGCAACTGCTTGCGAATGAGCTGAAAGCCTTCGCGGTATTCGTTGTGCGCGGCGTCGCGATGCGAAGAGATGGCGCGCTCGAAGCCGTCGAGGACGGGAAGGATACTCTCGACAATGATTTCGGCGCCGCGATGGCGTTCGGAGTGGCGCTCGCGCTCAGTGCGCTTGCGATAGTTGTCGAAATCGGCTTGCAGGCGGATGAGCGAGTTTTTCAGGTCGGATTTTTCGGCGGCGAGCTTTTCGAGTTCGTCGCTGACGATTTTTTCGACGGAGGGGCCTTCGATGACGGAAGGATTCACGGAACCGCCGTCAGATTGCGCGGAGTCTTGCTCGCGCTCGTTTTCATTGTTTTCTTCGGCGCGATGCTTTTCGGAATCGCGTTCGTGATGGCGATGACTGCTCACGACAACTTCTCCCTTTGGTTTGCGATGAACAATGTTATTTTTTCTTTTCTGCAGCTTCCAAAACAGGCCGCGGGTCAAAAACCACTCGAAACGAGCGGATCTTTCCGCCCGACAACTGATACCATCCGGCGCAGAACACGGTGACGTTTGACATGGTTATGCCATAAAAAACGCAAACGTCATCACCTTCGACGAAGGCTTTCTTTATGTCGTATTTCAGGCGCATGCGCTCCATATCGCGGAAGTAAACGTCTGCTCCTTCGCGTGTGCCAAGAGTGCCGACAAATTTCAAATCATCGGCAACGCATTTTCGAGCTGTCTGGAAATCGGAACGGTTCAAAGCGTCCAGAAAAGTCAAAACGACTTCCTTCGAATTTTTGCCGGCCGATTCCTCTCTGCTTTCTTGCACGCCGGTATCTCCCGTCACGACAACTTCTCCCCTTTCATTTCGTCGGAAAAGAATTGCGACATCAGCGCGACGACGGTGATGACGCGTTCGTAATGCATGCGCATGGGGCCGAGAATGCCGAGCGTGCCGGGGTCGCCCAAGCGCGCGTTGCCGTGGGAATATGGTGCGCTGACGAGCGCGAGATGCTTTCCCGCGGCGGACATTTTTTCGACGCCGAGTTCAACGTGAACGGGCTCGGGCGCTTCGATGCAGCCGGAGAGCAGAGCGATCAGGCGGTCGCGCTCCTCGATGGCGGTGAGCAGTTCACGCATCTGCTGCTGGTCTTGAAATTCAGGCGCGGTGGCGAATTGCGCGGCGCCGCCGATGTAGACAACGCGCTCGGCTTCTTCGCCGAGAAGCTTTGGGTCGCAGAGCATGAGCGCGGCGCTGGCGAGTTTTTCGTAGCGTTCGCGGTCGCGCGCGAGTTGAGATTTCAGGTCGGCGCAAATGGATTCGAGCGTCCAGCGCGGATAGTGGCGATTCAGATGATCGGCGATGCGGTCGAGTTCCGGTTGCGTGAAAACGCGCTCGGGGCGAATGCACTTGTCGCGCGTGATGCCGCCGCTGGCGACGAGAACGACAAGAACGCGATTCTCGGGCAGCAGAAGAAAGCGGATGTGTTCGACGACAGTGCGCGCGAGCGGCGGAGAAATGATGATGCCGAGTCCGCGAGAAACGGCGGCGAGGACCTGGCTGGCGCGTTCCATGACGCCTTCCGGGGTGGTGGCGGAGTCGAGTTCGCGGCGAATCCACTCGCGATCCTCGGGACGCGGGGTAGCCTGTTCGGCGATTTGTTCGACGTAAAAGCGATAGGCGGAGGCGGTGGGGACTCGTCCGGCGGAAGTGTGCGGCTGGTAAAGGTAGCCGCCCTCTTCGAGGTCGGCCATGATGTTGCGCATGGTGGCGGAGCTGAGCGGCTCGGAGTGGATTTGCGCGACGGTGCGCGAGGAGACCGGCTCGCCGGTTTCAATGTAGGCGCGGACGACTTCGGCGAGGACCTGGCGGTGGCGTTTTTGTTGTAAAGCGGGAGCGGCGGTCATAAAGGTTTATGCACCAGCTGTTTAGAGAATGCGTGAGGTGCAGGCGGGTAAGCACGCTGCACGTTCATATTTAATTTTAGCGGGAGGGGGCGGGAGCGTCAACTTGGAGGGACGCGAAACGAAAACACGCACCCTTCAGAAAAAGCGCAAAGGCCGAAAAGCCGCAGAGTCTCAAATTCAGAGACTCTGCGCTACAAAAACCATGCCCGTTTTACAAAGGGCTTTATGGGCGGGGCGGCGTGGAATATGCTGTTCGGCGCTTGGGCTGGCGCGGTTGCATGGAGGGTGCGATGGAGGCTCGTTGCGCGGTGAAAGTGGCTTTAGGGGTTTTGTTTTCGCTGCGGGGCGCTGCCGGGGGGCGGGGTCGAGTCGGACTTCATCCTGGCCCGCCGGCTGACCGGC
>DAIRCW010000158.1:0-1060 GCA_036796475.1 Candidatus Acidiferrales bacterium | reverse complement strand
TGCGGCGTTTTGTTCGCGCTGAGCTGCGCTGCGGTGGCGCGGGCGCAGGGGACGCCGCCGCCGATGTACACGCCAGCGAATGAAGGTGCGGCACTTTCGACGCGGGTGGTGAATTATCAGATTGATGCGAAGCTGGACGCGTCGAAAAAGACGATTGATGCGACGGAGTGGCTGACGTACAAGAATTTGACGGGCAAGCCGCAGCAGACTTTTCCCTTCCATTTATATCTGAATGCGTTTCAGCCGCAGTCCACGTTTATGACGGAAACGCGGCTTTATGGGACGCGCGGGATGGGGCCGAACAACGGATGGGATCCAAAGCACTACGGGGCGGTCCGGATCAGCAAATTCGAAGTGGAAGGCACGGGGGATTTGACGGACAAGATGGAGTTCATCCAGCCGGACGACGGAAATGCGAACGATCATACGGTGATGCAAGTGACATTACCGAAGGCGATCGCGCCGGGGGCGTCGGTGCAGTTTCGCATGACGTTTCACGACCAGTTGCCGGAAGTAGTGGAGCGCACGGGTTATCACCGGGATTTTTTCATGGTGGGGCAATGGTTTCCGAAAGTGGGCGTGTGGTGGCAGGGAGCGTGGAATTGCCATCAGTTCCATGCGACGACGGAATTTTTCTCGGATTTTGGGACGTACGATGTGCGCGTGACGCTGCCGAAAAATGAAGTGGTGGGTGCGAGCGCGGATTTGGTTGCGAGCACCGAAAATGCGGATGGGACGAAGTCTCTGGTGTTTCATTCCGAGGACGTGATTGATTTTTCGTGGACGGCGAGCCCGCATTTCATTGACGTGGAAGATTCGTGGACGGGCAGCGCGGGAACTGTGAAGCTGCACGTGCTGATGTGGCCCGGGCACATGGCGAGCGCGCCGCGTTATATCAAAGTGCTGAAAGGCGCGATGACGCTTTTTGACAAATGGTACGGGCCTTATCCGTACGATCGGCTGACTGTGGTGGATCCGCCGGAGGGGGCCCTCGATGCGGGCGGTATGGAGTATCCGACGCTGATCACCGCGGGAACGGGGCCGGACTTGGTTACGCCGA
>DAIRCW010000157.1:0-6923 GCA_036796475.1 Candidatus Acidiferrales bacterium | reverse complement strand
GAGCTCAACAATGGCAGCTATACGGACGACGATATCGCCGACGTATTCACGCAGAGAATCACCACGCCGCTTCACATCTACAAGAGCGTATTCATTCCCATTGGGTTGTATCATTTCGCCCGGCACCAGTTCACTTATGGCTCGCCGCAGGATCGGCGTTTTACTTACAATTTCTTCGAGAGGTTGGGCGGATACTACGGCGGCACGCTGAACGAGTTTCGTGTGCGCGGCAACTACCGGCCAACGCAAAAATTCTCTTTGGCTGCGTCGCAAACATGGGACCGCTTTGTGCTGCCGCTTCCAAGCGGCAATTTTTCGGTTGTGCTCGCAAGCCTGCAAGGAAACTACTCGTTCAACCGGTTTTTGACGTTCACGAGCCTAGTACAGGTGGATACATCGAATAATCAGGCGGTGAGCGCCAATCTGCGCCTGCGCTACAACTATCGCCCCGACAGCGATCTCTATATCGTCTATAACGTAGGCACACAGTTCCCCAGCCTGGCTCCTGCAAACCCGCCGCAAGTTCGCGAAACGCGCTTCACCATCAAATACACATATTCCTGGCAGCGCTAGGCGCTGCAGGCAGCTGAGCTTTGCGCGACAGCCGCTTATTTCCGCGGACTCCTTTTCCTCAGTGGCGTGTGGATATGTTTGGCGGGTTTCGTTGGACTGCGACGAATTGATCGTGCCCTGTGCGCATGTTTCAGGGGATTAGAAGGTTGATTTGGAAGGATTTGGCTCCCCGGGCAAGACTCGAACTTGCAACCCTTCGGTTAACAGCCGAATGCTCTACCATTGAGCTACCGGGGAACTGTGGGAATGCCTCATGCAGCCAGACGAAACGAGTTTAGTCGAGGTTGTTAATCGCGTCAATGCAGCTGTGGCTTAGGGAGAGGGTTACTGCAGGCGCTGGGTCTTTGAATCGAAGCCGATCAGAGAATCGAAAATCGCGAGCACGTGGCGGCGATACTCGGCGATTCTCTCAAAATTCGTCCGCTGTTCCGGCTGGCGCAGGCATTCGCGATCCCATTTGGCGAGCACGGCTGCTGGAACTTCAATATCGCGGCGCAGCTCTTCCGCTGAATGTCCTCGCAAAAAGAGACCGTAAAAGAACGCCGCCTCCCGCTGTGGAAAATCCAAGTCGCGGACGAGGTCGTCCAGTACGGTAGTTATGGTCGCCGGATTTGCCTGTGTCGACATAGCGCAAAAACGCAGTTTACTGAATTCATCCGCCGCGTCAAGAGCAGAAGAGAAGTGTTTTGAACTATGGGGAAAGGGCCTAGTAGCGGTTGCGGCTGGCGCGCATGAACATCTGAAGGGCGGTGACATTGGCCTGGTCGCTGCCGACGCGCAGGGCATCCACGGGCAGGCCGAGCACTTCGGCCTGTTCCAGGCTAAGTCCTGCATCATCAAGCTCAGCCAGGCTGTAGCCTTCGGCGGGAACCAAGCGATTACGGGCGGAGCGGTCCACGGGGCGCGGCGGATTCGCTACGGCTCCGCGCCTGCGTATCCGGTTGAAAAAGTCGTCCCAGTCCCGGCGGATCCACATGGCCCTTCTCCTCGCTCCTCGCCCAGCTAGGGGTTAGATGCACAATTTCTTTGCCGCGTCGCAGCCGTGCAAAAGCATCTGCGGTGGCGAGGATTGTAACCCCGCGTGTCAAGAAAAGTAGCGATTCCGCAGGGTTTGTATCCATAGGGTTACGAATGAGATGAACACATTGGATTCGGTATCCAAAATGGGAGTAGGAGAAAACGCTTTGCTAGTGAGGGCTTGCTATAATACCGGCAATGCAAACCGAAGAATTGCCTGACGCGCAACCGGTTATTGTCCTTCACTATCACGAGCTTTGGCTGAAAGGCCGAAACAAGCGCTATTTTGTTTCGAAGCTGGCGGCGAATTTACGCGCGGCGCTGGAAGGCATTTCCATCGAGAAAATTGAGAGGCCGAATGATCGTTTCGTGATTCGGCTCGGTGCGGGCGTTTCCGCCGGTGAAATTTTGCGGCGCATTGAACGCGTGGCGGGAATTGCTTACTACGCTGTGGCGCATCCTGTGGAACGGGACCTGAACGCGATTTGCGAGGCTGCCTGGCAGGAGATGCGCGGTGTTTCGTTCAATTCGTTTGCGGTGCGGGCGAAGCGGAGCGACAAATCGTTTCCGCACAGCAGCTCGGAAATCGAGCGCAGAGTTGGACAATTTCTTCTCGATTCGTTCCAGGCCGCTGATCGCAGCGTGCGCGTGCAGCTTAACAATCCTGATGTGACCTGCCGTATCGAAATTACTTCCGGCCCGTGCCTGGTCTACGCGAAAAAAATTCCCGGGGCTGGCGGCATGCCCGCAAACACCGCCGGCAAGTTGATGTGCCTGCTGTCTGGCGGATTCGATTCCGCGGTTGCTGCTTATCAAATGATGAAACGGGGGGCGCATCTTTCGTTCGTACATTTTTACGGAACGGGCGCGCAGCCCGGAGAGTCCTCGACGCAAGTCGCGCGGCGGCTCGTGACGCAACTTGTTCGGTGGCAGTTCACGGCGAAGCTCTATCGCGTTCCGTTTGAGCCGATTCAGCGCGAAATCGTGCGCTACGCGCCGGAAAATTCGCGAGTGCTGCTTTATCGAAGAATGATGCTGCGAATTTCTGAAATTCTGGCGCGCCGGAACAGGGCTTTGGCGGTCGTCACCGGCGACAGTCTGGCGCAAGTTGCTTCGCAAACTCTGCGCAATCTGGTTGCGGTGGAAGCGGCATCGCGCATGCCTGTGTTTCGCCCACTCCTGGGCGCAGACAAGCTGGAAATTATCGAGACCGCCAAGAAAATTGGCACGTATGATATTTCCGCCGAGCCTTTTCACGATTGCTGCCCTGTTTTCCTGCCGCGCAATCCGGAACTGTTTTCAACGCCTGCTGCGCTGGAGACTGCGGAATCCAATTTGGACATTCCCAAACTCGTGCAGCAGGGCGTGGAAGGTGCGACTGTCGAAATCTTTCACTATCGCGCCGGGCAGGTGGAAATCACGGAGAAAGCTCCGGCGTCAAAGCGCAAGACAGCGATGGCTTAAATTGATTTTTCTGTGCAATGGCGCGTTCAACTGCGGTAGCTGGCGTTGATGCGCACGTAATCTTCGGTCAAATCGCAAGTCCACACGCGCGCCATTCCTTTGCCGGAATGCAAATCCACAGTAATGGGTACTCGCTTGCCGAGCAGGCGGTGGTGGGCAGCGCGCTCGTTGAACGGCACGGCGGATCCTTTGCTACACATGCGAATCCCGCCCATCGAAACTTCCACCCGCGCGGGATCAAAGCGCACGCCGGAGCGTCCTGCAGCTGCCAGAATCCGGCCCCAATTCGGATCCGCGCCGGCGATCGCCGTTTTGATGAGAGGCGAGGTCGCGATGGTGCGCGCGACGCGGCCGGCGGCGCGATCGGAAGCCGCTCCGCGGACGATCACTTCGACGAGCCGCTGCGCGCCTTCGCCATCTTGAACAATTTGCAGCGCCAGAGACCGGCACACCAGTTCGAGCGCAGCCGCAAATTTACGATAATCGCTACCCATGTTGTGAATTTTTGGCGCGCCGGACGCAGCATTGGCGAGCACCGCCAGTGTGTCGTTGGTTGAAGTATCGCCGTCAACAGTAATCGCATTAAACGTCTTGGCCGCCGCTGCGCGGAGCGCGCGCCGAAGCGCTTTCGCTGAAACGGTTGCGTCTGTCGCGATGAATGCCAGCATCGTCGCCATTTGCGGATGAATCATGCCCGCGCCTTTGGCGCAACCCAGCAATCGCACGCGTGTGCCTGCGATTGTGCAACTGGCGCTGGCCCATTTCGGGCGCCTGTCTGTGGTCATGATCGCGCGGGTGAGCTGCTGAAATGACGCGGCGCTTCCGGCCCGCACTTGCAGCATGGGCGGCACAGCCTTGAGAATTTTCTCTATAGCGAAAGGCACGCCAATCACGCCGGTTGAGCAAACGATAATTTGTTCGCGCATGCAGCCTGTTTCGCGTGCTGTTATTTCAGCGGTTTTTCGTGACGCGGCCAGCCCAGCGGGGCCCGTGGCACAGTTCGCGTTACCCGAATTTACGATGATGGCGCGCATACGCGATGCCGAACGGCGCAGGTGAGATTGCGAGAGAAGCACGGGCGCGGCCTTCGCGTAATTGGTCGTGAACAAACAAGCCGCCGCGGCGGGAACTTCGCTGACGATCAATCCGAGATCCAAACCGGATTTTTTCAGCCCGCATGCGGCGGCGCTAAATGTGAAGCCTCGTGGCAAGACTGCTGCGGGAACAGGAGGCATGTCAGGCAGGAGAACCTGCTGCAATTTCCAAGATCGGGAATGCATCGCGCTCGGGCGCGAGCGTAGCAACCACAGCCGTCAAACGGCACCGCCGCGCCTTGGGGCACGTATTGCAGTCGCGCTCGATTTTCTCGGGCAGAGCGCGGCGCGACGATAACGTGAATCCCTGCCGCACGAAAAAATCAGGGGCGTGGGTGACGGCGAAAACCCGCACGATGTTTCTAGCACGCGCTTCTGTTAGCGCAAATTGCACGAGCTTGCCGCCGAGGCCGCTGCCGCGCAGGTCCGGACTCACAGCGAGCGAGCGAATTTCCGCCAGATTCTCGTCATAGCTCTCGAGCGCGACGCATCCGGCAACGCGGCGTTTGGATACACAAACGAGAAACTGCGCAATGTGTTCACGGACATTGGCTTCCGTTCGCGCGAGCAAAATTCCTTCTGCTGCATACTGCGCAATCAGCGCATAGATTGCCGCAACATCTGCGAGCCGCGCGCGCCGCATTCTCACGATTTTCCCTCCGCGGCGGCGAGGCGCTCTTTCGCCGACTCCAACCCTTTTCGCACGGCAGCCGGAGCCGTTCCGCCAATCGAACTGCGGCGGGCCAAAGATGCATCGGCGCTAAGAGCCGCGGCGAAATCGGCGCAAAAAGCGGGCGAGTACGCCTTCAATTTCTCGACAGGCCATTCGCGCAAAGGCCGGCGCTCTTTTTCGCTTTCGCGAATTAAGGTCCCAACGATTTCGTGCGCTTGCCGGAACGGAACGCCTTTGGCGACGAGATAATCGGCCGCTTCCGTGGCCATCAATCCTTGCTCCTGAACGCTTGCGCGCAATTTGACTTCGTCGAATTTCGTCGCGGCGATCGCGCCGGAAGCGATGCGCGCCATCGCGAGCGCCTGATCGTGCGCATCAAAGAGAGGCTCTTTGTCCTCCTGCAAGTCACGCTGATAACTTGAAGGCAGGCCCTTCATCGTCACCAGCAGCGCAACCAGCGCGCCCGTAATTCTCCCTGCTTTCCCGCGAATCAGTTCCCAGGCGTCAGGATTTTTTTTCTGCGGCATGAGGCTGCTTCCGGTGGAATACTCGTCGGGCAAAATAACGTAACCGAATGCCGGTGATGCGAAGAGGATCAAGTCCTCCGCGAGCCGCGACAAATGGCTCGCCAAAACGCTCAACGCAAATAAATAATCCAGCACAAAATCGCGGCGGCTCACCGAATCCAAACTGTTGCGCGTGATTCGCGCGAAGCCCAGATTTTTCGCCAGTACTTGGCGATCCACCGGAAACGCGCAGCCTGCCAGCGCCCCGCAGCCCAGCGGGCATGCGTCCGACGCGTTAGCCGCAACAGCGATGCGGTCGAGATCGTGAAAAAATCCCTCGGCATGCGCAAGCAAGAAATGCGAAAGGAGAATTGGTTGCGCGGGCTGCATGTGCGTCATGCCCGCTATCGGGACGCCGAAATTGCGTTCGGCCTGGTCGACAAATGTCCGGATGAGCTCTCGCGTGGCGCTGTGGAGTTGCGCGGCCGCATCTTTCACGAACATGCGCAATTCCGTGACGATCATTTCGTTGCGGCTGCGGCCAGTGTGGAGTTTTTGCCCAAGCGGCCCGAGCATTTCGATGAGCGCTGACTCCACGAAATGATGCACGTCTTCCGCGACGGAATGATCAAGCCACGCAGGTTCAGCTGCTGCGCGCTTCTCGATTTTTTCCAGAGCCGCGCAAATTTCTTTACTTTCTGCAGCGGTAAGGAGCCCAATGCGCTCGATTTCTCGCGCCCACACCGCATCGAGGTTCAATTCATAGGACAGCAGGCGCCGGTCAAACGCGAACGAGCGCTCGAATTCGTAGAAGGCCTTGTCGGGCCCTTGCTCGAAGCGTCCGCCCCACATCTTTTTTTGTGCTGCTTCGCTCAATGCGCCGCCTCACTCTTGGCCGGCACAGTGATGGGCAACGCAAACAGGTTGATGAAACCCTCCGCATCTTTCGGGTTGTAACCAGTCATGGTGAAGCTCGCCAGGTTCGTGCGGTAGAGCGAGTAGGAAGATTCGCGCGATGTGACATTCACGTTGCCTTTGAAAAGGCTCAGCCCAATCGTGCCGGTCACGCGCTGCTGCGAGCTCTGGAAAAATGCGTCGAGCGCCGCGCGCAGCGGCGTAAACCACATTCCGTAATAGACCATCTCCGCGTAGCGCAAGGACAATTGCTGCTGGAAGTGCAGCGTCTCACGGTCAAGACAGAGCGCTTCGAGCTCGCGATGCGCCGCGATGAGCAGCGTTCCGCCCGGTGTTTCATAGGCGCCGCGCGACTTGATTCCCACGAGGCGGTTTTCGACCATGTCCATGCGGCCGACGCCGTTTTTCGCGGCGACGTCGTTAAGCGTCTCCAGCAGCGCCAGCGGATTCATTTTTGTGCCGTTCACTGCCACCGGCACGCCTGATTCGAATCCAATTTTCAAATCGGTCGCTTGATTCGGGGCCACTGCCGGCGAAACCACCCATTGCCACATGCTCTCTTCGGGCGCGTTCGCCGGATCTTCCAAACGGCCTCCTTCATGGCTCAAGTGCCAGATATTACGGTCTCGGCTGTAAATATTTTTCGTCGTTTGTTCGACCGGCACGTTGTGCTCACGTGCG
>DAIRCW010000156.1:0-6937 GCA_036796475.1 Candidatus Acidiferrales bacterium | reverse complement strand
TGTGGCATGCCAAATGCCTTCCCACTATTGCCGCTGCGAGAGAGTGCAAAAAGCGGCGAGTCACAGGGGGGCCGGACATGGAAATCATTAGCGGGCGTGAAGCAGGCATTTTTCGTGGCGATGAAATTGAAGCGCCGGTCTCCGAGCGGAAGCTCTGGGTGGCGGTGCTGGCGCAGGCGCTCGAGGATTGGCAAGGCGACCGTCTGAATGCAAGTCATCAGGCCGAACAGTTTCTGCTGCATGACAAGAAGGATTTCTTCGTTGTGTGCACGCGCGCCGGAGTTGACGGCAGCAGTTTTCGGACGCGCCTGAACAAATTGCACCCCGCTGTTTCTACGACGGACCCCGCACCGTTGGCCGCGTAACCGCGTTGCCGAGCGAGGATCGCGGTTTACTGCGGCAGGCCCGAACTCATAGATGGCGCTTGTGCGATGCGGCAGTTGATTCTCACGCGCTTCGCGGTGGAAAAGAAAGCCTCGCCGAGTTTTTCAGAGTAAGATGGCATAGCCTCAGCCTTTCGCCAGGAGCGCGTTCGCGTGCCGCAGCCACTCGGCCCCATCAAGCCTGAAATCGAACTTTTGCTTTACTGCGCGCACAGTCCTTCCGATGTGGACGTGATCCGGCGTCAGCGGCTCGCGCGGCTGCTCTTCGCTGGCCTCGATTGGAGTTTCCTTTTCCAATTTGCCTGTGAGAACGGCTTGTTGCCGCTCTTTTGCGAACATCTGACGCATTTTCCGTCCATTTCTACTCCCGCGGAAATGTCGTCCCGCTTGCGCGATGAGAATCGTGTGCATTCGATGCGCGCACTTTCGCTGACGGCAGAACTGCTGCGAATTTGCGACGCGCTGCGGGCAACTAAAATCGCCTTCGCGCCATGGAAAGGTCCGGCCCTGGCGCAGACGGCGTACGGCAGCCCATCCTTGCGGCAATTTGATGATTTGGATTTTGTGGCCGAGCAGAAATCCATGCCGCAAATTCACCACGCGATGGAATCGCTCGGTTATCGGGCGAAGCTTCCGCGAGCGGCGTTCGCCGTCACGCGCGGGCGCGGGATCCCCGGGGAATATGTATTCGTGCACGCGGAAAACGGCGCGCTGGTGGAATTTCACACCGAACGCACCTTGCGGCACTTTCCGCACGCGCCGCGCGTTGGGGATATGCTGCGCCGTACAAGCGCACTGATCGTCGAGAGCAGGATTGTTCCGGCTTTTTCCCCGGCGGATGATCTCCTGATGCTTTCCGTTCACGGCGCAAAAGACTTTTGGGCGCGGCTTATCTGGGTGGCAGACATCGCGGCAATTGCGGCGAAGCTGAGCGGCGCGGACTGGGAGCTGTTGCGCACGGAAACGAAAAGATGCGGCGCCACACGCATGGTGAATGTGGCGCTGCGTCTGGCGCATTCGATCTTGTCTGCGCCGATGAATGCATGGGTCAGCGAAGACGCTTTGCGCGACGGCGCGGCTTCGCGCGTCGCGCAGCAGGTTAGCGATTATCTGCTTGGCATAAGCGAGGCGCCGCAAGGAATCATCTGGCGCTCGCGTTATCGCATTTCCATGGGCGAGAGCGCGCTGAAAGGGCTGCGTTACTGGATGCGTCTCTCGACCGCGCCGGCGGAAGAGGATTGGGCAGCGGCGCAGTCGGTTGCGGAGTCATCTTCAGCGCATACTGTGCTGCGGCCGCTGAGGCTGTGGCGCAAATTCGCACGCCCGCGCGTTTCGAGGCCGCTTGGTTCCCAGGATAATTGAGATTCTCCCCGCTCCGACCATTTTCTCAAAATAGAACATGAAACTTATTTGTGAACTGCGTTTGATCGCTTCACGATTCAAGACAACAGAAGTCACAGGCATGACCAGCGCGATTGCCCGCTGCGGCGAATAGTGCGATACTCGCGCACTTGCGTTCGCATTGTGGCGGGCATTCGAGAGTATTCATAAGGCCGCGCGTCGCGGCGGAAAGTTCCGGGAGGCAATCATGACATTTTCTGCTGTGCGGCGGTGCGCCGTAATCGTTTCGCTGCTCGCGCTGCCGCTGATTTTTTGTGCGGGGGCGCTGGCGCAGTCCACGCCGCCGCAAGATGCGTCCGCGAGTCGCGTTTTTACCGACGCGGACTACGCGCGCGCCGAGAAATTCATGTCATACAACGTAGACCGACTGGTTTACGGCGAAGTGTTTGGCGGCGGAGGCCGCGGCGCCGCAGGTCCCACATGGCTGCCGGGGAATCGCTTCTGGTACCGCAATACGACGCCGGAGGGCAGCGAATTTGTGGTCGTTGACGCTGCAACGGGCACGCGCCGGCCCGCCTTTGATCAAGCGGCCGTTGCTGCGGCGCTTTCTGCTGCTACGGGCGGGCATTACAACGCGCAGCATTTGCCGTTCATGACCTTTGTTTTTTCGCGCGACGAACGCTCCATTTTTGTAAACGTTCATCGCAAACACTGGCGATGTACGCTCGCGCCGCCGCACGCGCAATGCGAAATGGCCGCGGACGCGGCGCGTTTGCTGGACGAGGAAAGCCACGAAGCGGCGTTTCGCGACGCGCTGGCGCAAAATGAATCGCTCTCGCCGGATCAGAAGAAAGTCGTTTTCATACGCGACTACAATTTGTGGCTGCGCGACCTCGCCACAGGGAGAGAGACGCAACTCACCACCGATGGCGTGAAGGACTTCGGCTACGCGACGGACAATGCCGGATGGGTCCACAGCGACCGCCCGATTGTGGCGTGGTCGCCGGATTCCACGAAAATCGCGACGTATCAGCAGGACCAGCGCGGCGATGGCGATATGTATCTGGTGCACACGAACGTGGGGCATCCCACGCTCGAACAGTGGAAATATCCGCTGCCCGGCGACAAAGTGGTGACGACAATCGAGCGCGTGGTGATTGATTTGAATGCGAATCCGCCGCGCGTGATTCGTTTCAAAATGCCGCCGGACGAGCATCGTTCCACGCTGTGCGACGATATTGCCTGCTCTCCAGGCGTGTGGACGGATGTGCAGTGGAGTCCTGACGGCACGCGCGTAGCGTTCGTCTCGACTTCGCGCGATCACAAGCACGAGCGCTTTCGCGTCGCTGACGCGAGCACAGGCGAAGTGCGCGACGTGTTCAGCGAAGATGCGGCGACGTTTTATACTTCCGGAATCAATGACACAGATTGGGCCTATCTGCCGGATTCGAATGCGGTTATCTGGTATTCGTCGCGCGACAATTGGGGGCAGCTCTATCTCTACAATTTGCAGACGGGCCAGATGGAACAGCAAATTACGTCGGGCGAAGGCGATGTGGCGCAGCTTCTTCGCGTGGATGAAAAGGACCGGCTGCTTTACTTCACCGCGGTTGGGAAAGAGAAAGGCCGCGACCCGTACTTCGTTCATTTTTACCGCATCGGATTCGACGGCAAAAATCTCACGCTGCTGACGCCGGAGAATGCCAATCATCAGATCTCCCTTTCACCATCGGGAGAATATTTTGTGGACTCGTATTCGACGCCGGACGTCGCGTCAATCGCCGTTGTTCGCAACGACAGCGGCAAGATGCTCTCGACTGTTTCCAAGACTGACATTTCGCGCCTCGTCGCGCAGGGATGGAAGCCGCCAGTGCCGTTCACAGTGAAAGCGCGCGACGGCGTGACGGATTTGTACGGCTTGATGTTCAAGCCGACGAATTTCGATCCGCAGAAAAAGTATCCGATCATCAATCACATTTATCCCGGACCGCAGACGGGCAGCGTCGGCGGGCGAAGTTTTGCCGCGGCGCGCGGCGATTGCCAGTCGCTCGCGGAGCTGGGCTTCATCGTCATCGAACTCGACGGCATGGGCACGCCGTGGCGCTCGCAGAAATTTCAGGAAGCGTATTACGGCAACATGGGCGATAACACGCTGCCGGATCAAGTCGCGGGCATGAAGCAACTCGCTGAAAAATACTCATGGATTGATCTGAGCCGCGCGGGAATCTACGGGCACTCAGGAGGTGGTTTTGCCACGGCGGACGCCATGTTCCGCTACCCCGATGTTTTCAAAGTGGGCATCTCCGAATCGGGCAATCACGATAATCGCGTTTACGAAGATGATTGGGGAGAAAAGTGGCAAGGCTTGCTGGTGAAAAACGCGGACGGCACCACAAATTACGACAATCAGGCCAACGAGCTCGTCGCGAAGAATCTGAAAGGCCATTTGCTGCTGGCGTACGGCACAGTGGATGACAATGTGCCGCCGTACAACACGCTGCTCGTGGTGGACGCGCTCGTCAAGGCCAACAAGGATTTTGATTTGCTGGCGCTTCCGAATGAGCGGCACGGTTATGCGGACGACACGCCGTATATGACCCGCCGCCGCTGGGATTATTTTGTGCGCTATTTGCTGGAGGCCGCGCCGCCGCACGAATATCAAATGCACGCGCCGGCGAATTTCTTCGCGCCGCCGGAAATGTGAGACGTACACAGGCCGCATTCGGCCAGAGATACAAAATCGATTGTTGCGCCGTGGGCCGTGAAAGCTGCTTAAACGCAACGAAAAATTCACCTATTTCGCGCGAATTCTTCCCGCAGCCACGTGAGGGCTTTCCGCAGATGCGCATCCATACTCGCCCGGATGTGTGCGCGCCCGCGCAAAACGTAAGCTAATTCTCGCCCTTTCGCCCGAAGGAGGAGTGATGGTGCGTCTCGCGCTGATTATTCTTCTGATTTTGATTCTGCTTGCGCTTTTGCCGGCATGGCCATACAGCGCCGGATGGGGATACTACCCGAGCGGCGGACTTGGGCTCATCCTGCTAATCGTCATTCTCGTTCTGCTCTTGGGCAACCGCCGGGCCCGGAGGATTTGATTTGACGGGTTGGACTCGGACGCGCGCGGGGAGCGCGCCGGGTTCTGCTGCGCCGGCTGTGCTGGGATGGGACCGCAAACTGCCGTCAGTTATCGGCAGTGACGCCCTCATCCCAGTGCGGCCCGGCCAGTTCGATGGTCCAAATCGGCCCGCCGTTGTAGAGTTCGCCGCGCTCTTTGAGGAATGTGGGGACTTCTCCGGCGGCGATCCACATCTGTTCGTCCGGCGGCTGCTTGCCGATGATCGGCGCGACCACGCCGGCCACTCCCGTGATGTCGATGTGAATCACATAGTGCAGCTGTTTTCGTTTTGAAGTGCCGATGAGAAAAGTGCCCTCGGTGCGCGGCGTGATTATCAGCTTCACCACGCGAGGCGTAGGAGATCCCACGATCATCGAGACGGTGGTGCTCTTGGCCGTTGGCTCGATGTTCTTGATGACCAGATAAATCAGGCCGTTCATAACGTCATCCGGCAGCTTCATTTTGTGCTTTTCGACGTATTTCGATTTGCCGTGCTCATCTATCGTGCGGGCTTTGAATTCGCGCTTGGGAATATCGAGCCACTGCTCGGACTGCTCTTTGAATGACGGCCCTTTCTCGATCAAATGGTCGCTGATGAGTTGGAACGTACCATGCTCCTTAAAAATGGTCGTATCACTGTAGAGCGAGCCATCGAAGAAATGAAAAACCAGTTGCGAGTAATAGTGTTTGTCGCGTATGGCCCACTGCACCATGTCGCCGGTAGCAATGATTTTGCCGTGCGGATCGCGCATGACCAGAAATCCGTGGGTCACGCCCTCCTGAAAATGCACATGCACGGGCTGCGCGCGCAACTGCGCGGCGCAAAGGAGCAGGCAAAATCCCGCGACGGCTGGGATCCATTTGCTCAAACTTGAAACGCTGTGAAGTCTGCTCATGAGTCGGATGAAGGGGCAACGAAAAGCTGACGCGAGTTCGCGCATGAGGGCGTTACCAGAGTAATCGGCGGGTGGCTCTGCTGCTATACAGCCTTAGCCCTAGTTGGCGGTAGGTGAGTTCACGCTCAGCAGGGAAGTAACTGCATTAGCATTGCACTAACGTGCCCGCGGCGCTGATCGCGCAAACGGGCATGTTGGGGGAATTTTTCCGAAATGCGGGGACGCCGTTGCAGTCCACGACAATCAAGCCCACTTCGCCGCCGATTTCCTGTTCGAGCTGGCGCAAAGCCTCGGCCGCGGCCTGCTCGGGATTGCCGGATTTTTCGTACAGAAATGCCGCGAGCCGGCCGAGCGTCATGCGAATAATGTGCTCGCCGTGACCGGTGCAGGAAACGGCCAGACCCGAATCCGCGTAAGTGCCCGCGCCAATAATCGGCGAATCGCCTACGCGTCCGGGCAGCTTGCCTTTCATCCCGCCGGTGGAAGTGGCCGCTGCAAGTTTTCCATTTGTATCGCAGGCCACCGCGCCCACAGTGCCGTGCTCGGCTTCCCATTCCTCGCGGCGATAATCGGCGATGAGTTCATCTTCGCTGCATTGCCGAATGCCCTGCGCGCGCGCGAACTCCTCCGCGCCCGCGCCAATCAGCATCACGTGAGGACTTGCTTCCATCACGCGTCGCGCGAGGCGAATCGGATTGAGAATGCCCGTCACGCCCGCGACGGCTCCCGCAGCGTGCGTCGCGCCATTCATGATGGACGCGTCCATCTCCACGCGCCCATCGCGATTGAGCACAGAGCCGCGTCCGGCGTTGAACAGCGGATTGTCTTCAAGCGCCACGACGGCAGCTTCGACCGCATCCACGGCGCTGCCGCCCGCGCGCAGAATCTTCCAGCCAGCTTCCGCAGCCGCCTTTGCGCCCGCGCCGCGCGCGTTGAGGCTGGCATCGTCAACGCGCCCGCATCCTCCATGGACGATAATCGCCGGGCCGCTCATGCGTTTCTCCGCTTCATGATTTGTCTCGCCGTCGCTCTCATGGCCAATCCTGCGCGATGACGCGGCGCGTTTCTTCCACGCCAACTTTCCAGATCGCCAGCATTTCGTCATCAGGACGCTGGTAGTACCCGCCAAAATTTCCGTCGCCGAGATATTTGCGCACGCCTTCCGGCGACATGGCGCGCATCAGCGGAACGTCAATCATGTT
>DAIRCW010000155.1:0-7001 GCA_036796475.1 Candidatus Acidiferrales bacterium | reverse complement strand
CCGCAAGCAATAGCCTGGTGCTCCGGCCGTGCGGCCATGTGCCCGCCGGACAACGCCAAATTCCGTCGGGTAAATACGGCCTCCATTTCTTTGTGACCAAGCGTGAGTTCAAAGTGCTCGGAGGAAAGCCCGACACCGACTATGTCAAGTATGTGATTAAGCCCAAGAAGGACCAGTCTTGGTTGGAATTGTGGTTTGGGCCCTATGCCATGCCTTCCGAGCCAGAGGAGGACCAATTCGTCCAATCTACAGATTTTTCGCAGCGGAATGTGACTTTGCCCGATGGCGCAGTCGGCATTGATACCTCCGGACATCTTCGCGATGGCACAAACTGGCGACAAATGGGGATGCTTGGCTCTGGCGCAAGATACACGAATGCGCCTGCCGCAGATGCTGGGCTTTTCGACGCGATAATTAATTCTGCGTGCTTCACACCGTATCCGTCAAAGTAGTCTTTGCTAGAACGTGATCCGTCCCCCGATTTGCGCCGCAAACGGCACACCCACCGTCGTCCCCGGCCCAAAAAAATCGCCCAGCGCGCCCGCCGGCACGCGCAACTGATTGAGGCTGGTAATCGCCTGCATGTTCGTGCACGCAGGAGGATCCATGCACAGCGCCGTTGCATTCGCCAGATCATTCACCGGAGTCGGCAGCGCGGCGAGGTCGGTCACGAAATTCGCTCCAGGATTGTTGCGGTTAAACAAATTGAAAAACTCCACAAACGGCGTCGCCGTCACGCGCTCGCCAATCTTGAACGGCCGGCTCACCCGCGCATCCACTTGAATGTACGGCATCCCGCGGAACTGATCGAGGCTGGTTTGCATGCCATTGATTACAGCGCGGTCATCAGCAGTATCGCCGAAGCCCTTTACATCCACCGGCGTGGTCATCGTATACGGCCGCGCGCTCTCGAATTGCGAAAGCGTGCTCACCTCGATTCCCGCCGGCAGATGAAACTGCCCCGCGACTACAAATCTATGTCGTACGTCCTCTCCCGACGGCCCGTAATCGCCCGGGCCAAACGGATCGAGCGGATTGCAGATCCCGTCCACATAGTCGAACAACTCTCCCAGCACGCAGCCCCAGGTATCGGCGTACGAAAGCGTGTAGTTTGCAATCAGATTGAAGCGCCGCGTCACGTTTCCCTGCACATGCAGCGTCAGCGCGTCATATCGTGAGCGATTGTCGCTGCGGAACACATCCACATTCGGCACCACCGCCTGCTGGTCCACTGTGTCCGACTGCGGAAAGAGCGGCGTGAACAGCGTGAATCCCGATTCGTATGTATATCGCGTGAACCCGTGCATCCCCGTTTCGTGCGTCCAATCCGCGCTCGCCACCCAATTCCCGGCGAACGCATGCTCCACTCCTGCGCTCGCGTGCAACGCGTACGGCGTCCTGTACCGCGGCGCAATGATCGCGCCGTTCCCGCCTGCCGCAGCGCCGGGAACGCATCCAGCATCATTCGCATTCTGCAAATTAGGATCAGCCGCTGGATTTGTGCACGGCCCCGCCGGCGCATTCACCGCCTGCAGCGCCGTCACCCAGCCGTTTTGCGCTAGATCATTGAAGTACAATCCGATTCCCGCGCGAATCACCGTTTTCTCCGAATCGCCCGGTGAATACGCAATTCCCAGCCGCGGCGCAATTTGCGCGCGATAATCGTGAGGCGCTCCGTTAATGAGTGGAATTTGCAACGCCTTCAGCGTGAGGAACGCCGGATTCTGTAATTGCGATTGTCCCGACGCGGTGAAAAGTCCAAACGTCGTGTCGTAGCGAATCCCCGGATCAATCGTAAAATGCGGCGTTACCCGCCAGAAATCTTCCACGTAAAATCCCAGCCTCTGTACATTCTGCGAAAAACTTCCGTTTCCCGCCGGTGTTGATTCACACGTTGTCCCCGGAGTGGGCTGCAATCCGCCGCTCGGCATGCAGGTAAGGTCCACCGTGAACTGCTGCGAATTGCCAATGTAATCCGTCGGATTCATCGCGAATGTCGTCAGGCTTTCCGCATTTCCCGCCAGCGCTCCGCTCAGCACCGGCTCATGAATGAAATCAATTCCAAATCGTGGGGAGTGGTCTCCACTCGAATGGCTCACGTCATAGCGGAACTGATATTTTTCCTGATTGCGCAGCACGGGAAACGCGGTAATTGGTGTCACGAACTGATTGTCTCCAAACGTTTCGAATCCGGAGATGGTCTGCGCCGTCGCGCTGAACGGAAACGCCAGCGCGAATCCCAAGTTTGCGTTGCGCTCTTCCGTCAAATGCAATCCGCTTGCGTCAAATGTAAATGATCCTAGCCATGTGGGACTGAACGTAAACTGGTTGCCAATCACCATGTTCAAATAATTGCTGTGCCAGGTCGCTCCCGTCGAAGGCAGTGCCGCCTGCTGCACCGCAAAATTGTGCGTGGTGTAACTGTCCTCTGACGCCCGCAAGAACCACTGCGAACTGTTCGATTGGGCCCAATCGAACCGTACCGAGCCGAGATAATCGCGAAATGGCACCGGCACATTATTCGGCACGCTGATGGAATTCACGCCGGGAATCAGTCCCTGCGACGCCAGTGACGCCAGCGCATTGAATTGCGTGAGACTCGCCGGGCTGTACGCGATGCTGGCGTTTTCCCGCACATACTCGAACGACGCGAAAAACCATAATTTATTCTTCACAATCGGGCCGCCCAGCGTGCTCACAACGTTTTGCCGCGAGAATGGCTGCTTGGGCAGCGGCGCAGGATTCTCGATGGGATACCGCGCGTTCAGCGCCGCCGCGCGCTCGTAGAATGCTTCGTCTCCGTGCCACTCATCCGTGCCGCGCTTTGTGGTGATCACCACCGACCCACCCACCGTGCGTCCGGTATCTGCATTCTCCTGCGAAGTTTGCACCGCGAATTCCTGTATCGCGTCCGCCGAAAAATTCTGCAAGAAGCCGCCGATGTAGTCGTCCGAATTGTCTCCGCCATCCACCGACAGCACGTCATTCAGCCCCGAACTGCCGCCGAACGACACCGCCGTAATCCGCGCCTTCGTAGGATCTGATGGCTCGACAGGCTCCGTTCCGGGAACCATGAATGCGATATTTGCGAACGAGCGATGCGCCAGCGGAATCGTCTGCAAATCCTGCGCCGACACCGTCCCGCCGTGCACCACGTTCGTAACATCTATCGGCTGTGTGGTGATCGAAGACGCCTGGCCTTGCACCGTCACGCTTTGCCGCACTGCCGCAGGCTTCAGCGTGACCTTGATGTCTTTCGCGGAACTCACCACCACCGTTACAGTCGCGCGCGCATCCGAAAATCCCACCGCGCTCACCGTCACCTGATATTGTCCCGGCGGTAGGTCATCGATTCGAAAATCTCCGTAGGGGTCGGCCGTAGCCTCGCGTTCAACGTTATTCTGCGCCGACCGCGCCACGATCTTCGCCTCCGGCACCCGCGCTCCGCTCATATCCTCGATCTCGCCCACAATGCTCCCGCGAAAATTCTGCGCGTAAGCCATGCCGATGCCCATCAGCAGAGCGCCGATGTTCAGGGCAAGCAGCACCGGAATTTGGGCGCATTTGCGTCTCACATCTTCTCCCTGGAACGCATAACGTCTTTATTTGTCCTAAACCGTTCGCGTTTCTCTGAATTATCTATGGACTGACGACGAGTGGAAAAGGTTTCTTGCGAAAACCCGCTGCCCATGATTCTCCGATGGAGCGCCTTGCGCGAATCTCTCTTGATATGCGTGAATCCAATCAACCAGCCGCTCTTGTACTATAAGAGGGCGCGTATTTATGACCTTCTCGCAAACCAGATCATGGATTCTTCTCGCGACCGCGCTAACCGCTGCGGTGTTTCTGTTGCAGCCTTCTTATGCCAGGAGCGTTTCTCTTAACAGCAAACCGCAAGCTTCGGCGCCCACAACACAATTCGCCCCTCTCGAAAAATGGAAAGCCGCCGTGCTCACCGGTGACGCCGCCGCTCTCAAATCCCTCTACACCACTGAACCTCCCGCCGTCACCAAAACGCCGACTGGCACAAGCAATGATCCCTCCGCCGAGCCCGCTTTCTGGTCGCAACTCAAATCCTCCGGCCTCATCCGCCTGGTCACAAAAATCGTCTCCCTAAACTCGCCCCAAACCGGCGTCCACCGCGTCCTCTTCACTCTCGAAGCCCATCTCGCCACGCCGAACGGCCCCGTCAAGCGTTTCGCCTCCGTCGCGCAAAATTGGGTCGAGCAAAATGGCCAATTCGCAATTTTCGCCACCGTGCGCACCAACCTCGCCACTCTTCCACAGCCCATCGATCCCAAGCCTAATCTTTATCCTGACGCCGCCGAAGCCCGCACTGACCTCGGCGTCGCTCTCTCCGTAGCCGCCCGCGAGCATCGGCGCGTCCTGCTCGATTTCGGCGGCAATTGGTGCTACGACTGCCACGTTCTCGACGAAACTTTCCACTATCCCGACGTCGCCCGCATTCTCGATCCCAATTTCGTCGTCGTTCACATCAACATCGGCCAGTACGACCAGAATCTCGACCTCGCCGCCAAATACCAGATTCCCCTTAAGAGAGGGGTGCCCAGACTTGCTATTCTCAATTCAAAAGGCCAGTTGCTAGTCTCCCAGCAAAACCGCGACTTCGAAAACACCACCAAAATCGGCCTGAAAGACGTGGAAGCCTTCCTGAATCAATGGAAGCCCTGAGACTCTCCCCGTCCGCTACTACCGCTGTACGGTATCAACCGGAAACCGCCAACTAAACTTCCTCGCTACAATTTCAATCAGCATCAGGCCCTGCACTTTTGCGAATTAAATTTGCGCCGGGAGGCACAGTCCGCATGAAAACCTACGACAGAGACTCTCACATCGAACGATCGGCAGCTCTCCTCGCCGCTTCGGCACTGCTCGTGTCTCTTTCTCTTCCCGGCACTGCACTCGCCGATTCGCAGAAGAAAAAGTCCGGTGCCAATGACGCTCCGCCCGATGCCAAAGTCCTCGTTCACAAAATGATCGAGAACGAAATTAAAGCCGAGAACGACGACTCCACCCATTGGCGCTTCTCCAAGACCAGCGCGAAACCCGGCCTCACCAAGACCTACGACGTCATCGAGACAAAGAAAGGCGAAGTCCAGCGCCTCGTTGCCATAAACGGCCGTCCGTTGAACGCCCAGCAACAGCGCGAGGAGCAGGAGCGCATGCAAAAGTTCCTGAGCGATCCTGAAGAACAAGCCAAGCGGAAAGCCTCGGAATCGAAAGACTACAAAAAAGAGCAGGATTTGATGCGAATGCTCCCCGATGCTTTGCTCTACACCTACGTGGGCCGTCAGGGCGATCTGGTCAAGTTCAATTTCAAACCCAACCCCAGTTTCCACGCCACCAACCGCCAGGCGGAAGTCTTTCATCACATGGCCGGCATTCTCGTAATTGATACGAAAACCAATCGCCTCGAGGAATTTCGTGGCCGCCTTACCAGCAGCGTCAAATTTGGCTATGGCATTCTGGGCTATTTGGACGGTGGCGGCACCTTCGACGTAAAACAGAATAACGTCGCCGACAAACATTGGGATTTGACTTTGCTCGAAACCAACATCACCGGTAAAGAGCTCTTCTTCAAGAGCATCGCCGTGCGCGAAAAACTGATCGAGAGCAATTACCAGCGCGTCTCCGATGATCTGACCCTCGAGCAGGCCGCCAACATGCTCAAGAGCAGCCAGGGCCGCTCGGCTTCCGAAGCCGAGGCATCCGCTGGGAACACCGGTCGCGATCCTCGGTAAACGACCGTTCAACCCACGATTTTCGCAGTTTAACCCCCATATTTCCCCGTTCGCTGCAAAATTCCACTTTTCAATCCCGACTCAAACAGTCCCACTTTAACCTATAGCGAACACAGGATTTGCATCGTAATCAGCCCTTGACACGCCCGCCTTGCAAGCTTTACAATTTATATACGACTGGGGGAGTCGTATATCTCTCGTCGCTGCACAATCATATGCTGAAGCTTTCAAAGAAATCGGACTATGCGTTGATCGCTCTCAAGCATCTCGCGGTGAACGCCGACAAAGGCTCCTTCAGCGCCTCGGACATCGCCGAAGCCTATGGCATTTCCGCGCCGCTCATGGCCAAAGTGCTGCAAAAGCTCGCGCGTGTCGGCATTGTCGCCGCGCGCCACGGCTCAACCGGCGGCTACACGCTTGCTCGCGACGCGCGTCTAATTACCGCGCTCGAAGCGATTGACGCTATCGACGGCCCGCTCTCGCTCACCTCTTGCGTTACGCATCACGGCGATTGCGAGCAGTCCAGGACGTGCAACATCAAAGAACCGCTGCGCCGCGTCAACAACACGATTCTCGCGGTGCTCAACAAGGTCACAATTTCCGAAATGGCGGACGACGCCCCGGCCTCCGAGGTTGTCGAACTGCGAGTTTAGAAATGGGGCCCACAGGTCCCCGGTTAGGGGAGCCTGGGGGATCAGTCGAGCCTGGGGGAAAGGCTCGAAATTCAAACTGACCCGAATACCAGAATTTAGGAGAACAGAATGGCAGTCAAGCTACCGATTTACATGGACAATCACGCGACCACGCAGGTCGACCCTCGCGTCATCGACGCAATGCTGCCCTATTTCAACGAAAAATTCGGCAACGCCGCGAGCCGCAATCACGCCTTCGGCTGGGTCGCTGAGGAAGGTGTCGAAGAAGCTCGCTCACAAGTGGCGCAAATCATCAATGCCACGCCCAAAGAGATCGTCTTCACCAGCGGAGCCACCGAGTCCGACAATCTGGCCATCAAAGGCGTCGCCGGAATGTACCGCGAGAAGGGCAATCACATCATCACGCAGGTCACCGAGCACAAAGCCATCCTCGACACCTGCAAGCGCCTTGAAAAAGAAGGCTTCGAGGTCACCTATTTGCCGGTTGAAAAAGACGGCCGCATTAATCTCGACGATCTCCGTCGCGCCATCACGCCGAAAACGATTTTGATCACCATCATGTACGCCAATAACGAAATTGGCGTCA
>DAIRCW010000154.1:0-7006 GCA_036796475.1 Candidatus Acidiferrales bacterium | reverse complement strand
TCCATCGGGGCAACAATCAGGCGCACCGGACTGCCGGAGCCTATGGTTACCAGCACGTCATCGAGATTGTCGGTCTTAGGATGCAAGGCAGAAAGGCGCGCGCGAATTTTCGCTGCCAGCACGGATTCGTATCCTGGAATAGCGGGCGTCTCGACGAGTTCGCGCATAACAGTGCTGTCAAAGCCTGAGCTTGAAGCGTCCTGCGCGAACGCATTTAGCGGACTGAATGCGAGACAAAGAAGAATGGCAGAGAAGATCAACAATATAAACCTGACACTCGAACGATCACTCTTTTTCATCGGCTTGTCTTCTTCCCATCCAAATGGGATATGACGCGCATGCGTCCGGTGAAATTTCGCATTGAGAAATCGCATCATTGGCGTTAAATGCCAAGCGCGAAACGGCGAATGTAGCGCACGGCTGCGCAGAAGAGCAAGGTAAGATTGCTCAGCGTGCAGCATGGGTGTTTGCGGACTTTTGTGCGGAGGCCGGCATGCAAGCGGATTTGAAGAATTATTCACCGCCATTCCTTAGGGCCATCGGCGCTCTGGTGATCTCAATTTTGACGTTTGCGCTGATGACACCGGGCCAAGCGAATCAGGTGCAGACGAAGCCGCGCGCTAGAGATTTGGGCATTCGCATCGGCGTTTATGACCCAGGAAAACTGAACGCAATCACGGACGTCGCAGGCGTTCAGGTGGGTCAGGTAACCATCATTCGCGGAGACAATATACGCACGGGCGTTACCGCCATTTTTCCGCACGCCGGTAATGTGTTTCAGCAGAAAGTTGCTGGCGCCGCATACGTCTTCAACGCTTTCGGAAAATTGGTCGGGTCAACACAAGTCAACGAACTTGGCGAAATTGAAACGCCTATTGTGCTCACGAACACGCTGAGCGTGTGGGATGCCGCCGCCGCGGTCACCGATTGGATGCTGGCGCTACCGGGCGACGAACAGGTTCGCTCGATTAATCCTGTTGTAGGCGAGACGAATGATGGCTGGCTGAACGATATTCGCGGACGGCACGTCAAAGCCGCAGACGTGGTGCGCGCGCTCGCATCCGCTCACAGCGGGCCGGTTGAAGAAGGAACGGTGGGAGCGGGCACCGGGACCGTCGCCTTTGGATGGAAAGGCGGAATCGGCACCAGCTCGCGCGTGCTTCCCGAGAACGGCGGCGGATACACAATCGGAGTGCTCGTGCAGACGAATTTCGGCGGAAACCTGATCATCGCGGGCGTGCCAGTCTATCGCGAATTGCAGCCACCGCAACGGCAGTCCAGCGCGCGGAGCGATAGGCGCAATTCCGCCGATGGCTCTTGCATGATGATTGTGGCCACGGATGCGCCGCTCGACTCCCGCCAGTTGCAGCGCTTGGCCAGGCGCGCGATTTTTGGACTGGCGCGCAGCGGCTCCTCCGGCAGCAATGGCAGCGGCGATTTCGTGATTGCGTTTTCCACCGCCACGAAAATTCCTGCGCAAGCAGCCGCGCCAGCCAGCTCAGCCACAAACAAACTGTCGGAAGAGGAATTGTCGCCGTTGTTCGAAGCCGTCGCCGAAGCCACCGAAGAGGCCATCGACAATTCCTTGCTTCAAGCCACAACGGTGAGAGGACGCGACGGCCATGTGATCGAAGCAATTCCAGTCGACAAGCTGGAGCAGATTCTCGCGCAGCACGGTATTGTTCCAGCGAAACCGTAATCCACGATGCCAGACTTCCCCATCGCGCACAATCCCGGCGAGCGACCATCTGCTAGCGACAATTCTACCGTCGCTCCCGTTCCGGTAAGCGCCTCCGGCCTCGCTGCGCGGCTGGGAATTTTCGACGCCACCATGATCGTCATGGGCGGAATCATCGGCGCGGGAATTTTCATCAATCCGTACGTCGTCGCGCAGCAGGTGCACACGCCCGCGCTGATTCTTGGCGCGTGGATCGCCGGCGGCGTGATTGCTCTCGGAGGCGCGTTCATTTGGGCAGAACTTGCGGCAACCATGCCGCGCGTCGGCGGACAGTATGCTTATTTGCGCGAAGCGTATCATCCGCTGCTCGCGTTTCTTTACGGCTGGGTATTGCTGCTGGTGATCCAGACCGGCGGAATGGCCGCCGTGGCCGTCACCTTCGCGAAATATTTTCTGCAACTCGCGCCCGTGCACGTGAGTGAAAGCATTCTGGCGACGCTGGCGCTGGCAATTTTGACCGGCGTGAATTGCCTCGGCGTGCGCGCGGGCAGCACTGTGCAAAGCGCGTTGATGGTTTTGAAAATCGTAGCCATTTCTGCGCTGGTTCTGTTCGGAATGATTTTTCTGGCGCATCGTGGTGTTTTTGGCGCTGCGCCAGCGCCGCCGGAGGCATTAGTTGATCACAGGATGTCCTTTAATTTGATCACTGCTTTCGGCGCGGCGCTCGTGCCGGTGCTTTTTTCTTATGGCGGCTGGCAGACGGCAAATTTCGTCGCCGAAGAAATCCGTGAACCGCGCAAGAATTTGCCTCGGGCGCTGGTCATCGGCGTGATCGGCGTGATTCTGCTCTATCTCTCCGTGAATTTTGTTTGCGTTTACGTTTTGGGCGCAGGCGGCTTGGCCAGCACCACCGTTCCCGCATCCGCGGTGATGCGTGTCGCTTTAGGTTCGAAGGGTGCTGCGCTCATCGCGGTAGGCATCACGATTTCCGCGCTCGGATTCCTGAGCCAATCCATTCTCACGGCGCCGCGGGTCTATTTCGCCATGGCCGAAGATGGGCTTTTCTTTCGCTCGGTCGCGTGGCTGGATCCGCGACGCCGCGTGCCGGTGGTCGCCATTGCGGTGCAAGGCCTTGCGGCTGTCTTGATTGCGCTCTCCGGCCGTTATGACCAGATTCTGAGTTACGTCGTCTCGATGGATTTTCTTTTTTTCGGCCTGACCGCGACGTGCCTTTTTGTTTTTCGCCGCCGAGCCCCCGAAGCGCCCAGCGGTATTCATGAAAAGTTCGCGCGCATGCCCGGACATCCGGTGACCACTTTTCTTTTCGTCAGCGTCTGCTGGCTGGTCGTCATCAACACGATATTCACCTACCCGCGAAACACCGCGGTAGGATTCGGCATTTTGCTCGCCGGCATTCCCGCATATTTTTTCTGGGCGTATCAGAAGAAAAGGAGCAGCGCAGCATGATTTCTCGGAAGGAAACGCGTTCAGGTTATCTCGAATGGGCCAAATTGCATTCTGGCGCGAAATACAATCTGGCCACCAGCGGGCTCGACGGTTTTCCGCTGGCGCAATTGCCGGTGAAAATCGAAGACCTGGAAATTTCCATTGGCGGCAGCTATGGCTATCCTCCGTTGCAGGAACGCCTCGCAAAGAAAAATGGCGCTCCCGTGGAATGCATTGTGGCCGCGAACGGCACTTCGATGGCGAATCATCTGGCGATGGCGGCGCTCCTCGATCCCGGCGATGAAGTCCTCATCGAAGAGCCCGTTTATGATCCACTGCTCACAGTCGCGGAATATCTCGGCGCGAATGTGCGCCGCTTCCCTCGCCATTTCGAAGAAGGTTTCGCGCTCGATCCGCACGAAGTGGAAAAAGCAATCACGCCGCGCACGCGCCTAGTCGTCGTCACGAACCTGCACAATCCCACGGGGGCGCGCGCCACGGACGCGCAGCTTCGCGGCGTCGGAGAAGTCGCGAAGAAATGTGGCGCTTATGTTCTCGCGGACGAAGTTTATTTGGACGCTTGCTTTGATCCCGCCGCGCGCTCCGCATTTCATTTGGGCGAGAATTTCATTGTCACCAGCAGTCTCACGAAAGCTTTCGGCCTTTCCGGCCTGCGCTGTGGATGGATTCTCGCTCCTGCGCCTCTCGCCGAACGCATGTGGCGCATCAATGATCTTTACGGCGTCATCCCGGCGCACGTGGCCGAATTGCTTAGCGTGATTGCTCTCGACCATCTCGACAAAATCTCCGACTACGCGCGCACACGTTTGCAAGCGAACCGCCCCATCCTTCAGCGCTTCCTGGATTCGAGGCGTGATCTTTCTGCTATTCGTGCGGAAAACGGCACCACCGCCTTTCCGCGCCTAGCGTCAGGAAAAGTCGATGCTCTCTGCCGCCTGCTTCGAGAAAAATACGAAACCAGCGTTGTGCCGGGACATTTTTTCGAAATGCCAAGCCATTTCCGCATCGGCATCGGCGGCAAAACAGAACTTTTGGATGAAGGTCTCCGCCGTCTGGGCCGTGCGCTCGATGAACTTCGTTCCTAACTTCTCGCCACAATCCGCTGAACCGAGCCTTTAGGCCGCAGTAGTTGCAGGAATGCTTGAGCGGGATGAGAAAGCTGCCGGTCGCACCGGAAAATTGCGTAAAGCTCGCGCCTCAAGTGCATTTCGCGAATGCGCACCTCGATCAGCTCGCCATCGTCAACTTCCATTTGCACGCACATGCGCGGCACAATCGCCACGCCCATGCCCATGCGCACGAATCTCTTGATGCTCTCAATCGTCGGCATTTCCACGCCGATGCGCAGCGGCACGCGATGCTTTGCAAAAAGCTGAATCACCTGCTGCCGGTAGGGCGAAGCGACAATGTGCGCCACGAAATTCTCTCCGCCCAGTTGGCGAATAGAAACTGCGCGCTTTCGCGCCAACGCATGTCCCGGCGGTACAACGAACGCGAGGTCGTCACGCAAAAACTCCACAGCCGTGAGGGCCTCGTCGGAAGGACGGTAACTGGCCACGCCAATGTCCAGCCGATAGTTGAGTATCTCCCGCGGAATATCGCGCGAATACACGCGATGAATCGAGACTTCGACTTTGGGCCATTTGCGGCGAAAGCGCGCCAGCGGGGGAAGCAGCGCGTGAATCGAACTCTCGTTCACGCCAAGCGAAAGTCTCCCACGCCGCAGTCCGGCGAGATCCTCCACGCTGCGCCGCGCCTCGGAACGCAGATTCAACATGCGCTCCGCGTATTCCACGAGCAGTTCGCCGGCTGCCGTGAGCTTTCCTGCGCCGATGCCGCGCACTAGCAGCGGCTGGCCAACCCAGTCCTCCAGTTTGCGCACCGCGATACTAACAGCGGGCTGGGTCCGATACAGCCGTTCCGCCGCGCGGGAAAAGCTGCGCTCGCGCGCCACCGTCAGAAACACCTGCAAAGAAGCAAGGTCCATAGGCCTCTCCAGCCAAAAGCGAGTATAAGGCACATTTATGGTGAGTAGAATGATTATAAATTGGACGAATGAGTGCGCCGCGCGTTTTACTGGGAGCGTTCAAGGGGGGCATTTTTATGGATACAGTCCAATTTTTCGACACGACGCTACGCGATGGCGAGCAGTCTCCGGGATTCTCGATGACCGGCCCGGAAAAACTTCTCCTCGCACGCAGGCTCGAGGCGCTGGGCGTAGACGTCATCGAAGCCGGGTTTCCGGTGGCTTCGGCAGGAGAACTTGATTCCGTCAGAGCTGTCGCCGCGGCCATTCGGGGAACCACAGTCGCCGCGCTGGCCCGTGCGCGCCGCGAAGATGTTGACGCTGCACTTGCAGCGCTCGAGCCAGCCGCCAAGCCGCGCCTGCACGTGTTTCTCGCTACTTCCGACCTGCACCTGAGCGCCAAGCTGCGCATCACCCGGCGCGAGGCGCTCGAAGCGATTGCCACCTGGGTCCGCTATGGAAAAGAACGCTGTCCCGAAGTGGAGTTCTCTGCCGAGGACGCCAGCCGCAGCGACATTCGCTTCCTGTGCGAAGCCATGGAAACCGCGGCCGAAGCTGGCGCGACCATTCTGAACCTTCCTGACACCGTCGGCTTCAGCACGCCTGAGGAATACGGCGCCATGTTTCATCGCGTGCGCAGCCACCTTGGACGCACGGACCAAATTATTTTCAGCGCGCACTGCCACAACGATTTGGGCCTCGCCGTCGCGAATTCTCTCGCAGCCGTTCGCGCCGGTGCGCGCCAGGTCGAATGCACCATCAACGGCATTGGCGAACGCGCCGGCAATGCCTCGCTCGAAGAATTGGCCGTCGCACTTGCTGTGCGCCAGTCCTTCTTCGGCGTGCGCACCAACCTCCGCCTGGAAGAAATTTACGGCGCCAGCCGCGCGCTCTCCGATATCACTGGCGTTTCCGTTCCGCCAAACAAAGCAGTCGTTGGTGCGAACGCCTTCGCACACGAAGCCGGCATTCACCAGGACGGCATCCTGAAAAATCCGCTCACTTACGAAATCATTCGCCCGGAAGCGGTCGGCGTTCCTGCGCGGCGCCTCGTGGTCGGAAAGCATTCCGGCCGCAACGCTCTGCGCACCAGACTCGAAGAGCTTGGTTATCGCGTGAATGACAGAGAACTCGCCCAGTGCTATCGTGCCGCTATGGATTTAGCCGACGCGGAAAAAGAAGTGAGAGATCGCGACCTGCTGGCCTTCATACACATGGCGCGCCGCGAGAATCAGCATCAAAGCTCGCATTCCGATGCGGTGGCAAATGTTGCGGAAGCGAGCACAGCGTAATGAGTGGCCTTCGCAAAACAATCGCCGTGGTCGCCGGTGACGGCATCGGCCCGGAAGTGATTCGCGCCGCAATTTCTGTTTTGCAGGAATGCGCACGCGCCTTCGGCCATCAATTTCAGTTCGTTGACTTGCCCTTTGGCGGCGACGCCATTGACCGTTGCGGCCATCCGCTCCCGGCGGACACTCTCGATGCTTGCCGCAAAGCCGACGCCGTCCTCCTTGGCGCAGTTGGCGGCGCAAAATGGGATTCACAGCCACTCGATCGCCGGCCCGAAGCAGGCCTGCTCGGCTTGCGCAAAGAGCTGGGCCTGTACATCAACGTGCGCCCCATCAAACTGCTCGAATCGCTGCGCGATATTTGTCCTGTGCGTTTAAGCGAAAACGAGTCGATTGATATGGAGATCGTGCGCGAACTTGCCGGCGGAATTTATTTCGGCCCGCGCAAAATCACCGGTTCAAATGGCGACGAAACCGCTTCGGATACGGAAATTTACTCTTCGAAGGAAATCGAGCGCGTTGCGCTCTACGCGTTTCGCCGGGCAG
>DAIRCW010000153.1:0-7078 GCA_036796475.1 Candidatus Acidiferrales bacterium | reverse complement strand
GTCAGCCGGGCAGTATCGTGCGAGGGAATGTGAGCCGCCTTCTTGGCGGCTTTTGCATTTTATGGACGCCAAGATGGCACATCTGGCCCTTACGAGGGAGATTCGATTGAAGAGGAATGGCAACAAACGATCCTACCGGGCTGGTTGTCAGGCGGACCGAGCACTAGCCTTTCCTAGCTACTCGCCACTAGCCACTCGCCACTGGTGTCTGTATCAGTACTCTAATCGACAGTCCTATGAAAAATTAGAAGTTCACCTAAGTCATTTGCCCTCAACAAAAGTTGTATTTCTAATCGACACAAAAACGCACTTTGTCCAAGGTGAAATTGCACCATTTCAGTGCACTCCGATGGAAAGGAGATCATGACCGAGCGCCGGTTGCTATAATGGCGCTCACCAGCATGGCGCGAACGACGAAAAAAACTGACCGCACCGCCAACGCCACAACAGCGCTGAAGGCGCGGATTGTGGCGAGGGCAGAACTGCCCACGCGCTACGGCAAGTTCTCCATACTGGGTTTCGAGCGACCCAGCGAGACGCAGGCGCTGCGAATTTCCGCCGACGGCGAAGGCGCAGAGGGCGCGGTAGCCCTGGTCCACGGAAAAATTCGCGCGGGGGATGCGCCCCTGGTGCGCATCCATTCTCAGTGCCTGACCGGCGACGTTTTTCATTCACTGCGCTGCGACTGCCGCGCGCAACTGGAAATGGCCTTGCGCGAAACGGCGCGCGCGCGATGCGGCATCGTGCTCTATCTGCCGCAGGAGGGCCGCGGCATCGGCCTGATGAACAAATTGAAAGCCTACGAATTGCAAGATCGCGGCATGGATACCGTCGAGGCCAATCGCGAACTTGGATTCGAGGCCGATCATCGCGATTATGAATTTTGCGCCGATGCGCTGAAGTTGCTTGGCGTGAAACGCATCCGGCTGCTCTCGAATAATCCGGACAAGGTAGCGCAGCTCGAGCGCGCGGGAATTAAAGTTGTGGAGCGCGTGCCCTGCCGCCCGCGAACCACCCGCCATTCGCGGGAATATTTGAAGGTGAAACGAAAAAAGATGGGGCACCTGGATTAAGAATTGAAAGAAGTCGCCAATGTAGCTCACGCCTTCAGGCGTGAGGTTTTTCGATTTGACGGCGCATTCAAAGACCAGGTCTAAATACCTGAGCTACATCCGCCGCCGACGAAGTGGACGATTTCGTAGGAGTCGTTTTGCTGGACGCGAGTTTCGGGCCACTGCGCGCGCGAAAGAATGCCGCGGTTGCGTTCGATGGCCACGCGCTGGACATTGATGCCCAAATGTTCGAGAAGCTGAAGAACGTTCAGGCCATCAGGGATTTCGCGGGATTCGCCGTTGATGGTGACGGTCAAGTCTTGCTCTCGGCGGGACTGGGTTTCGGTTTAGCGCGCAGGACGTAGCGAATTTCGTCCACCGCGCCGGAATTTTCGGCGCGCGCGCGAATCACCAGTTCGGCGCCGTGCGCGGCAATCGCGGGCACAGCAAAGCGCAACTGCGCGAGGCCGTCATCGCCGGTAGTCGCGGTGAAATGCGCTTTCTCATTCGCGTCGCTCAGATGCGCTTCGACGCTCGCGCCGCGCGCGGGCTTTTTTTCGCCGCGCTGCAGGACTTCAACGTCGAGCGTAGCGAATCCGTTGGCGAGCCAGGAATTCGCGTTGCGCAGGCGCACCTGAATTCCCGGCGCTTGCGGAGAATTTTCCGCGGGCGCGGCAGCGGGAATGCGAATTTCGCCGCGCTGAATTTCTTCGATGACCGCGCCGTGCTGATTTTCGATGTGTTCCGCGAGCGCGTTCTCGGAAAATTCCGGCGCGCCGAGAAATTCGGAGTAACTGAAATTGCGGCGGTGGAGAATGCGTCCGCGGTGATAGACCACGGTGACAATTTTGTACTGCGGCTCGCCGTAGTTTTCCGTCTGCACGTGGAATACGTCGCCGGCGACAGTCACATCGGAATTGAACCCCAGGCTCATTTTTTGTCTGGCACTTTGGGCTGCTAAGTCTGCACGCGCACTCGCACGGTTCATCAAAAAAATTTATTCGAGTTCATTGACCGGAGCGTAGTGCCTCGTTATTATAGCAGTGCAACGAAAATGAACGGAAGCTATCTCGACGCCTACGCGCCACTATTGCTCATGTTCCTGCTCGCCGCAGGACTCGCCGCAGTTTTGATCATCGCGTCCTCCGTAGTTGGCCGGCATTTGAAAAACCGCGCGAAAGACCAGCCCTACGAATGCGGCATCCGCCCGACGGGAGATGCGCGCGAGCCCTTCCCCGTGCACTTTTACATGGTAGGAATGATTTTCATTTTGTTTGACATCGAAGCCATTTTCCTTTATCCGTGGGCCATCGTATTCAAGCAGCTGAAGCTGTTCGGATTTGTGGAGATGCTGCTGTATATTGTCATTTTGGTGGTCGGCTACATTTATCTATGGAAGAAGGGCGCGCTGGAGTGGAAGTAGCCGCCGCCTGAACCGGGATTCATAAGAGTGGCAGACGAGCAACAAAACATCCCGCTGGCAGTACGCAAACTGAAAGAACGTGATCCGCAAGGGATCACGGAAGTAATCTATTTTCGGGGCGAAGCCACTGTCGTGCTGCCGCGCAACCGGCTGATTGCGGCGTGCGAATTCCTCAAATCCGATCCCGAGCTGGATTTCAATTTTCTCTCCGACATAACTCCGGTGGACCGCTATCCCGTCGAGCCGCGCTTTGAGGTGAATTATCACCTGGTGAGCATCAACCGGCGCGAGCGTTTGCGATTGAAAGTGAAAGTGACGAGCAAAGATCCGACGGTGCCGACGGTTACAGGAATTTGGCCGACGGCGAACTGGCACGAGCGCGAAGCGTTTGATCTGATGGGCGTGAGGTTCGAAGGACATCCGAATTTGAAGCGCATTCTGCTGCCGGACGACTGGGAAGGGCATCCGCACCGCAAGGACTATCCTGTGGAGGGCTATCGCTGATGGCGACGTCGACGCCAACGCAAGTCGCGCCGGAAAGTCAGACGATGGTGCTCAACATGGGGCCGCAGCACCCGTCCACGCACGGCGTTTTGCGCGTGATTTTGGAATTGGACGGCGAAATCGTGCTGAAGGCTGAGCCGGTCATCGGCTACCTGCACACCGGCATCGAGAAAAACTTCGAGAAGCTGACGTATTCGCAATGCATTCCGCTGACGGACCGGATGGATTACCTTGCGAACCTCTCGAACAACCTCGGATACTGCCTCGCGGTAGAAAAACTGGCGGAAATCGCAGTGCCGAAGCGCGCGCAGTACATTCGAGTGCTGCTGACGGAACTGACGCGCATCGCGTCGCATCTGGTGTGGCTGGGGACGCACGCGATCGATTTGGGAGCAATGAGCGTTTTCCTGTACTGCTTCCGCGAGCGCGAAGAGATTCTGAAAATTCTTGAAGGCATTTCCGGCCAGCGCATGATGACCAGCTATTTCCGCATTGGCGGGCTGGCGCTGGAGCCGCCGCCCGGGTATCTGGACTGGATTTCGAAATTCCTCGACAGTTTTCCCGGGCATTTGGCGGAATACGAAGATTTGCTGACGGAAAATCCGATTTGGAAGCTGCGAACGCAGGGCGTGGCCGTGCTGAATTTGAAAGATGGGATTGCCATGGGCGTTTCGGGGCCGAGCCTGCGCGGCAGCGGTAGCGATTACGACGTGCGGAAATACTTTCCGTATTCGAGCTACGAGGAATTTGATTTCAAGGTGCCGACGCAGACGGCTGGAGATGTTTATGCGCGGTATCAGTGCCGGGTGGCGGAGATGCGCGAGAGCATTGGCATTTGCCGGCAAGCGATAAAAAAGATTCCGCCGCAAGGGCCGTTCCGCGCGGAAGTGCGCGGGCTGGTACCGCCTTCGCGCGAGGAAATGAAGACGTCGATTGAAGGGCTGATTTATCACTTCAAGATTTGGACGGAAGGAATTACGCCGCCGCCGGGCGAGGTGTATCAGGCGATCGAATCGCCGCGCGGAGAGATTGGATTTTTTGTGTGCAGCGATGGCTCAAACCGTCCGTACCGCGTGAAAGTGCGCGGGCCATCGTTTGTGAATTTGCAGGCGCTGCCGAATCTCGTAATTGGAAAATTAATTGCGGACGTGGTGGCCAGTATCGGAACGATTGATATTGTTCTGGGAGAAGTGGACCGCTGATGCAAATTCCCCCGCATCTGGACGAAAAATTCAAGCAATTGATCTCGCGCTATCCGGTGAAGCGCTCGGCGCTGATTCCGATGATGCTGTACGCGCAGGACGAATACGGTCATTTGGGCGATCAGGTGCTCGAGGAAATCGCGAACCGCCTTGGCCTGCAGATGACCGAAGTGACCGAGACGCTTTCGTATTATTCGATGCTGCGGAGAAAGCCCGCTGGAAAATATCACGTGCAGGTATGCACGAATATTTCGTGCCAGCTACGCGGCGGATACGAAATCATGTCGCACGTGGAAAAGCGGCTGGGCATCGGCAACCGGCAGACCACGCAGAACGGAATTTTCTCGCTGGAGGAAGTGGAGTGCATGGGCGCGTGCTCGGGCGCTCCGACGATGCAGGTAAATTACGATTTTTACGAGCAACTGACGCCGGAAAAAGTGGACGACATTCTCGATCAGTACGCGGCGGGGCAGCATCCCGCGCCGGTGCCGGTGATTTCCGGTTCGCTGCACGAGCCCCATCCGGCGGAAGTACGCGTCATCAGCCAAAGATTCGGGATGCGCGATTCGCGGTCAATAAAAGTTTATCAGCAGACCGACGGATACAAAGCGCTGCAAAAGGCGCTGAAAGAGATGACGCCGGAGCAGATTATCGACGAGGTGAAAAAGTCGAATCTGCGCGGGCGCGGCGGCGCAGGCTTTCCAACGGGAATGAAATGGAGCTTCGTGCCCAAGGACTCGCCGAAGCCGAAGTACGTTTGCGCAAACGCCGACGAGAGCGAGCCGGGGACGAGCAAAGACCGTCCGCTGATGGAAATGGACCCGCATTCGGTGATCGAAGGAATGGTCATCGCGGGAAAAGCGATTGGCTCACATCAGGGCTACATTTATGTGCGCGGCGAATATCGCTACGTGCTGGACATTCTCGATAAGGCCATCGAAGAAGCTTACGCGGCTGGATTCGTGGGCAAGAATATTTTGGGCACGGGATTCGACTTCGAACTTTGCACGCACACGGGCGCGGGCGCGTATGAATGCGGCGAAGAGACGGCGCTGCTGGAGTCGCTCGAAGGCAAGCGCGGCTATCCGCGGTTTAAGCCGCCATACTTCCCTGCCCTGCTGGGCCTCTATCAGTGCCCGACGATCGTGAACAATGCCGAGACATTCGCGACTGTGCCGCTGATTCTTCGCAAAGGCGCAGAGTGGTATTCAGGATTGGGCTCGCCGAAGAATGGCGGGACGCGGCTGTATTCGATTTCCGGGCATGTCAATAGGCCGGGAATTTATGAGCTGCCGATGGGATTCAACCTGAACCGGATGATTTTCGAAGTGGCCGGAGGGATTCCCGACGGGAAAAAACTGAAAGCTGTGATCCCCGGCGGAACTTCGTGCCCGCTGTTGACGGCTGACGAATGTGACGTGGCCATGGATTACGATTCGGTGGCGAAGATTGGCTCGATGCTTGGCTCCGGCGGATTAGTGGTGATGGATGAAGAGACCTGCATGGTTGACGTGGCGCGGCGCATCATGCATTTTTACGCGCACGAATCGTGCGGCTGGTGCATTCCGTGCCGCGAGGGCACAGCCTGGCTGCGAAAAATGCTCGACCGCTTCCATGAAGGCGGCGGTCGCGAGCAGGATATTGCGCTGATTGATGAAGTCTCGGACAACATGCTGGGCAAGACTATGTGCGCGCTGGGCGACGCCGCAGCGATGCCCACCATGAGCATCGTGCGCAAGTGGCGCAACGAATTCGAGGATCATTTGAAAGGCAAGTGCTCGCTCAAGCCGGCCGACATGCTGGCGATGGCGCACTAGTTTTTCAGGCGGGGCGCGGAACAAAATTATGGCGGAAACGCAAACACAGACAATCAGCTTCACGCTGAACGGGCAGAAGCTCACGGTGCCGAAAGGCACGCTGGTAATTGAAGCGGCGAAGCGCGCGGGAATCGAGATTCCCTCGTTCTGCTATTACCCGGGACTGGCGCTGCAGGCGGCGTGCCGCATGTGCCTGGTGGAAGTCGAAAAGCAGAAGAAGATGCAGACGGCGTGCACGCTCGTGGCGGAAGAAGGCATGGTGGTGCTCGCGGATACGCCGGCGGTGCACAAAGCGCGGAAGGACATGCTGGAGTTCGTGCTGACGAATCATCCGCTGGATTGCCCGGTGTGCGACAAAGGCGGCGAGTGCGAATTGCAAGACATGACCTTCACGTACGGGATTGATTACAGCCGCTTCACGGAAGAGAAGCTCCATTACCCCGAGGAAAAATTCTCGCCGATCGTGTTTTACGACGCGCCGCGGTGCATCTTGTGCTATCGCTGCGTGCGCGTTTGCGACGAAGGTATGGACGTGAAGGCGCTCGGCGTGGGCCAGCGCGGCGTGACTTCCATAATTATTCCCAACAATGGGCCGGAACTGGCGTGCGAAGAGTGCGGGATGTGCATTGATATTTGCCCGGTGGGCGCGCTCACCAGCGGAACATATCGTTATCAGACGCGTCCGTGGGAGATGAAGTATTTCCCCACTGCCTGCGCGCACTGCTCGAATGGATGCAAGACCACGCTTTCGGTGCGCAACAATGAAATTCTGCGAGCGAACAACCGCGACCACGGCGGAATCAACGGCGAATTCTTGTGCCCCAAGGGCCGTTTCGCGTACGACTTCACGACGCATGCGGAAAGAATTCGCCAGCCGCTGGTGCGAAGGAACGGCGCGTTCCAGCCGGCCAGCTGGGAAGACGCGGTCGAGGAAGTCGTGCGGCGGCTCAAACAGGCGCATGACGCGCACGGGCCAAACGCGATGGGCGTGATCGGTTCCAACCACACGACCAACGAAGAAAATTATCTGCTGAACCGTTTCGCGCGCGCCACGCTGGGAACGAACAACATTGATCATCA
>DAIRCW010000152.1:0-7153 GCA_036796475.1 Candidatus Acidiferrales bacterium | reverse complement strand
GTTGATCGCGCTCATTACTGATTCCGAGATGCGACAATCGGACATCACCGGCCTCACTCGATTCCTTTAACAGCAATCTCTCTGCTGCTCAGGCTAATTCATCAACGCCACAGGCATATCATGCTCGACGGCCACTACCATCGATTTGAAAATATCGATGTCCCAGTTATCGGCTACGCGCAGCCGCAGGACATTATTCGTCTCACTCACCAAGCGCCCGCGCACCGGAACGCGAATGTTGCCCGCAACAACCCGAAGTATCACCGGTTGGCCCATCCACACGGCGTATCCGCCTTCCATAGCTCGCCTTTCGGAATCAGGATTTGCTTCTGTGGTAGGTACGGCGACAGTGTGGGCGCGCGGAGCTTTGGCGCAAATGGTACGGCGGCACGCTTTTGATGGGAGCAGAGTACTAGGCATCACAATGGCACAAGCCATCCTTAAATAGCCTGTTTCCACCAACTTATCGCATCGAAGTCACAGGGCTTTATCGATTGACAGTGCGGATAGGCGAAAAGCTGCTATGCTCATGTTCCGAACCAAATGGCGCTTCTCCTCAACACCATTCCTTTGAGCGGTTTCCTTCACCGGCTTTACAACGTGCAGGATTTGGTGCGCTCAGGGGGCACGCTGCTGGTGTGCGCAATCGTTTTCGTGGAGACAGGCCTGTTCGTCGGATTTTTCCTGCCGGGCGATTCCCTGCTGGTTACAGCAGGGGTATTTGCGGGCGCGGGGCAGCTTACGCTGGCATGGCTCCTGGTGCCTGTTTCGCTGTGCGCTATCGCGGGTGACCAACTGGGCTATTTCATCGGGAGAAAGGCTGGCAAGAGCCTCTATCAGCGGGAGAATTCGCGTTTTTTCAAAAAGCGCCATCTGGAACGAGCCCATGAATTTTATGAACGCCGCGGCGCCTCGGCCATCATCATTGCGCGGTTTGTGCCGATCGTGCGCACATTCTGCCCGCCGGTGGCGGGAGCCGCACAAATGCGCTATGCGCGCTATCTTCTCTTCGACATTTTCGGCGGCTTCCTGTGGGTCTGCGCGATGGTGCTCGCAGGTTACACGCTGGGCAAGAAGATCCCCAACATCCAGTCGAGAATTCATTGGGTCATTGCGGCAGTGGTGATCACATCGTTGATCCCGGCTGTGATTGAAGGCTTGCGGGTGCGGCGCAAAGAGAAAAGCAGCCGGGCAGAATCCCACTAAATTCACCAATTCGTACCGGAATTTCTGACAATCGCCGCTCAGTCTTTTAAGGCGCTGAAAATGCAAATGGGGAGCCTTGCGGCTCCCCATTTTGCTATTTCCTGAATGCCCGGTCGGCGTCTTGCGCGCTTGCGGGCTCGCACCGCAAAAGCGGTGTGGATGTCATCAGGTCGCTTGGCCCGGTGGACTCATACTGCTTCCTCCGTTTTCCAAGTCATCCTCTCCCTGATACGCCCATGCGGGCTTTGACGCAAGCCCGTTTTTCACCCGACAGATGAACACTTGGAACTGCTGTGGATTTCCATGCGAAAAATACTGTGCAGGAATGAGTCAGCGGATGAAAAGCCCTTCGCGGAGCTGGTCGCGTCCTACGAACGTCTTCGCGGAACGGAAGCGCTTGAACAGCTCCAGAATCTCGCTGTTCTTGAAAGCGTGATTGTGCGAAACGGTCGAGCCGACGGGAATCGTTTCGATGGTCTGGTTGTCCACAATGCGGTAACGATAAACATGCTCAGGCTTGCTGTGGAAAATGGCCAGCACGGCGCCGCCCGGCCTCATGATCTCATAGAGCCGTTCGGTGATTTTGGGAAGCAACTCCGCTTCGAGATGATCAAAAATGTCCCACAGCAAAACGGCATTGAAAGTCTCTTCGGCATATTGCAGAGAGTGCTCTAAAAAGCGTGCGGCAATTTGGTCGGGAGAAAACGGCTCGTAGAAATCGCTCTGCTCTTCGATGCGTTGCTTTTCTTCTTCCGCGGCGCGAAAATCTTTCCACGAACGCACAAAATCATCGGTAGTCACGCGGAATCCGCGTTCGATGAAGAAATTCAGCGTAGCCTGGGAAACAGAACCGAGATCCAGCAGGCGCCCATTTTCCACATCGCTCAGGAGCCACAGGAAATCCTTGAGGCCATTCGAAGTGCGTATGTTTTGCGAACTGTGGCTCGCCGCAGCGGCCACGGTTGGGGCAATCGCGGACTTTCGTGAAGGCACTGTAGCCGTGCTGCTTCCGAGCCGTGATTTCCCCATGAAGTTCATGACAATTACGAGTTCCGGACAGTCTCCAAGGTGAGCGGTTTCGCCGCATCAGCTGACGGCGTCTTGGGCTGCGATACTGGCGTAACCGGCGCGGCTGCCGGCTGGCCCGTGCGCTTGGTCTGATGTTCCCGGGCATCGGCGCTTGGCCCCATCTCCACGCGGCCATTGAATTTTGCTCCATCCTCGATGGCGACGCGCGGCGCTTCCAAATCACCGATGACCTGGCAGGAATTGCCGAGCACAACGCGCTCGCGCCCGCGCAAGTTCCCTTCCACCTGGCCTTTCACGAAAATTTCGGCGGCTTCAATATTGGCGCGAATGTGTCCCGCCTGTCCCACAGTGAGGCGCGATTCGTTCAGACGAATGCTGCCATCCACTTCGCCTTCAACCACAAGATCAGCTTTGCCCGTGAGTTCGCCCTTGATACGAATGCCGCGCGTGAGCACGGCTGCGTCAGAACGCACCGGCGGCACTGCCTGCGGCGCTGACGGCGATGGAGCGGGCGACGAGCCATAGGTCTGCGGTTTCTGACTTGCGTTTCCATAAGAATCGTACGGCGTGGATGCCGGCGAAGACGGCTTTGTCTCAGGTTGTTTCCGCCACATGGGAAACCTCCAACGCGGTGAAATGGTCGCTTATCACAAGACCAACACGCGGATATTTTTAGGTGCGGAAACTATAGTACAGAGCCTCTGTGCTGTAAACCAAGCGAAAATGTAAGTAGTGGTGTCAAAGTACACCACACCGGGTCATTCGACAAAAATCAACGCTCGCGGCACCACAATCTCTGCCGGGCTCTGGCGAGACTTCATATCTTCGTGATGCACTTCCCAGATGGCCACGAACATGCCGACAGTTTCATGGAAGAATACTTTCATCCCCGCGCGTGTCCGCCACCACGATTCCGGATCGTAATCGTGATCCGGCGCCGCTTCGATCAGGAAATGAAAGCCCTGCGGGAAAATGTGCCGCGCGAGGTAACGTGTCCTGCGCGTGTGATAGTTGGAGGTGACGATCATCACGCGCTTCCATCCATGCTGCGATAGAAAATCGCGAATGCCTTTCAATTCTTCAAGTGTATCAGGCGCGTCGTGCGAAAATTGAACCACGGCTTTTGTCGGCACGCCGCGAATTTCAAGATCTTTGGCCTCGAGTTGCGCGATGCTCGCATACGGCCGCAGCCTGCGCCCGCTGCCGATGACGCGCGGCGCCCATCCGGAGTGATAGAGGTCAGCAGCTCGTGCCGCGCGGTCAGCCGTGAAGTCGTCATCGCTTAGAATCACGATGGCGTCGCAGTTCTGCGGCGGGTCGGAGAGAATCCAGAAGCCGCCCGCCACGCGCAGCATCGGCGCGCGCACCAGATAAATCAGCGCGCATAACACCACGATGGCGACGAGCACAATCAGTTTGGCAATAATCCCGCCGCGTTGCTTTGAGCACGTTGTGGGCGACGCCGCAGCGCCGTTCATGAGTTGGGATTTACCTGGCGAAGGCGCGCCGCGGCCTCTTCCGGCGTGAGCGCGTTGAAGTACACTTCCTTAATTACGTACGATTTTTCGCTGGTTGGCACAATGGGCATAATTTCGATGTGCCAGTGGTAGTCATCGGAGATTGTCTGCCAGTAATCGGCGAGTTCGCCCCTGATTTGCTGAGCGTTTGGTGAAGTGTGCAGCACCATGTGATAGCCCTGCGAAATCGCTGGTAAACGGCGCAGTATCCTTCCCATAAGAACACCCAGTGAGCGGAAGTCCTCTGCGCCCGGCGTCTCGAATTCGTGATTGTGGTGCCGTGGCAAAATCCACGTCTCGAACGGCACGCGCGAGGCGTACGGGCAGAAGGCCACATAGTTCCCTTCGCTATCTACGACACGCTTTTCCTGCTTTTCTTCCTGCCGCAGAATATCGCAGAAAACACAGCGGTCGCGTTCGCGGAACCAGTCGCGCGCCGCGCGCAGTTCGTACAACACACGCCGCGGGACACATGTCGTCGCGGTGATCTGCGAATGCGAATGCGGCCATTCCTGTCCGGAGTTCGCGCCGTCGTTCTTGAAAACAGTGATGTATTTGAACCGCGGATCGCGTTTCAAATCGGCGATTCTACGCGCATACGCATCCAGTACCTGCGCCACATGCTCTGGCGTCTCGCTCGCCATCTTCTCGTCGTGTTTTGGCGTGTCCACCACAATTTCATGCGCGCCCACGCCGCTCATGCGGTCGTAAATTCCTTCCGCCGAGCGCCCGGGCTCGCCTTCAATGCGGTAGAGCGGCTTAAAATGGGGCAGCACGCGCACCTGCCAATTGCCGTGAGCGGGAAATTGCAGAATGCTGCGCGTGCCATCCTCGTGCCCGGGGCACAGAGGGCAGGGCTCCCGGGGGATTTCCACCGATTCCGAGTGGCCGACGACCACCCAGCTTCGCGTAATGGGGTCTTTGCGCAGCTCCATGCTTCAGTTCGCCTCGCGAACAGAATGCCCCGCGTTTATACCCCAGGGCAAACATCGGAGCAAGCGAGACAACCGGCCTCGCTCGCCAGAATGCCTACAGAGTCCACGGTCGAAACTAGGTGCGCAATCCAAAACTGCCAGGCTGAGAAGATGCGGTCAGCGTCTGACGAAGAACCTGCTTTCGAGGGGATGGCGCTCGATTTACCTTGGACAAAGTGCGATTTTGTGTCGATTAGAAAAAATGATGTGGCTCATTCTAAGGTACTTAGCTCAACTTCTAATTTTTCATAGGTGTGTCGATTAGAAATGCTCCTGAGGGCGAGTACCAGGCGATTTTAGTACTCACCCTGCGGCCGAATGCGTCAAGCTTTCGTGAGGCAAGAGGAGGGCGTCAGGGTCAGTGATCAGTGGTCAGTGCGGAATCATTGTGGAGGGAGGCGGAAGCTTCTGCTGACCCAAAACCAGCCGGTCGGGCTTTTCGTGATCGTGCAGACGGACAATCGAGGCCGCGGCCATGAAGCGCACTGCATCGACGGGCTTGATTACCGGCGTCCCTTTTTCACTGAGAAGCGGCGCCAAGTCTGGGATGAGACCCTGATCGTCAAATCCGCCCAGCGCCTTGGCCACCGCCGCGCGCACTGCGATGTTTTTGTCGTCCATGGTGTCTTCCAGAATTTTTTTGGAATCCATGTTGGGGTATTCACCGAGCAGCGATGCCGAAAGCGCGCGCGCCGGAGCGGAGCGGTCTTTGGCGAGCTCGCGCGCGATAGTTACGCCTTCGGCGAATGGTCCCAGGAGCGCGCCTGAAGCTTCACCAATCCCGATATTCGCCAGCGCCATGGGATCATGAAGTTCCTGCCACATCCCGTTGATGTTGCTGGACACAAACCCCTTGGCCACCTGGCGGTTGCCCAGCAATACGGCGTAGAAAATTGTCGCTCCATCCTTGTCGCCCATTTTCCAAAGCGCTTCGGCGGCAGCGAAGCTCACGCCGGCATCTTTGTCATTCGTGGCCTGTCTCAAATGCGGGATGGCGTCTTTCGCATCCATGTCGCCGAGCGACGAGGCGGCGATGCGCCGGACTTCCGCGTGTTTGTCGTCAAGCGCCACCTCCAGCAAACGCACGGCATGAGCATCGCCCTGCATGCTGGCCAGGGCAGCAATCACATCGGTACGCTTGCGCAGATTCTCAGATTGCGAGCCAGCCTCCAATAGCTTCCATGATGCCGAGTACATCTCTTCGATCGTTTGGGCATTCTTCGCCGATTCGACCGCTTTCTTTACCGTGACCGCGGGTTTGTCTTGCGGCGTTGATGGTTTTGACGGCGTGCTTTCCTGCTGCTGCGCAAACGCAGCCGCAGCGAACAGCAGGAGGGCAATCCCTATGGTCACTCGGCGAATTGCTGCGCGCCATTCGCACAACTTCACGCATTCACACAATCGGAATTGCATCCGCCTAACCTCCACGTACGCACAGAATCTGAGCTTGCGAGCAGGACCGAGGAAGACTGGATGGCCCTGGATCGGTACCGTAAAACGGGCTTCACCGCTACGCAGCCTCGCTCATGCGCAACCGCGCCACCATGCTATTCTGATGCGCCGTGAACCATTCCTGGAACAGCAGCGGCGGCGGTTCCTCTGCCGACGAAAATTACATGCACATGGCGCTCGAAGAGGCCGCGGGCGCTGAACGCGCTGGAGAGGTGCCTGTCGGCTGCGTCATCGTGCTGAATGACCACGTGATTGCCCGCGCTGCGAACCGCACGATTACTGATTGTGATCCGACCGCGCACGCAGAAATGGTGGCCCTGCGAGCCGCCGCCAAAGTCATCGGTAATTACCGCCTCGCGGGAGCAACCGTGTACGTGACCATCGAGCCTTGCGCCATGTGCGCCGGTGCTATGCTGCAAGCCCGCGTTCAGCGCCTGGTTTACGGGGCGGACGATCCAAAAGGAGGCGCAGTGCGCTCGTGCTTTGCGGTGTTCGAGCATCCGCGCGTTAATCACCGCGTTGAAGTCACATCCGGCATTCTCGCTGGGGAATGTGCCGCGCTCTTGCAGAAATTCTTTGCCGCTCGCCGCGAAAAAGTCAGCATTGAAGGCGCGGAATAAACGCACTATACTGCGCCGTTCGCCCAACGGAACAAACGTTTCAACATACTTCTGCACTCTTATTCGGAGGAAATCTTCATGAACGTTCGCAAAAGCGCGCGGGTCTCTTCAGCCAGTCTGTTCGTGGCGCTGGCGTTTACGCTTGTGGTCTCGCCGTCAATAGTAAAAGCGCAAGATACCTCTTCCGCGCAGTCCAACGCCGCGCTTAGCAAAACGGGCAAGAAGCTCTTCGGCACGGATGCGGCTTTGCGGGTCGCACGCGTGTTTTCGCCGCAAATTTCGCCGGATGGCTCGACGGTTGCTTACCTTGTTTCCACTGTCGAGATGAAAAAAGACGACCCTGGCAAGTCCGTTA
>DAIRCW010000151.1:0-7160 GCA_036796475.1 Candidatus Acidiferrales bacterium | reverse complement strand
CGGCAAATAAACAATGGGAACGTAGAACAGGCGAAACGTAGCGTTTTCCAGCCGAAGCGATTTCTCAATGTGAATTGTCGCCTTGGGCGCATAGAACTTCCACAACGGACGGTCGGGACGGCAGACCGTCACCCAAGCGTGGCTGACCACCATCGTGCTTTCATCCAAGCGGTCCACTTTTTCGGCGGAAAACGTCAGCGGATTCGGGCTCACCAGCACGTTCGGATTCGCGAAATGTTCCGCCTTCACTGTTCCGCGCACGCCCTGAAAATTCCCTTTGTCTGTCTCAAAATTGTAGGTTGCCTGCTCCGCTTCCATGTGCTGATTCCCGCGGTCAAACTGCACGCGGCCGCGCGCCACGGCTTCTTTTGTCGCTTCGTTGTATTGGAGATGATCGGCCTGCAATCGCACGTCGCCGTAAACAATGTCCACGTGTCCGTCGGCGTAAAACACCTTTCCAGATTCCCGCTGCGAGTCCGCCTGGAGCGTCACTTGTCCGTTCTTTGTTTGAATTACTGTACGCGTCTGATTTTGCGGCTGCGCGCGACCATCCGCCTGCGCTGCCGCTGATGGAATCACAAGCAACGCCACGGCCAACACCACAATGCATGCAATTTTTCGCCGATTCGTTCGCGGAATGTTGCAATCCATCCGGTCAGGCACCGTCGCAGAGAGTTTCACAGCCTAACACGCCAGCGAAATCGCGCAAAGAATCGGCTGCTTCGCGAATCAATCCTGAGACCCATTATCTTTTTCGCGACGAGCCACAAACTTACGGGCCTCGCTTTATCGCCGCTTTCTGCTAACATGCTTTCCGCCAAAGCCCGGTCCGCAGCGCAAAACGAACCGGTGATCCAAGTCTGCTCTCAGTGTGGTGCTGTCAGTAATCAGGACGTCGAAGTCTGCCCGTTCTGCGAATCTTCATTTTCATGCGAACCAGCCGCTCCCGTTGGCGCATCCACGCGGGCAGCGGAATCCGGCGAGCCGGAATGGCGCCAGGAAGTGGCGCGCCGCCTGGAAGTTTACCGCTCCCGCCGCCCTCACGTGGAAGGCGAGAGCGAGCGAGCGCAATCTCCATTGCCCTTCATCTCCGAACGCCCGCCAGTAATCACTACGGCGACCGCGCCGCGCACCATTGCGCGGCTTCGCCCCACACAGCACGTGGAAATTCACGTCTCCCAACCGCAGCTCGATTTTTCTGTGGTCGAGAATTTCCGGGTTCAGCCGGCCGCGACCTCCGTTCCCGCGGCGGGAATATCTGCGCGCCGCTTTGCCGGAATACTCGATGCCGCGGCGGTTTCGGCGGTTTTCCTGCTCTTTTTTGCGATGTTCCGGTCACTGGGCGGGCAGCTCGCTTTTGCCAAAGCGGACATCGCTGTCTACGCGCTCGTCTTTTTTCTCATTTATTCACTGTACTTCTCGCTTTTCACGCTTTTTTCTGGCGCCACTCCCGGAATGACGGCGCGCGGGCTTTCAGTGGTGGCCCTCGACGGCAACTTCCCAGAAAATTCTCAGCTTCTCTGGCGCACGTTCGGTTATTTGCTTTCTGGCGGAACGCTCTTGCTTGGTTTCGTTTGGGCTCTTTGGGATGAAGGGCATTTCACCTGGCACGACCGAATCTCACGAACGTACATAACTTCTGCGCCGCCCGAAGATATCTCGCAGGATTCCTGAGGGGATTGGGCCAGCAATTTTCTGCGCAATACTCCTCTGAAGCAGACGCGGTACAATCAACGATTTAATTACACTGTGTGAAGAATAAAATATCGGACGCGATGGTCTTAACGAAAGGCGCTCAACGCTAGTTCATTGAAGACAGCGCTTTGATGTAGCGGTAGTAGAAATCCACGCCATCATAGAAAGAAGTTTGAAGAATTCGCTCGTCGCGCCCATGTGCGCGAACGTCGTCCATATCAATGAACACCCCGGAAATCGCGTACGTCGGAATGCCCGCAGCGCGCAGACGGTAGCCATCTGTCGCTCCAGCATCCATCACTGGAACGACCGGCACGCCCGGCCATATTTGACTGACCACTTCCTGCATTTTGTCGACTACATCCTTGCGCAGCGGCGATGCAGGACTGTCGTGCGGTGGCGCGAGGGGAGTAATTTTGATTTGCGGATCGTTCAGAATTCGCGTGAGCGTTTCTGCGGTTGCCGCTTGCGTCCCGCCGGGAAAAATCCGGCAGTTGACAATCGCGCTGGCGTCCTGCGGCAGGGCGTTGTTCGCATGCCCAGCCTCTAGACGCGTTGCTACGCAAGTCGTTCGCAGCAGCGCATTGTAATAAGGTGATTCCGACAGTTCGCGAATCGCAGAAGGATCCGGCGGATTCTTCGCGGCACCAGCCATTTCCGCGGCGAGCTTTTCGCCACCGGACTTGCGGTTGATTTCCGCCATGCGCTCGAAAAATGTACGCGTCGTTTCGTTTAACTGCGCCGGAAATTCATAGTGCGCCAGCCGCACGAGGCCGTTGGCTAGACGATAAATGGCGTTATCCGGTCTCGGCAGGGAGCTGTGGCCGCCTTTGTTGAAAACCTTCCATTCGAAATCTGCGTAGATTTTTTCACTGGTTTCGATGGAAGCGAGCAGCGGCTTCCCATTTTGCAGCTGGAAATCACCGCCATCGGTATTGATGCAGTACTCGGCGTCAATCAAATTTCGGTGATTCGCGAGCAGCCAGGACACGCCGTTGAAATCGCCACCCTCCTCGTCGGCGGTCAGCGCGAGAATCAAGTCGCGATCCGGTTTGTATCCTTCCTGCTTCAGCCGGATGAAGTCCGCAGCGAGAATGGCGTCGCCATCTTTTATGTCGCTGGTTCCGCGTCCGTAAAAGAAGCCATCCTTTTCTGTCAGCTGGAAAGGATCGACAGACCAATCCGCGCGGTTGGCTTCTACGACATCGAGGTGCGCAATAAAGAGGACCGGTTTGCGCGCGCCGGTACCGTGGATACGGGCGATGAGGTTGCCGTGGCGCGCATCGGGACCGAGAACAACGACGTCGCTCGCTGGAAAGCCTGCGGCACGCAGGCGCGCGGCCATTTCGTTCGCGGCGGTAGTCATGTTGCCGACGGATTCGGTTGTGTTGGTTTCGATCAGCTGCCTGAAGATATCGTGCGCCAGCTTGTGGGTATCTGCATTATGTTGAGCTAATAATGCACATGCAGACGCCAAGATTACAGCCGCGACAAGCACTCGGGATTTCAATGCATCCACTCCTGAGACAGATTTTTGCTGCGGTTTAAGTGGCCTTCTAAGCAAAACTATTCATAATCCGCGAGCGTTTTGGCCATTTGGCGCAGGCGCTCATCGGCGCGCGCAAAAATGCTGTCTTCGTCGAACTTGCCCGAGCCGTTGCGGTTGCCGGCCTTGGATCCGGTGAGGATTTGAATTCCTTCATCAATGGTGCTGACCGGGAAAATGTGGAACTTGCCTTGCGCGACGGCTTCGATCACATCGCTGCGCAGCATTAAGTCATCCACATTCTCAATGGGAATCAGCACCCCTTGTTTTCCCGTGAGGCCTTTGACACGGCAAACGTCGTAGTAACCCTCAATTTTTTCATTCACGCCACCAATGGGCTGAATGTCGCCCTGCTGATTGACCGAGCCTGTGACCGCGAGATCCTGGCGAATCGGCGCGCCTGAGAGGGCGGAGAGCAGCGCGTAAATTTCCGTGGAGCTTGCGCTGTCGCCATCCACGCCGGAATACGACTGCTCAAAGCATACACTTGCGGCCAACGAGAGAGGCTTATCCTGCGCAAACATTCGGCGTAAGTATCCCGAAATGATATGCATTCCTTTATCGTGAATTCGTCCGCTGAGATTCGACTCGCGCTCAATATTAATAATTCCTGATTTGCCGAGCGCCGCGGACGCGGTGATGCGCACCGGTTTGCCGAACGCGTAGCCGCCCAATTCCATTACGCTGAGACCGTTGACCTGTCCGACGCGCTCGCCGCATACATCAATCAGCAGCAGCCCTTTTTCAATCATTTCCTGAATCTTCGTCTCGATGAGGTTGTGGCGGTCGATTTTCGCTTCGAGGGCCCTGCGCACGTGCTCTGCGGTTACGATGGTCTTGTGTTCTAGCTGGGCTGCGTAGCTTGCCTCGCGTGCTACGTCGGCGATATCGAAGAAGCGCGCGGTGACTTTGCCGCGCCGCCCCGCCTGCCTTACGCCGTGTTCCATTAACGCGGCAATCGCTCCGCGGTCAAACGGCAACAAATTTTCGTCATCGCACATTTTTCGCAGGCGCCCGCAGTAGTGGCGGATGACTTCATCACTCCAATTCATTTCGTCATCGAATTCGACGCGAATCTTGAAAATTTTCTTGAAGTCATCTTCAAAATTAAAAAGCAGCTCGTACATCTCGCGGTCGCCGATCATCACGATCTTCACGCGGATATCGATCGGCTCCGGTTTCATCGCCGGCGTGCTGAAAGGGAAAAAGGCGTCTACCGGCTGAATTTCGAGCTTGCTGTGATTTAACGTGCGTTTGAGAGTGCGCCAAACGCCGGGCTCAGTCAGCACATCCAATGCATACATAATGAGGAATCCGCCATCGGCGCGTAGCAGGGAGCCAGCGCGCAAGTCCATGAAATCGGAGCTCCAGCCTCCGCGCGCGTCATAGCTGCGATGAATGGTGCCAAAGAGATTCGCGTACGTCGGAATGGTCTCGAAAATCACCGGGCAAGACTCGTGATCTTCGTGCGAAAGAATCACGTTGATGCCGTACACGCGGAACGGATCGCGGTCCATGCGTTCCGGCCGCAATCCCGCGGGCCCGTCGGCCGAAGGCTGCTGCTCCTCTTCGCCGTCCCGTTCTTTGAATGGATCAAGATTATCGAGAATATGCTGGCGCACCTCTTCAAGATATTCGGCGACGTGTGAATCGGCGTATTTCTCTTTTAGTTCCTCGATGACGCCATCCACCAGCACAGAGGCGGCTTCCTGTTCGAGGTAACTCATCTCGCTGGCCAATTCGCGCGAGAGGGTTAAAGTCTTGCGGTAAACGACGGTAAATTCCTGGCGGAACTGATCGTATTTTCGCTCGAGGTCCTCCGCCGCGGTGGTTTCGATCTTCCCTTCTTGGACGAGCTTCGGAATTTCTTCGATGGGGACCATCGCGCCATCGAGAACAGGGAAAATCTCCGGCAGCGCCACGGCGCCTACCTGCATGCGCCCGAGCGCAAACTGCTCTCGCGCGATGCGCCGCGTGAAATCGTCCATCAATTCTTTTTCGCGCTGTGTATAGCGGTCCACAATGCGCGCCTTTTGCCTTTGGAACGGCTCTCCTTCGAACACCTGTGGAATTCGGCGCCGCAGGAAGTCGACTCCCGACTGCATTTCTTTGCGAAACGAATTGGCGTGGCCGGGCGGAAGGCTAATCAGCCGCGGACGATCGGGATTCTTGAAATTGTTCACATAGCAGCGATCGGGCGAGAGTTGCGTCTTCGGGCCGATGCCTTCAATCATCCTCACGATCATCCCGCCGCGGCTCGTGCCGCTAAGCCCGCATACGAACACGTTGTAGCCCTGCGCGGTCATATCGACGCCCATGCGCAGAGCGCGCAATGCGCGGTCCTGACCGATCTCGCTGCCGATGGAAGGCGCTTCTGAGGATGTAGCGTAAGGAACTTTCGCGGGATCGCAGCGCCAGCGCAGTTGCTCCGGCTTGAGTTCTTTCGATTGCGAAGATTTCGCGCTCATAGCGTCTTTCTGAACGTCTGCGCCGCTCGCCTGTTTTCGTGCCCGTGCATTATACGTGCCTCGGCCTAAAGATAGAGGATGAAACTGAGGCCACGTTTGTGCCAACGCTCATGTGGCCCTTCGAAAAATTTGAAATCAAACGCGCTCAACCCGCTGGCCCGATTTGAGATACAGATCGAGCACGCTAGCCCCCGCGGCTATGATGATCGGTCCCAGCACGATGCCCAAAAGTCCGAACACGGCAATGCCGCCGATGACTGCCACGAACACAATGAGCCCGCTCATGCGCGCGCGCCCACTGAGAAACCAGGGGCGCATCACGTTGTCTATAAATCCCGCGACGACCGTAATAATCACCGCCAGAACAATCGCTTTCGCCCAATGACCGGTGACTGCCATATCGATGATCGCGGGAATCCAGATAATCAGATCGCCAATCACCGGCAGCAACGAGAAGAAACCCATGGCCACGCCCCAAAAGAGCGGCGCGGTAATACCCACAATGGCAAATCCAATGCCTCCTGCGAGGCCATGAAGAACAGCGGATGCGAGCGCCAGGGTCACACTGGCGAAAATCAAATCACGCGATTTGCCGACGATTTCCTCCCGCGATTCGCGATCAAACGGAAGAATTTGCCGCAGCCAGGCCATAATTTCAGTGCTGTCGCGGAAAAAATAAAACATTGCGAGAATGGTGACGATGAGATCAAAAATGAAGATGGCCACGTTGCGCAATAAGACGCCGATTTTCGAGGCCAGAAACGCCGCTGTGGCCGCAATCGCGCGGTGTAGCAAGCCAGAGAGGCTCTCGGTGGTTTGCCCGGGCGCATGAACGGCAATCCATTGCCATAATCGATCCAGGCGGTGGAATCCCCCGTTGCTGAGCTGATACTGTACTGCCGATGCGGCCTGCAAAGCCTGATGAACGAAGGCCGTGCCTATCGCAATTGAAGGAGCTATCAGCAGTACGGTCACAAGTGTCGTGCATGCCGCTGCCGCCCAGACGCGTCCCCATTGCGCACGCAAAACGCGATTCACCGGATCAAACAGCACGGCCAGCACCGCCGCCCAGCACAATGGTGCGAGAAACGGCTCAAACACCAGATAGGTGAAGTAGGCGAGCACGGCGATAAATAAATAGAAGAAGACAGTGCTTAGCCGCTGCTGCTGTATGGATCGATATGGCAAGTTCGTCTCGCTCCGGGCGCGTAAGCGCGCTGGGACGAAGCATGCATAGTTTCCTTTTGCAGCTTTGTCAACTGCGGGTTGCACGGGGGTTCCCTGGCGCGGCATGGTGCGGCACGGCCGGTACTGAAGCGCTGTTGCATCCGGCTAAATCAAGGCCGGTGCTATATTGTTTCGCCGGGGACCGCATGCAAACTTCGCATTGCGAGCACGCACGCACCATTCTCATCGCCAAAGACGAGCACGAGGAGTATCTGGAATGCCTC
>DAIRCW010000150.1:971-7171 GCA_036796475.1 Candidatus Acidiferrales bacterium | reverse complement strand
GAGTGATGCGTCACGGAACTTTTCTCGACTGGAGGAGGCGGAGGAGGGCCGTGGCGGCCGGGCTGGTCTTCGTTAGGAGACATGTTAGAAGGCTGCTGCTCTTGCATCGCCGCCTGGCGAGAGCCCGGAAACTGGCCGGGGCGGCGTTCCTGCTGGGCGGAGACGTTCAGGGATAGTGCGAAAACGGCAGAGACTACGAGAATCAGACGGTCTGCTCTCATTGCATCCTCTCTATTCTATGAAAATGAAATTTCAGACGAACCATGTGCGATTAACGGAAGGGAGAGAGACGTGCGGCAGAGCGACGCAGTTACATTTTTCTGAGGGCTTCTGGGGGCGAATGACGGGCCAGAATTAGCGAGGTGCCGGATAGGAGCGGGCGCCGGAGCCGATGGCAGCGCCCGCTTTCGAGGATTTGAACTAGGAAGTAGTGGTGGAGCGTTCGGTTTCGCGGTTTTCGCGATTGGCTCTGTCCATCGAATTGGAATTCTGCGTTGTGCGCCTGCGATTTCCCTGCCGAGATCTGCTGCGAGTTGATTTCCGACTGCTTGATTTTCGTGGCATCGTTTCTCCTTTCAGAGTTCGCGCGCCTCCGGGGGAACCGAACACGCACGACATCGTGCGAGTGTACGCACATGAGGTAGTGAGACTGATACTGCGGATGCTGTATTCGTGTTTGTTATTTCGCGTAGAGGGCAAAATTTCGCGGATGTGCGCTGTTTGGGCTGCACAGATGACCGTACACGCGTGCGCCTTCGCGCAGTGCCATCATCTGCCGCCGAAAATTACTTCGAAATGGCGCGCGCTTTGGAACGAACCGGCTCGCGCGTCTGCTGGCCGTCAACGAGGCGCCAGATGCCAAGGGGATTTTCATCCTTGAGTTCATCGGGCAGCGCAGAAGCCGGGAAACTCTGGTAACAGACGAGGCGCGCGAAGCGGTAGATGGCACGCGAGCCGACGGAAGTAGTGCGTCCGTCGGACGTGGACGGATAGGGCCCGCCATGCACGACGGCGTGGCAGACTTCCAGGCCTGTCGGGAAACCGTTGTAGATGAGACGTCCCACCTTGGATTCGAGAATCGCGAGCAAGTCGAGGTGTTCGCGCAGATCCTGCTCAGTGGCGTGGATTGTGGCGGTGAGATGGCCTTCGAGCGAACGAGCGGCGGCGAGCAGCTCTTCGCGCGAGGAATAGCGGACGAGCATGGTTGCCGGGCCGAAAATTTCGGAATGCAACGCGGGCTGCTGGGCAAGCTCGGCTGCCGTGGTTTCGAACACCGCCGGATCAACCTGAAAGCCAGCTTTCGCCGACCCGGAGGAGTGCGTCGTGGCGCCTGCGGATTTCAAAGCCGCGCGCCCCTTTGTGTTGGAAACGTAGGCTTCGTGAATGCGAGAGGTAAGAAGGGTGAAATCCTGGGGAGCGTCCATCAACCCGCGAAAATTCTCAGCGAAAGCTCGCGTGTGGGACGCATTCGCCTCATCGCCAGCGGTAACTACGATGCCGGGCTTGGTGCAGAACTGCCCAGCGGAGCCAGTCACCGAGGCGTGCAGGCCTTTGGCGATTTCCGCGCCGCGTTCGCGCATCGCCCCCGGCAAAATGAAAACAGGATTGATGCTTCCCATTTCAGCATAGACGGGAATGGGTTCGGGACGCGCCGCAGCAGCGTCCATGAGCGAACGGCCGCCTGCTTTCGAGCCAGTAAATCCAATCGCTTTAATCTTGGGATGCTTGGCGAGATCGAGGCCTACCTCGATGTCGGCGTCAAAGAGCAATGAGAAAATGCCTTCGGGCGCGCGGCATTCGCGGGCCGCGTTGCGAATTGCCTGGCCGACCATTTCCGCGGTGCCGGGGTGGGCGGGATGTGCTTTCACAATGACGGGATTGCCCGCCGCGAAGGCTGACGCGGTATCGCCTCCCGCAACGGAATAGGCCAGCGGGAAATTGCTGGCGCCGAAAACGAGCACGGGGCCCAGCGGACGCCAGAGCGAGCGCATGTCCGGTTTGGGAAGCGGCGTACGCGACGGGTCGCCTTGATCAATGCGCGCGCCGACCCAGGAGCCCTCTTCGACCAGATCAGCGAACATGCGCAGCTGAAAACAGGTGCGCGCAGCTTCACCTTTCACGCGAGGAGCGGGAAGCGCGGTCTCTTCGCTGGCGCGATTGATCAAATCGTCGCCGAGGGCTTCGATGTTCTCGGCGATTTTGCGGAGGAAGGCGGCTTTGGTTTTGCCATTCGCGTGGCTCCATTCGACAAAGGCGCGCTCAGCGAGATTCGCCGCCGCGTCGACTTCATCGCGCGTGGCGGAATAAAAGTCCGGCGCGATGCGCTCGCCGGTTTTCGGATTGACGGCGCGAAACGCTCGGCCTAGAGATTTTTCGGATTGGCGCTGGCCGATGATGGATTTTCCTGTGAGTTGCACGATGATTTCTCCTTACGAAAAATTATGAATGCGCGATAGTTTTTTCGACGGGCCGCGGGCGCGCTTTGAATGCGTGGGCGATGATGCGCTTGGCTTCCTGCAGTTCGGCGCCTTCGAGTTCGAGGCGTGGCGGACGGACGCGCGCGCTGCCGTGGCCGGCTTCCTGCTGGACGAGCTTGATGAGCTGAATGAATTTCGGCACGGTGTCCATGCGCAGAAGCGGCAAAAACCAATTATAAAGCGCGGCGGCTTTGTCGATCTGGCCTTTCGCGGCGTAGTTGAAAAGTTCGACGGACTCGACGGGCAAAGCGTTGGCGAGGCCGGCGATCCATCCGACGGCCCCCATGTAAATGCCTTCGACGATGGCGTCATCAACGCCGACGAGAATGGCGAGACGATCGCCGAGCAGCGCGCGAATGGCCGTGACGCGGCGAACGTCGGTGCTGGATTCCTTGACGGCGCGAAGATTCTGGTGCTCGGCGGCGAGTTCAGCGATCTGCTCGGGAAAAAAATCCGTGCCGTAAGCGACAGGATTGTTGTAGAGCATGCCCGGAAGTTCTGTGGCGCGCAGGACTTCGCCGACGTGGGACTTCATTTCGCGCCAGTCGCCGCGATAGACGTACGGCGGAAGAATCATCAGCCCCTTGCAGCCGCGGCGGGCTGCTTCCTTGGCGAGTTGCACGGCTTCGGTGGTGCGCAGTGAAGAAATCGCAGCAACCACAGGAGCGCGAACCGCGCGGACGCACGTATCGAGAATCGCGAGCTTCTCCTCGTATTCGAGAGTCGAGCCTTCGCCGAGCGAGCCGAGCGCAACGATGGCTGTGCAGCCGCTCTCAATCATCCAGCGGCAATGCTCGGCGAGGTGGGCGTGGTCCACCTTGTAAGCAGAATCGAAGTTCGTGGTGATTGCGGGCATAACGCCGGTCCAGTTCATTGGATCTCCTTGGAAGAAATTGTGCGTGAATACGGGTGCGAGAAGCTCATTGGTTCACCGACTGTTCCGGTGCGCGCGCGCCGATTTGCGCCAAAATCTCCAGAGGCGCGGCAAAGACGGGAGGGCGCACCGATTCAGGTTTCCAGCCGAACAAAAATTGCGTAGCCGGGCCGCAAATGCGTCCCTGGCACGGGCCCATGCCGCACCGCGTTTGAAGCTTAGCGGCGCGCCAGGATGGGTAAGATTGCAGGCGCGAGAATTGTACGTCTTCGCAGCGGCAGACAATTGTTTCTGGCGTCGCAAGAGAGCGCAGTTCTTCGCGAAGGGCAAAGGTGCGGCGGAGAACGTCTGTAAAGTGCGCGGCCGAACGTTTCTCGCGCGAGAATTGCGCCGTGCGCGCAGATTCTCCAGCAGCGGCGTAGCCGGCGATTTGGCCTTCGACGATGGCGGAATCCACGCCGCCGATTCCGGTGAGTTCGCCCGCGCAGAAAATTCCCTGTACAGATGATTCCTGAAATTGGTTGACGCGAACAAAGCCGCCGCGAATTTCGCAGCCGAGGAGCGAGGCGAGTTCGATATTGGGAACAAGATGGAAACCGCAGGCGAGATAGTCGCACGGTTCTTTCCAGATTTTCGAACTGCGGCGCAGCGTGACGCTTTCAAGTTTGTCGCGGCCCTCGGCGCGAATTGCCCAGCAGCTTGTTTTGTAAGGAATGCCGGAGAGCTTGCGGCGAATCGCGAGAGCTTGCGTGAACTTGGTTTTGGATAGAAGAAGCGAAATGGCAAATGATGCCAGACGCTGAAACGGCGACTGCTCTGCGATGAGGCATATTTCGGCGCCGTGCTCGCGAAGATGCGCGGCGACCGCGAGCGGCAGCGGGCCGCTTCCGGCAACAACAACTTTTTTGCCAGCGATGGGCAACCCGGATTTGACCAGAGCCTGCAATCCGCCGGCGCCCATTACATTGGGAAGCGTCCAGCCGGGAAACGGAAGGAAAAGTTCGCGGGCGCCCGTGCAAAGGATGAGTTTCTTGTAGGCAAATTCGCGAGCCGCGCCGTTCGATTGCGCGAGGAGCAGGCCGGGATGAATCTGGTCGACAATTTCCGTGGAGGTGAAAACTTCGATGCGCTGGGCGGCAAATTTGTCGAGCCAGGATTGCGCTTCGCGAGTATGCGCATGCTCGCGCGTTTCGCCGCGCCAGATCTGGCCGCCGGGGCGGGGATTACTGTCAATGACTGCGACAAGCGCACCCGATTCCGCGGCGGAGCAGGCTGCGGCGATGCCCGCGGGGCCCGCGCCAATGACGAGCACGTCATACGAATGCGGGCTTGGTTTGCGCGCGTCAATCATCGGTGCGAACGTCCATTTCCGGCGCGCATAGAAGCTGGCATGTGCGGATGTGCCTCTCGTGGTTTACGGTGGCGCGGCATTCGAAACAGATTCCCATCGCGCACAAAGGCCCGCGAGGCTCAGCGCTCACTGAGCGGCGGACCATCGAAATTCCTGACGACAAAATCGCGGCAAGCACAGTCGTGCCCGGCGAAACGCTGAGAGGAGCGCCGTTCACTCTGATGGAAATGGCTTCAGGCATGCACGCCCTCGCAAACGCGATTTGGAAGATATGGCGCGATGGGAATTTTGGATTCGCGGCTGAGCAGTTGGTCTACGAGCAACTCTGCGGTAGCGAGAGAAGTGGTGATGCCGAGGCCTTCGTGGCCAGTGGCGAGAAAAAGATTATCGCGGCCGGGCGCGGGCCCAATGAGGGGAAGCTTATCGGGCGTGGCGGGACGAAAACCGGTCCATGAGCGAATCGCGGAAAAGCGCGCGAGTTCCGGGATGAATTCCTGCGCGCGCGCAATCATGCGCGTGAGAATCGCGTGGTCGATTGCAGGAGCTTCCGCGTCGTACTGGCGCGAAGAGCCGATAAGCAACTGGCCTGTTTTGCGCGGCTGCACGTTGAATGCGACGGAATCTTCCGTTGTGGAATGAGCGCTTTTCAAATAGCCGAGTTCGACGAGTTGATGACGGACAAAATTCGGATAGCGATCGGTGATAACCAGATGGCCTTTGCGTTTGCGCACGGCGAGGCCGGGAAGCAGAGCGGAGGACCACGCGCCTCCGGCGAGAACTGTGAAACGAGCGGTCAACACTGAGCCGTTTTGCAGACGCGCACCCTCTGAATTGATTTCGGTAGCCACGGAAGAAAGATGCAACTGCGCGCCGCGTGACTGCGCCTGTCCGGCGAGGAACCGCGCAGCGCAGGGTGCGTAAATGACGGCATCTTCGGGCACGAGAAGGCCGCCGGGCAGGCCTTCGCGGAGATGGGGTTCGGCGCTGCGCAGCGAACGGGTATCGAGAATTTCCGCGCGCGAGCCGCGGGATTCGTAAAAACGCTTCTTTTCGGCGACAGCGTGCATTTCGTCTTCGTCCGCAGCGACCCAGATCGTGCCGCAGGGATCGTATTCGACATCTGAAGGGAGCTCTGGGGCCAATTCGCGCCAGAGAGTGCGCGAGTAATGAGTTAGGGCGAATTGCGCTTCGGAATCGTCCATGACCACAACGTGGCCCATGCCGGCGGCCGTTGCGCCTCCGCCAATCATTTCTGCTTCGACGATTCCGACGCGCAATTTTTCGCGCGCGCAAGCGGCAGCGCATGCGGCTCCCACGATTCCGGCACCAATAATCAGGACGTCGTAAACCGGAGGGCTCATTTGCGAATTCCGAAGCAGAACGGATCATGCGGGTCCAGAATTAGCCGGCTATCGGCGTTCACAAATGCCGAGCCGGTGATGCTCGGGTACAACTTGCCGCCGCGTTCGACGACGCTGCCTTCGAAAAGGCTGCCGAC
>DAIRCW010000150.1:0-961 GCA_036796475.1 Candidatus Acidiferrales bacterium | reverse complement strand
GTAATGGTCGGCATCACCTCCCCGTTCATCACGGTGACGAAACCCTCGAATACGCTGCCGACAATGCTCTCCTGCCGCCAGGTCTCTCCGGCGCGCAATTTTTTATCGGCGTACAAACAGGCCATTTTCGCGGACGTGCCGGTGCCGCAGGGCGAGCGGTCATAGGCGCGCCCCGGACAGAGGACGAAATTCTTGCTGTTCGCGCCGGGCATTTGTGGAGGCCCAAAGAGTTCGATGTGGTCGATTTCCGCGCCGTTCTCACCGGTGATTTTCTGCTTGGGCAAGTGCTGGCGAACCGCCCACGTGAAATCCGTAAGCGCATCGATATTTTCGAAGGCGATCTTCATTCCGTGCTTTTCGATCAGGAAAAACCAGTTGCCGCCCCAGGCGACGTCGCCGGCGAACTTGCCACGGCCGGGAACGTCCACGGTGACATTCGTGGCCGCGCGATAGCTCGGCACATTTTCGACGGTCACTTTGCCGTCCTCGAGGAGGCGAGCCGAGACTATACCGACCGGCGTTTCAATTTTGTGAAGGCCAGGTTGCAGTTTATTGAAGTAAGCGAGCGTGACCAGCAGCCCGATCGTGCCGTGGCCGCACATTCCCAGGTAACCGACGTTGTTGAAGAAAATGACGCCCGCTGCGCAACTTGGATCGGATGGTTCACACAGCAGAGCGCCGACGACCGCATCAGAGCCGCGCGGCTCGTTCACCACGGCGGAACGGAAAGTATCGAATTTTTCGCGAAATACTTTTAGACGCGAAGCGAGCGGGCCAGAGCCGAGGTCAGGCCCGCCTTCGACCACAAGGCGAGTGGGCTCGCCAGCAGTGTGGGAATCAATGACGCGAACGCTGGCAGAATTAGGCACGAAGAGATTCTCGTGTATACAATATCCCGATGTCAAATACTGGCTGACACTGTTCGCATGCGAACAGATTCCGTCTTGATTATACTGCCTCC
>DAIRCW010000149.1:3879-7175 GCA_036796475.1 Candidatus Acidiferrales bacterium | reverse complement strand
GGCCTCGAATCCGCGGCCAACAATCTCGCCACTGCTGGCGAAATCATCACGGAATTCATTGCGCTGATACTTGGCCTGGCCGTCGCCTTCGAAATCTCTCGCCAGATTTTTCGCTGGGAACCTGAAGCCAAGCTGCCACGGCGTGCCAAACTCTGGGCCATCGCCGCCCTTGTGCCCTTTCTTTTCTTCGGCACCTATGAAAATTTCCACGGAGGAATGCTCCGGCACGTCAATCAGGACTTCCGCCTAATTGATGAAAGCACCTTCGTTCCCGCGCGTCCGGCCCCGCCCGCTCACATCTCGGAACCGCATCCCGCTTCGTCGCATCCTCATTCCTGAATTCCGCCAGCGCCGTCTCCATTCCCTGCAAAACAGCGCTGGTGACCTCATGCGAACAGCCGACAAGCCCCGCGTCATTTCGTCCCGTTCTGCGTTTTCTCCGCAAACATTACAATGTGCCCCGCCGGGTCCTTCACGCCCATTTCTCGCATCCCATAAAACGTCGTGCGCAGCGGAATGGCCGGTTCAATTCCTTTCATCGCGCTGACGACCGCATCTAGATCGCTCACCTCCACATACAAGAACGACGGCCCCTGGCGCACCAGCGGCCCCGTCGAAGCATTGTCCTTATCCGCGCTTGCGTACGACTGATACATCAATTCCACTCCGTCCTTCTGCAAAATCGCAAATCCAAGCGTGTTCCCTTCCGGCACTTCCGCCGTTTTCTGAAATCCCAGCCTCTCCGTCCAAAACTTCACGCATGGCTCGATGCTTGCTGCGAACAGCACTGGCGTAATCCGCGTCACCTTCATCGTCTTCTCCTTTTGAGTTTCTGCTTGTGCCTTTGCATCTTGTGCTTGGGAATGTACCGCGCTTGCCGCAACCAACAGCAGGGCCCCGAAACTTGCCGCCATCACCGTGAATTTCATGCTTGACTCTCCTTTGCGTTTCATCTAGTCTAATTAAGACTAGATAGCTTTTACCGTACCCCTGCTATCCTGTCAACACAAATTATTTAGGAGATTCAAAAATGAACGTAGCTCACACAAACTTCCAGAAGCTCATCTCCGTCGGCCCGGCCATCGAGCGCGATTTCCAACTGCTCGGCATCCGCTCCATTCCCCAGCTCGCCCGGCGCAACCCTCTCAATATGTACAACCAGCTTTGCCGCATCACTGGCGAGCGGCAGGACCTCTGCTGCCTCGACGTTTTCCGCGCTGCGGTAGCTCAGGCCCGCAATCCGCGCTTGCCTGCCGAACAGTGTCAGTGGTGGTATTGGAGCCGCAAGCGAAAGGCCGAGGATGCCGCGCAAGCCCGTTGAAAAACTGACCACGCCGGATCTCGTCCTGCTGAGCTTGCTCGCCGAAGCGCCCATGCACGGCTATCAGGCTAATGCCGAGCTGGAACGCCGCCAGGTGCGCGATTGGGCCGCCATTTCGCGCCCCCAGGTTTACTATTCCATGGACAAGCTCGCGCGCTTGAAGCTCATTCGTCCGGTCGCAAGCCAGGGTCCCGCCGAAGGGCCCGAGCGCCGCGTCTTCAGAACCAGCAAGCGCGGCCTCGCTGTCCTCGCCGGCGCTCTCGAACGCCCCGACTGGACCAATCAGCGCGAGCGCCCTCCATTTCTCACCTGGATGGCTCTTTCCTGGCAGGCCCGCCCGGGGGTCTTCCTGCGCCAGCTGAATCGGCGCATCGAATTCCTCGAGTCGGAGCTTGCTCGCGAGCAGCAAACACTTGCCGCCGTTCTCAAAGAAGTAGGCCACGCGCATCACGAAGCCGTCTGGATGATTTCGCTGACCATCGCCCAGTTTGAAGCCGAGCTCCACTGGCTCAGCAACATCAAACGCGAAGCCGCCCATCGCGCACCCGCCCGAAATCCCGATCTAACTCCCCGCTGATTCTCCCGAAGCGCTTTTTTCACAGCCGTCGCTGCAACCAGCGCTCTCGGGCCGCATCAATGTCTTGTACGCTTTGCATTTGCTCCTTGCGGGAGGCGCAAAATGAAGATCGCGATTCTTGGTGCAGGAAATGTTGGCGGCGCCCTCGGCAAAGACTGGGCCGCGAAGGGCCATTCGATTTTTTACGGCGTGCCCGATCCTCAGAGCGAAAAAATCCGTGCGCTCCTGAAGTCCATGGACTCCGGCGCTCGCGCTGGCTCCGTTCGCGAAGCTTCCGACGCATCAGAAGTCATCGTCCTCGCCACTCCCTACTCTGCCACTCGCGACGCCATTGCCGCGGCGGGCGACCTCGGCAACAAAGTGGTCATCGATTGCACAAATCCGTTGAAGCCCGACCTTTCTGGTCTGGTCGTTGGCCACAACACGTCCGCCGCCGAGCAGGTCGCCGAATGGACGCGCGGCGCCCGTGTGGTCAAAGCCTTCAACACGACAGGCGCGGGCAACATGTCCAACACCAACTATGACAATTTAGGGATCACCATGCTCATTGCCGGGGACGATGCCGCCGCAAAATCCACGGTGATGCATCTCGCCCTCGACCTCGGTTTCGAGCCGCTCGACGCCGGCCCGCTCGCCAACGCGCGCCTCCTCGAGCCCTTCGCCATGCTTTGGATTTATCTCGCCATCAAACAAGGCCTCGGCCCCAACATCGCCTTCAAATTGCTGCGCCGCTAAATGAAATCATCACATCCAAATTGGACGGTTCGCTGCAGCCCCGCAAGCTTTTCTCCACAGGCCGCCCAAAATCGCCGTGTTATAATGGCTCTGGTTGTGATAGAAGTTCCCTGCATCCGTGGCATCCGGTTTCTGTAGCGCCAGTCCAATCCGCTCCGGGAGAACCACAATGAGCCTCACCAAAACCGATAAAATCTGGCACAACGGCAAGCTGATTAACTGGGACGACGCCACCATTCACGTCATTTCCCATGTCGTCAGCTACGGTTCCGCGGTTTTTGAAGGCATTCGCTGCTACAAAACCACTCAAGGCCCCGCCGTCTTCCGTCTTCGCGAACACATGGAGCGCCTCCACAACTCCGCGCACATTTACCGCATGGATTTTCCTTTTTCCATCGACGAAACCTGCCACGGCGTGCTCGAACTCATTCGCGCCAATCACATGGACGCCTGCTACATTCGCCCCATCGTTCTCCGCGGTTATGGCGAAGCCGGCGTGAATCCTTATTCCGTCCCCATCGAAGTCTATATGGCGTGCTGGGACTGGGGCCGCTACCTCGGTGAAGAGGCCATTAAGTCCGGCGTGGACGTCTGCGTCTCCTCCTGGCAGCGCCTGGCGCCCAACACGCTGCCGGCGCTCGCCAAGGCGGCGGGCAACTATTT
>DAIRCW010000149.1:0-3869 GCA_036796475.1 Candidatus Acidiferrales bacterium | reverse complement strand
CATCGTGGAACCGCCCCGCGCCCAATCCCCTGCCCCAAATGTCCAAGGCGGCCGCGAATTACATGAATTCCCAGCTCATCCGCATGGAAGCCATGGCCAATGGCTACGTCGAAGGCATCGCTCTTGACGTCAACGGTTACGTCAGCGAAGGCTCCGGCGAAAATCTTTTCATCGTGCATCACGGCAAAGTTCTCACGCCGCCGCTTGCCAATTGCGTTCTCCCCGGTATCACGCGCGAAACGATGATGACTCTTTGCGAAGAAATGGGCATTCCCGTCGCCGAGCAGATGATTCCCCGCGAAATGCTCTATATCGCCGACGAAGTCTTCTTCGCCGGCACCGCCGTCGAAGTCACGCCCATTCGCTCGATTGACAAAATCAAAGTCGGCAATGGCGCTCGCGGTCCTATCACCAAAAAACTGCAGGACGAATTCTACGCCCTCACCGGCGGCACCAAGGATGACCACCACGGCTGGCTAACTCCCGTCCGCGCGCGCGCCAACGCTCCAGTCCCCGCCGCCGCCCGCTGAACGTACAACCGCATTCAACGAGCTGTCATTCCGAGCGTCCCGACTGCTTTCGTCGGGACTGCGAGGAATCTGTATTTGCCTTTGCTTTTGTAGCGCAGAGTTTCGCCGCCTTCGCGAGACTCTGCGGCTTTTCAGGTTTGCTGTGAGTTGATTCGGGAACCGAAAACTGCCCTTCCGCGTGTCTTCCAACGCTACCGCGATTGCCTATCTCACGAAATTCTCTATAATCCCGCCATGCCCATCGTCACCTTCCTGCGCGGCGTCAACGTCGGCGGCCACCGGACTTTTCGCCCCAGCCTCCTCGCCACTCAATTGAAGCACTTCGACGTGGTCAACATCGGCGCCGCCGGAACGCTGGTCATCCGCAAACCCGTCAGCCAGACACTCTTCCATTCCGAATTACGCAAGCATCTGCCCTTCGAAACTCACATCATGACGTGCCCTTCCCGCGAACTCCTCGCCGCCGTATCGCAGGATCCATTCAACGGCACTCCAATCAGCCCCAATCTCGTCCGTTTCGTCGCCGTTCTCGCAAAACGCCCCCGCGCGTTACCCACGCTCCCTTTCCAAATTCCCCGCGAAGGCAAATGGTTCGTCCGTATTCTTTCTTGCAACGGCAGATTCGTTTTTGGATGTTATCGCCGCGAAATGAAATCCATCGGCTATCTCGGCTCGATGGACAAAATTCTAGGAGCGCCCGCCACCATCCGCAACTGGAACACGATCGGCCAGGTCCTTAAGGTTCTGCAGCAGGAGTGAATAGCCGTTGCCGATCCTCTCTGCGCGCGTTAGTTGTCCCCCGGAACCACCGCCTTGAACGCCACCGCCGCCACCGCGCCTCCCGCAAAATTCGCCACCAGATAAATCCAAATGCTCGACCACGCCGAGAGTCCCATCATCGAAATTCCCACCGCCACCCCCGGATTGAACACGCCGCCCGAAATGCTCCCCACCGCATACGCCCCGGCCGTCACCGTAAAACCGATCGCCAGCCCGTAAAACGAATTTCCCTTCGTCCCCATCGCCGTCGCCGTGTTCAGCACCACAAACACCAGCGCGAAAGTGAACAAGAATTCCGCGAGCAGCGCCGGCAGCACGGGCAGATTCATCGGCACCACCTGCACGCCGCGTTTCAAATAATTCACCGCCAGCGCCGCCAGCACCGCCCCGATGATCTGAAAAATCATGTAGCCCGCGACGTCCTTCTTTTCCATCTTCCCGCGCACCCACACTCCAAACGTCACCGCCGGATTGTAATGCGCACCCGAAATGTGCCCGCCCGCGAAAACCATCACCATCAGCGCCGCTCCAATCGCCAGCGGCGCCAATGTTCCCGCTCCGTTGCCCACCACCGTGCATCCCACCGTGAACACCAGAAAGAACGTCCCGATAAGTTCCGTAATGTACTTGTTCATGCGCATCCCTCCTGTCTTCGCGCTGCTTGTCTACCGTCTCGGCTGCGCAAGATACCACGGAACACATCCGTCTTTTCAACCAAAACTCCGCGCGCTACTCAAACGTGCGCGCTTTCATCGAGTCTCCTCGAATGCCTATCTCCCTGCCTCTTTTCCTTCACCGCCTCGCTGCCTCCTGCTAAAATCTCCCCGCTCCACGGAGGCCTCATGTACCGCATCTGGCAAAAGCTCTGCGCCGAATTCATCGGCACTTTCTTCTTCGTCCTGCTCTCCGCTGGCGCCGTTTGCGCCGATGCAGCCCTCCGTTCGGCTACTCAACCCGCCTTCGGTCCCCTCGGCATCGCTCTCGCCCGCGGACTCGCCTTCGCCATCCTCGTCTCCGCCCTCTATCCCATTTCCGGCGGGCACTTCAATCCCGCCATTACTCTCGGCGCCTGGGTCACGCGCTCCATCGGTTCCGTCTCCGCTATTCTCTACGGCGCCGTGCAAATCCTCGCTGCCATCCTCGCCTCTTGGACGCTTACCGCGCTCATCCCTGACGCCATCTGGCGCTCCGTCTCCCTCGGCGCTCCCGATCTCGGCGCGAACATCTCCCGCACGCAGGGCATCTTCCTCGAACTTCTCCTCACCTTCGTTCTAGTCTTTGTTTTCTCTGCCACTGTTCCTCAGGAACGCTCCGACTCCGCTCATTCCTCGCGTTTCGCCGGATTTTCCGCCGGCCTCGCGATTTTCGTCGGTTACCTCGCCGCCGCTCCATTCACCGGCGCTTCCATGAATCCCGCTCTCGCGCTCGGCGCCGCCGTCGCCTCCCATCATTTCACCAACCACGGCGTCTACTGGGCCGGTCCCCTCCTCGGCGGCGTCCTCGGCGCCTGGCTCTACCGCGCCCTCTTCAGCCGCCGACCATAGCGCGCCACGCCTTATTCAACCGCGCTCGTTAGCGCTCCACGCCAAACTCCTGTCATCCTGAGCGAAGCGCATTTTGCGGAGTGAAGCCTGCCTGCCGCAGGGAATCTCGCCGTGGTCGTGGCTTCTGGCTTTTGCTTGCTCGTCACTCGCCACTTGTCACTCGTCACTGCCTCTAGCCTTTCGGCCAGTATCCTTTCAGACAAACCCTACTGGCCCAGTGATTGTTCGCGCCTGTACCCCATGCTACGGTGAGGAATCTGCTTCGGGAAAAGGTGAATCGCTATGGCCGTCGCTGTTGATGATCTCCTGCGCAAAGCCGTCGAAAACAAAGCCTCCGACTTGCACCTGAAAGTCGGCAACCACCCTTATCTGCGCGTTGACGGCGTGCTTCAGCCCATCGCTGACGTCCCTCGCGTCACCCCCGAGGAAATGCTTTCCATGGCCTTCAGCATGATGACCAACCGCCAAAAGCAAAAATTCAAAGAGACCGCCGAGCTCGACATGGCCTACGGCGTCGCTGGCCTCGGCCGCTTCCGCGTCAACGTCTTCCAGCAACGCGGCAACGTCGGCATGGTCCTCCGTGTCATTCCGACCAAAATCCGCACCGTCGAGGAACTCAATCTCCCTCAAGTCATCGACAAAATTTGCGAAGAGCAGCGCGGCCTCGTCCTCGTCACCGGGACCACCGGTTCCGGTAAGTCCACCACTCTCGCCGCGATGATCGACCGTATCAATTCGCTGCGCCCCGAGCACATCATCACCGTCGAAGACCCTATCGAATATTTGCATCGCGACAAGAAAGGTTTTATCAATCAGCGCGAGGTCGAAGTCGATACTTCCTCTTTCTCGACTGCTCTTCGCGCCGCACTTCGTCAGGATCCCGACGTCATTCTCGTCGGCGAAATGCGCGACCTCGAAACCATTTCCACCGCGCTCCTCGCCGCCGAAACCGGCCACCTCGTCTTTTCAACTTTGCACACTCTCGACGCCACAGAAACCATTCAGCGCATCATTG
>DAIRCW010000148.1:0-7195 GCA_036796475.1 Candidatus Acidiferrales bacterium | reverse complement strand
TCGCCAGCGCAAACCCAAACGCAATTGTCAGCTTCCACTGGAAGCTCATCTGGCCCTTGCAGATTTGTAGCGGGACAACGAGGCTGAGAGAGGGGTCAGTCCGGGCCCACAAAATTTTGTTGCGACAGACTAGCTACCGCGACAACAGCCCGAATACATTTATTGAATAGCTAACCTATATTCTGCGTGAGAAGGGCGGAATGTCAAGCGCACGGTTCGCGGCGCAGTCTAAAAGTAACCGCTCCGTCCGACGAGGGTAACTCCGCGATTCACCACGCATCTGAATGGAATTGGAGGAACTATGCAAGCCGACCGCGTGGAAATTTCATGGGACACGGACAAGTCCAATTGGCTGATCCGGATTGAGGCAGGCGAAGAAGTCGTGCGGCGTCACTGCAACTTACCCCGCAATGCGGACGAATCGACTCTGCGCGCCGCGGTGCAGAAAACGGTCACGGACGAAGGTTACGATTCGGCTCCGTCAAGCATGATTCTTCGGCTCTAACGAGCTGCTTGCCTGGAACACGGAATGGTTTTGGCTAGTCGATGCGGTGAATGCGCATGCTCACGAGCTGATTGATAGACAGATTCTGCATCCCCCGAGAACGCAAATCGGAAATGTATTCTGGCGTGACTCCGTGAATGCGCATGGTGACCAGTTGGTCTGGATCCGGATGACTGTAGCCGAGCTTCTCGATCTGCGCGACGAACTCTGGTGACACTCCATGGATGCGGAACGTGACGAGCTCGTCGGGATCCAAATGCGTGTAGCCGAGCTGCCTCAGTTGCGAAACAAATTCCGGCGAAACTCCGTGGATTCGAAACGCAATCAGCTGGTCGGGTTCCATTTTTGTGTATCCCAAATGCATTAGTTGCGTGACGAATTCGGGCGACACGCCATGAATCCGGAAAGCGATAAGCTGTTCCAGTTCCACATGCGAATAGCCAGCCTGGCTCATTTGCGCGATCCATTCCGGAGTGGCGCCATGAATGCGAAGGGCAATCAGCGTGTCTTCATCGGGTGAATATCCAGCCTGATGCAGGCTGCGCACCATCTCGGGCGTGACGCCGTGAATGCGAAACGCCACAAGGTTGTCGCTGTCCGTGATGTTCGATCCCGAAGAGCGCAGCTCATCAATAAATTGCTTGTTGACACCAAAGATCCGAAACGCGATGAGCTTGTCCGTATCGAGCCCGCTGATATGCTCGGCTTTCATTTCCTTCGCGAACGCCAGGCTCACATCGTGGATGGCCATCGAAAATTGCTTGTCGGCGTCAATCCCGTCGAATCCGAGCGCTTTCATTTCTTGGGGATATTTTGAATCAGCAAAAAAGTGGAACAGGCCTGCGCCTTCGCCATTTTCCAGGAATCCGTCGCATTCCAAACGCCCGGCGTCGCGTGTAACCGTGAACTTGACGTCGTGACGCGCCGATTGCGAAAGATCCAATTCCTGAAATGAATTGAGATTCCAGTCCGATTCTTCCTGCATGTGATGACCGAGGCGCGATACGGTTATTGAAAATTGTACGTAACCATCGCGGCCGGAATGCTGCATGGCCCAGGTGCCGTTGGGCAATTGCGCCCAGAGATGCTGTGGCGCAGCAAACAAACATGCGAAAGCGAGCGCGGTGAGCATCATTGCGGATATTCGTGGCGTTCGGTTCTTCATGACGTTTCCTCCGTCGTGGCGCACTAATGCCGAAAGTATTTCGGACTCTTAAAAAACGTCCGCGTTCTTCAGCTCGATAAGCTTCTCGATGGTCAAGTCCTTGAATCCGTGGCTGCGAGCCGCGGCGACGAATTCCGGCGTGACACCTGCGACTCGCGCGCGAATGTAGTCATCGATCGTCAGATTTTGCAGTCCGGAGCTCTGTAGAGCTTTGACGTATTCTGGCGTCACTCCCTGCACACGCAGAGCGATCAGCTGATGCGCGTCGGCATGCAGGCTTGCTGCTTTCATTTGTTTCACGTAATCGGGCGTAAGGCCTTGCACACGCATGGCAATCAGCTGATTTGGACTCGCCTCGATGCCCGCGGCTTTCATTTCGCGCACGTATTCTGGCGTGAGACCCTGAACACGCATGCCGACCAGCTGATTAGGGCTGGCATTCACGCCGGCGGCTTTCATCTCCTTCACGAAATCAGGAGTGAGGCCCTGGACACGCATGCCGATGTATTGATTGGCGTCGCCATTCACGCCCACTGCGCGCATGTCGCGCACATATTCGGGAGTTACGCCCTGCACGCGCATGCCGATCAACTGGTTTGCATCGGCGTCGAATCCTGCTGCTTTCATCTGCTTCACGTAGTCGGGAGTTAGACCCTGAACTCTCATGCCAATCAGCTGATTGACGTCAGCGCTGACGCCGGCGGCTTTCATCTGTTGGATGTATTCCGGCGTGAGTCCTTGAACTCGCATGCCGATGAACTGGTTGGCATCACCGTTCACGCCAGCCGCGCGCATGTCTTTGACGTATTCAGGCGTGACGCCTTGAACGCGCATGGCGATGATTTGCTCGAGGCTGGCGTTCAGGCCGGTGGCGCGCATGTCGGCAATGTAATGCGGATCAACACCCTGCACGCGCATGGAAATGAGCTCATCAATACTTGGATGAAGGCCGAGGGCCTTTACCTCTTTTACGTACTCAGGAGTGACGCCCTGGATTTTCAGCGCAATCAGCTGGTCTGCGGTGAGGTTGTCGAGTCCTTGGGCTTTCATGCGGTCGATGTATGAACCCGACGAGCTTGAAGTTTCCTGCTCTCTCTGCTGAGTTACCGTAGATTTTTCAGCTGGTGCGGATTGGTTTGATCTTGGCGCTGGTTCGGAGCCGACAGAGGGAGGCATAGCGACATACAGCGGATGAATCTCAATCTCCGCATGGGAGGAGTGCCCCGCCGCCATGAGGCCGTTTCCCGCCAGGAGCGCGCCGGCAAGGCAGAGGGCGCTTGCGGCTACGCCTGCGGAACGAATTCCGCGAGCAGGAGTATTGATGCCTAGCAATCGCATCACACGAGTGAAGAGCGGGCCGCGATTCGCGGCCATGACCATCGCGGGCGCCTGGCGGCGCTCTTCGATGAGCGTCAGGGCGCGCGCGTACTCCACAGGGTTGCCGCACACTGCGAGGACAACGTCGTCGCAGCAGTTCTCGCGTTCAGCGCGAATGCGTTTGTTGAGCCACCAGACCGCAGGATGGTAGAACAGCACAGTTTCCGCAGCGACCTGAAGAAGATTCACAAAGTAATCGAGCCGGCGAATGTGCGCGAGCTCGTGAACAATCAGTGCGGCCAGCTGCTGATCGCTAAGCCCGGAGAGAGCGGCCATAGGAAATAGGACCACCGGGCGAATCCAGCCGATGACCGCCGGGGACTCGACGCGCAGGCACTCGCAGTAGCGAATTACGCGAGCAATTCCCATGCGGCACTGAAGTTCGAGGCATTTTTCCAGCAAACGTTCGCTGATCGGCTGCGCGTGCTTTCGCCGCATTCGCTCGACGACAAAGAACCCTCCCGCTGCGCGCAGACTGAAGAAGATGACGCCGCCAAACCATGCTTCGACGAGCCAAAGGAGGAGATTCAGTCGAAGAGGACTCGCCGGTATTGGAGAAGCGGTGACTGCCATTGGCGCCACCCAATTTCCTATCGGCTGGGAAACAGAAGAGATGGATAGTGTCGAGGCGGATTCGGAGCGTGCCAATACACCGAATGTAATCGCCGGCGCGGCTAGCATTAGAGCCAGCGTGCCTAACGCTATTGCGTAGCGCATCGACGCGCTGCGGCAAATGGCCATCAACACCGCGCAAATTGCGGCAAGAGCGAGGCCTTGCCAAATGAAATGCAGAAGCGTCCAGCCGAGCGCGTGCGTGAGCTGGGGAGAAATGAGCAGGCTGAGGTGAATCATCGCTGTTTCCTTTCGTATTCATCGAGCAAGCGCCGCAGCTCGTCGATTTCTTCGCGAGACGTGCGGCGCCCCGCCAGTGCGTGCTGCATTAGTTGACTCGCTGAGCCCTCAAAAACGCGCTGGAGGACGTCGCCAGCAAGTTGCCGTTTGGTTTCTTCGGCTGGCTCGCACGCCTCGTACACATGCGCCCGCTGATTCTCGTCTCGCCGCACAGTTCCCTTCTCGGTCATGATTTGCAGGAGTTTCAATACTGTGGTGTAACCGACCGCCTTCTTAGCGCTCAACGCTTCGTGCACTTCGCGAACCGTGGATGGTCCGCGCGTCCAAAGGACCCGGAGAATCTCCAACTCGGACGCCGTTGGTTTGTGCCGGTGATTTAGAATATTCGTCATGCGCCGGACAGTACTACGAAACTGTTCGTAGTGTCAACGAAAATCTTCGTACAATTTGGATTACACCTCACAGCACTGCCGCTGCTGGCTGATGTGGACGTCCACGTTACGCTCACGCGGCGCTCTGGTTCCCTTTTGCAGTGGCTTCAGATAGCATGCTGCGGCGATGCACCTAAGCTGGATCGACTACCTGATCATCGCGCTGTACTGCGCCTTCGTCCTTGGCGTAGGTATCAAGCTGAAAAAGTCCATGCGCACCAGCCTGGACTTTTTTCTTTCGGGCCGAAAAATTCCTGCGTGGATTACAGGGCTGGCGTTCATTTCCGCGAACCTGGGCGCTCTTGAAGTAATGGGCATGGCCGCGAGCGGCGCGAAATACGGAATGCTGACGTGCCATTTTTACTGGCTGGGTGCCATTCCCGCGATGATTTTTGTCGGGCTGGCGATGATGCCTTTTTACTACGGTAGCCGCGCGCGGTCTGTGCCGGAATACCTCCGGTTGCGCTTCGACGAAAAAACGCGCGCGCTCAACGCGATTACTTTTGCGGTGATGACGGTGCTTGCGAGCGGCATAAATCTTTATGCGATGGCGCTGGTGTTTAAACTGATTCTTGGCTGGTCGATTCACACGACGATTTTGCTCTCGGCGCTGGTTGTGCTGGTTTATACGTTTTTGGGTGGATTGACTTCGTCGATCTATAACGAAGTTTTGCAGTTTTTTCTGATTGTATTTGGGATTTTCCCGCTGGCGGTAATGTCAGTCGTTGAGGCAGGCGGCTGGCATGGATTAGCGGCGCGATTGCCGTCGGGATTCCTGCACACATGGTCAAACCTTGGGCAGGCGTCGGCAAATCCCATGGGCGTTGACTGGTTCGAGCTGGTTGCCGGCCTCGGCTTCGTGCTGTCGTTCGGCTATTGGTGTACAGATTTTCTGGTAGTCCAACGCGCGCTGGCGGCGCAGGACATGAATGCCGCGCAGCGGACGCCGCTGATCGCCGCGCTTCCGAAAATGTTCATCCCATTTTTGGTGATTATTCCGGGAATGGCCGCGTGGGCCGTTCTGCCTCATGCGTCATTTGTGGTACAGGGCAGCATTGACTACAACATGGCGCTCCCTCTGCTGCTGGCGCGCTACTATCCCGCAGGAATGCTCGGCGTGGGCATCACCGCGCTGCTGGCGAGCTTCATGTCCGGTATGGCTGGAAACGTGACGGCTTTCAATACCGTCTGGACTTACGATATCTATCATTCGTACGTGAATCCGGGCGCGAGCGACGAACACTATCTGCAGATGGGTAAGATCGCGACCGTGGCAGGCGTGGTGATCAGCATCGCGGCTGCCTACGTAGCACTGCAGTTTCATAACATCATGGATTATCTGCAGCTGATCTTTTCTTTTGTGAACGCGCCATTGTTTGCCACGTTTCTTCTCGGAATGTTTTGGAAGCGCGCGACAGCGAATGGCGCATTTTGGGGTCTTCTTGGGGGAACCGGCGCGGCGGGATTTCATTATTTTGCGACGGTTCGCGGATGGATTACATACCGGAGCGAAATGGCGGCGAATTTTGATCGGGCGATTTATGCTTGGGCGGTGTGTTTCGTACTGACTTTGTTGATTAGTCTGGTGACTCGCCCGCGGCAAGAATCCGAACTGCGCGGCCTCGTTTACGCGCTTACGGAGAAGCCGACCTACCGGCACTTGGCGCTCCTGCGACGGCCGGCAGCGTTGGCAATTCTCGTCGGAGCGCTCACAATCGCGCTGAACCTGGTGTTTCGATGAGCGGTGACGGAATCGGATTGGACGTTCGCTGGCCGATTGGCCTCCTGTTTTCCGCGATGGGAGCGGCCTTGGGAATTTACGGCGCTTTTTTCGCGAACGCACAACAAATCTGGCACTTTTGGATTGATCTCGACTTATGGTGGGGCCTGGCCATGCTAATTTTTGGGCTGGCGATGCTCTGGGGAGCTTCGCGAGCGTCGCATCAACGATAGCGTGGGTTGTGAAGGTGGGAATCGCGAACATGGCCGTGGCCACTCTCCTAAATTCGCCATCAATGATTTTGCTGGCAATCCCTAGCACGGTGATTTGGGCATACTGTGCCTTTGGAACAGTTCTGATCATTGGGCTGGTGGTGATTGGTCTATTCGGCGATTGGCAAAGGGCGCGAGGCTTCGACAAATTAATTCTATTAGGGCCGCTTTTCTACGCCGCTCCGCTTGCCGCGTTCGGCACTGAACATTTTACGCGGGCGACCGTCATCGCGTCGCTTATTCCGCGCTGGATTCCATGGCATCTTTTTTGGGCGTACTTCGTTGGGGCATGTTTTATCGCCGCCACCTTGAGCATGGTGACGAGGATTCAGCTTCGTCTCTCGGCGAGCATGCTGGCTCTGACGTTTTTTCTGTTCGTGATGTTGATGGACATCCCGGGCTGGTTGCGCCATCCAAATGATCGGTTTGGCGTGACCCTGGCGCTGCGGGAGTTAGCTTTCAGCGGCGGAGCTTTGGCTCTGGCAGTTACACTCACGAGCCAATATCAGGAGCACGGAAAGAGCATCGCTGCGTCGATGGGAGCCACGATTGCGAGATTCTTCGTTGCGGTTTCCGTGCTGTTTTACAGCTTCGAGCAATTCAGGCACGGCGATCATGTTCCGGGCGTTCCGCTGCGGCCGTTGACTCCTGCATGGATCTATGGACATGCCCTTTGGACCTACCTGGCGGCTTTAGTCTACGCCGCTGCGGGCATTCCGCTGCTCCTCGGGAAGAAGTCTCGCGCCGCCGCAGCGTGGATCGGCTTGGCGGTTCTCTTCGTAGAATTAGTGGTTTATGTGCCGATTGGAGTGGTGGAGCGGGCCAGTCTCGATAAGGGATTCAATTTCTTGGGCGACACGCTTATGTTCTGTG
>DAIRCW010000147.1:0-7207 GCA_036796475.1 Candidatus Acidiferrales bacterium | reverse complement strand
TGGTTTACGACGACGGCAGCCCCGGCACTATTGTTCGGTTGGACCGCCGCGATAATCAGGTGAAGACTGTTTTTACTGCTGGAACGAAATATCACGTAACCAGCAACGCTCCTTTGCAATTCTCGCCGGTAGATGCGCGCACGCTCTATTTCGGCACGCAGTACGTTTTGGAAACGACCGACGGCGCGGCCAGTTGGCATGAAATTAGTCCGGATTTGGCAGCGCGGCCAGCGGAAAAAACAGCATCTGGCCAAAACTCTCGGCGTCCCGGGCCCCGCAACGGCGCGATTAATACGCTCTCACCTTCGCCGCTTTCTGCAAACGTAATCTGGGCGGGCACGACCAACGGTCTGGTGCAAATGACGCGAGATGGCGGCGCAAGCTGGCAGAACGTCTCTCCTTCGGGATTGAACGATCGGAGTTTGGTCAGCATCATCGAAGCTTCGCATTCTGATCCTGCATCAGCATATTTGGCCGTGGATGATTTCCTGGATTCGCATCCCCATTTCTACCGCACGGCTGACTACGGCAAGACCTGGCAGGAGATCAACAATGGCCTTCCCGAAAATGGCATTGCGCGCTCGATTCGCGAAGACACGGAACGAAAGGGGCTCCTGTTCGCCGGCACGGAGACCGGCGTATTCGTTTCGTTCGACAATGGCGACCATTGGCAATCATTGCAACTCAATCTGCCAACGACGTCTGTGCGCGACTTAATTGTGAAAGGCGATGATCTGGATATTGCGACCTACGGCCGTTCGCTATGGGTTCTCGACGACATTACTCCGTTGCGTCAGGCGAACGAGCAAATCTCCAGCGCGGCAGCAGAGTTGTACCGGCCTGAAGAGGCGGTTCGCACCATTTGGGACAACGATCAGGACACGCCGCTGCCGCCCGAAGTTCCCGCCGGGCAAAATCCGCCGGATGGCGCGTTTATCGATTACTATTTGAAATCCGCTCCGCAGGGCGACATCACTCTCGGCATTTACGATTCCACCGGAAATCTCGTTCGGCAGTACACCAGCGCGCCTCCCAAATCCACCGAGCACACGCCGGACAATGTGCCCGAGTACTGGTTCGCTCCGCCGGTCGTTTTGCCGAAACAGGCGGGCATGAACCGGTTTGTCTGGGATTTGCGCTATCCGAGTCCTGATGTGCTCAATTATGGTTTCGGCGGCTTGGAAAAATCCGTGGCCTTTTACGGAACGCAAGATGCTGTCCCGGGAGTCACGCCACGCAATCAGCCGCTGGGGCCGCAGGTCGTCCCGGCTGATTACAAGATCGTGCTCATGGTGGACGGGCAGACGTATCAGCAAACGCTGCACGTGGTAAAGGACCCGCGCGTGCCGGTTTCGCAGTTCGATTATGCCGAGCAGTTGAAAGTTACTCGGCAAATGACCGATGGCTTGGACTCGAGCTATGCCGCTTTCAACGCGCTACAACCATTGCGCGCCGCCCTCGGCGATCGCATCAAAGCTCTGCAATCAAACAAGCAGGCGAAAGATGCTCTCGATGCGGCCAATGCGTTCAGCAAAAAGCTCTCGGCGATCCAGGGCGGCTCATTCACTGCTCCGGGATTCGGTTTGACTAACGCGGGTCTTACTCAAGACGTCTATGCGATCAACATGGGCGACGGCGCTCCGCCAGAATCCATGCGAACGGAGACAGCAGCTGCCTGCGCGGGACTGGACAAAGCCTTTGCCGAATGGCAAAAACTGAGCGCGAGCGATTTGACTGCGCTGAACAGCGCGCTGCAAAAATACAATCTTGCGGCGCTTCCGCAAATCACGTTTAGTCTGCCAGCGAACAGTTGCACGAAATAGCCGACGACTCCAAAGGGCGGTTGTTTTGTTATCTGCGCTGACAATGCGCGCGAAAATCAGGCCCCAAGCGTGCGTCAGAGGCGACTAATCTCAGTTTGTACTTTAGCGAGTTTCTGTCCGCCCATGCGTCCTGTCTTTCGACTGTCTCTCCGTACAGTTATCTTCCAGGCGGCTAGGGCCAAGCTGTTGCCGAGTTTTCTTCACGAAAAGCTAAAATGGAGTCAGTCTTCTCTCAAGGAGGCGCCTATGCGGCGGTCTTCTTACTTGACACTTGCGGGCCTGATTATGCTCTGCGCTCTTGGTGCAGGAGCAAGGGTGCGTACTGGCAGGCTCGGAGGAGTTATTCTCCACGCCAACGGCAAGCCGGCTGCCGGAGTTGCCGTCGTGCTGGAGCGTTCCGATGGCTCGACGCCCATAGCCACGCGTACGAACGCGGATGGCTCATTTGTTTTCCGATATATCCGGGCTGGTCTGTACGATGTGCGCGCTTCCAACGGCAAGCAGGCCACCGTTTGGAAGCACAATGTGATGGTTCGTACCGGCCGGGAAACTCAGCTCAGCCTTCATCTGGAGCCGGTTCATGCTAAAACGGCGATGAAGTAGATGCAAGCTCCTCGGGGACTGAACCCGGATTCGGGCAGTACCATTCCCGCGGTACCACGCCAAATGGCTCTTTCGCATCATTGTTCCGCACGCTTCTGAAATCTAACCTCTCAATTTCGGGTTGGGAGATGTGCTGCGGGGACAACGGTTCTAACGAGCCGAGGCCGCTTCCAGCTCGAAAGAACCTGGCCCGCCTGCCGGTGTCCCAGACCCTGACCCCCACCGGCAGCGGCGCCGCTTCTACCCTGCAAACACGCGGAAAACGAGCCACCCAAGTAAATCCAAGACGCAAAACTTTTTTGTTTAGAACGTAGTGACGCCGAGGAAAACATCGGGGAAGCCGTTAAGGTCGTTATTCACTAAATTACCTGCGACGGAATAAAACGCCACCACATGCCCGGCGCCACTAATTACCGGATTCTGCGATAGCCCATTCGCCGCGACTCCAAGCGCCGAAATGCTCACCAAGGCGGTGCCCGTCTGACAGGAACTGAGTCCCGTAAGACAGCTCTTTCGGACATAGACATTTTCAAGTCCGCCCACATTGGTTGAGACGAGGTTGCTGGCGAGCGAAGCAAAAGCGACGAGCTGGCCGGTACTGCCCAAACTGGGTTTTTCGCTGAGGGCATTTCCGGGGGTTGTTCCATCCGTCGCCACGGACACGAGGACCGTCCCGGGCGTGCAGCCGCTGGGAACGCCCTGACATGTGTCGCGCTCATATATTTGTTGCACACTGGAGGATGCGCCCAGGTTTGTTGCCGTGGAAGCAAATGCCACGACTCTTCCATCGGGGGTCATCGCCGGTTCTACGCTGGCTCCATCGGCAAAGGCCGTGCCGTCGGGAGTCGAAATCAGTTGCGCGGACGTTGCTGTGCATCCTGTGGTGATCCCAATACACAAACCAACGCGGTAAATTTCCTGCGCGCCACCTGACCCGCTAACGAGATTCATGGCCGTTGAAGTAAACGCGACAAACTGCCCAAGCTTTCCAGACACAACAACTGGCTCCGCGCTGGAGCCGTCCGCCGGAGTCCCATCCGAAGCAGCGGATATCAGGTAAGTTTGCTGCGTGCACGTCGTTCCGGCCCCTGAGCAGGTATCGCGCAAATAAATCTCCTGCGCGCCAGTAGCCGCGCCGGAGACCAGATTTGTCGCAGTCGACGCGAAGGCAATGAACCGCCCGTCCGCGCTAATGGACGCTTGGCCTGAAGCTCCGGATCCAGCGGCTGAGCCGTCGCTGCTCACGGAAATCAAGCTGGTCTTCGGCGTGCATCCAGTGAAGGCATTCACGCATGACGTGGAAAGAAAAACCTGCGGCGTGGTCCCGTCAAACGCGAATCCCGAAACCAAATCGGTTGCAAGCGACGAATAAGCAACGACGGTGGCGCCAGTCGAATTCACCACGGGTGAGAAGCTCGGCCCATTCGCCACTACACCGGCTGGACCAAGATTCACCAATATCTCCCGTGGAACGCAGCTCGATTGGCCCAGGCAGGTATCGCGAAGGAAAATATTCGATGTGCTGTTTGTCAGCGGATTGGGCGGCGGATTGATCGTGGTCGTTTCCAACAGATTTGTAGCCGAAGACGCAAAGGCCACAAATCTGCCGCTCGCATCTATCGAAGGCCCCACTTGATCAGGCGGGCTGACGCCGTTGTTGGCCTGTGCTCCATCGGGCGCAACATCCACCAAAGCCGGAAGGCCCGCACCGGTAGCCGAAGGCACCACGGAAAAATGCAAAATCGCGCTGGATCCGCCGCCGGGCGAGGGATTCACGACTTGCACAGTGTATGTTCCCGCTGCTGCTACGTCGCCGGTGGCAAGCTGCGCATTAAGCGATGAAGCGCTCCTGAAAGTTGTTGGCCGACCGGTTCCGTTGATGAGCACCTGGCTCGCTGCATCAAATCCGCTGCCGGAAACGCTGATTGCCGCAGTGGTAGTGCTGCCCGCCACAAAATTTTGAGGATTCACGCTGATAATCACGGGAGCCGGGTTCACCACATTAAGTAAGATCGAATTGGATATTCCTCCGCCGGGCGGAGTCACGCCTTGCGCCGGGGGATTCAGCACCGCTATGTTCAACTGGCCTGCGGCCACCAGGTCGGATGGGCTAAGGGTAAGAGCCAGCTCCGTGCTGGAGTTGAATGTTGTGGAGCGGTTCGAACCGTTGACTGTAGCGACAGAACCGACGATGAAATTCGTGCCAATGATTTTGATTTGCGCGCTGCCACCCGCCAAAACCGAACTCGGCGTAATCGTGGAAATCTGAGGCACAGGCGAAGCGGTCGCATTGACTGTGAGCGTCACTGAATTTGACGCGCCGCCCCCCGGCGCGGGCGTGAACACAGTGATCGTCACCGTGCCAGACGCGGGTATGTCGTTTGGATTAACGAGCGTTGTGAGCTCATTTTCACTCAAGAAAATTGTCGCCCGTGGGAAACCGTTGAATAGTATCGCTGAGCTGGGCGCAAATCCTTTTCCCATAACTTCCAGAGTGAAGGTCGTCGAGCCAGCCGCGACGCTAGAGGGATTAAGGGTGGCGATCACCGGCCTGGGCAGATTAATCACACCTCCACAAGAGGCAAGCAGCCCAATGGCGAGCACCAAGCCGACCGTTAAAATTTTTTCGCGCAAGTTCAATTCCGACGGTTCCCTGCTTCCAGTATGTCAAGACACACTGCAGCAACACGAAAGACTACTAGAGATGAGCGAATCGGGCAATTAGGATGCCCGAGATATCAGCGCGAAATGTCGCGACAAAGTGAGAGCCCTAGATCCTGCGCTGGATATTCGGGAATTCCTGCCAGACTTTAACACCGCAGAAATGTGATCCCTCTGTGCAGATAGGCGTGGTAATGCCCGCGCGCAAATAGCACGGCGGCCCGATATACGTGGCCAGCTCCGGAAAAATTGCTCGTACCTGCTCAATCTCTTCCATGGACGCCTGATAAATTTCCTCTTGCGCGTTGAAGCATGTACGCATGGTCCATTTGTGAAGCAGGTGCAGGAGCGAACCGGATTCCACCAGTCGAATGGCTTTTGCATTAGGCAGCAAATACTGCGCGATTTCGGCAGAAACGCCTCGATCCAGCAATTCGTTTTTTGCGGCCCAAGCCTCTGTCATCGCCCTTTGGAAAACATCTCTCGCGGCAGCATTTTCTTGAATCAGCATCGGAGTGATGTAGTCCGGCGAACGCGTGTCGGCAAAAGTCAAAAGCGGGCGCGAGCCAGGCACCATGCGATGGCGCTGATCCTGGCTATCCGCTGTGTGGCTGATTTTCTTTGCGAATGTGAAATTCGCGTGCTGCAGCGCGCGCATCATCGGCGCATGCACGCCAATATTGAGCGACTCGCGCCTGTAGGCATTACGCGCGGGATTAAGCAGCGCATCGATCGCCTCGGTATCCGTACACTCTTTTTGGGTCATTCCCAAGACGGCGCGATAGGCATTGGCAATCACAGAGGGAGCTTTTGCGGAGTAATCAACGAGTAGCGAAGTGCGCCCGCTCAGCTGTTCGTCGAATTCCGCCGCGAACGCGTCGCCTTTTTTATCGGAGGACGCGGTGCACCATTCCGGCAGCTCCTCCATCGGTTCCGTCTGAAATCTTTCGAAAAACTGGGGGTCCACTTCACGGGCGCATCGCACCATTTCGTTTACGACAGCGCGCGCTTCCACCGGAGTATCGCAGGCAGCTTGCATCCGCCACAGCCGGTGCAACACGATTCCCGAAAGCGTATGCACCATCGTCGTAAACGCCGCGACGGGCAAAACGTAGCGCGTCACCTCGATCGCCCGCTTCGCTGCGGCGGCTTTGATTTTCTCAATCCGGCGCGGATGCGACATTGGCCCGATATGCCAAATGTCGCTGAGAATTCGATTCGCCTCCGGTTGGAGAATGCGCGCCAGCTCCCGGTAGTAATGCCAGGCGTTCGCAATGGCGCGCTCGTAGATGGCTCTTTCTGGAGCGTGAAATTTCTCATATTCCGGGGGAACGTAAGCCTGCGCGCGATCCAGTCGCACATATCGCTGGCTCTGCTGCTCCGAATTGTAAAAAGGGTGCGCATGCAGAAAGGACCACACAAAATGGCGGCTGACGTTCTCCAGGCCAAATTCAAAATGCGCGTGCTGGTAAACCGTATGGTGTCCGCTGTAAAACGTGGCTGCGCCGATGTTGATCCTCTGTTTTTCGGTCACTTCCTGGGGCTGGATCAAACGCGGCGCATAGCACGTCCTGGCAGCGGCAATGGCGGAATCATAGGGATGAGAAAATGCGTTGCGCAGAGTGACGCGCGGGGAGGCGCTTTCAACGCGATCCTCGGGAAACGGCGCTGCGGGAAGGGCCATGTGCCCGGGCATTGTACACCGGCGGAGATAGACCTGCGCCAAAACTATCATGCCCAGCTGAGGGGGCACTCCTCCGGAGCCGAATTAATGTCCTCAGGTCAGCCGAATAGTCAATTCCGGCAATAGATTCGGCCTATTTTCGGGAGTACCAAGGTACCGTTGACACCGCCGGATCCCCCGGGTAAGGTGGCCCCGACAATTGAATCGAGGCTCTGGCTAAGGCCACGGGCGGAGGGGTGTACTGTTTGGACACATGGTCCAAACATTTCCCCCTTGACAACACTGAACCACATAGAATCCACCACGTTGTAAGTCCATACCCTCGTGGGGGTTCTATGAACAAGTTGCTGACGTTGGTGGTTTTAGTGTTGTTGGTGCTGGTAAGCGCAGTTGGGCTTCGCAATCTGTCGGCCAATCACTCAGCAAGGCCGGCGAT
>DAIRCW010000146.1:0-7287 GCA_036796475.1 Candidatus Acidiferrales bacterium | reverse complement strand
GGCGACGAAGTGGAATTCGACATCGTCGCCGGCCCGAAAGGCGAGCAGGCAGAGAACGTACTGAAGCTTTAGCTCTGGGATGCTTTACCGATTTGCAGCACCTGTCCAGGGCGAATGGAGGCAAAAGCGATAAGGCACGCTTCGACATGCGCGAGAATGTCTTCGATGCGGCTTGATTTGGCTCGAATGATCACGACGGCAATTTGAAAGCCGCCGAGGTTTTGTTGATACGGGATACCTTTGTCGAGCGTCACGAACACATCGAAGTTACGCTCGGCCATCCTGAGAAGTTCGCCGTTCAGTCAGCCAGCGAACCCGGCTTCAGGGACGGTCGAACATTGATGTGCACCGGTGGAAAAAATGAGATTTGAGAGGCCGAGGGACGCATTCGTCCAAGAGAATTTTCATCCGAACTGCGCGTCAACGAGAGCCTTCGCTGCTTCCAGCGCGGCAATCGCTTTCTCTCGGCTCACGGTGGGAAAATCGGCGAGGAAATCATCCAGAGTGTGTCCACCCTCGAGATAGTCAAGCAGCGCTTGGAAAGGCACGCGCGTTCCATGGAACACCGGCTCGCCGCCGAGGATGTCTTTGTTCTTTACTAGAATATGTTCGCCCATAGAACGCTCTTGTGGGTAGTTTAGCACGCTTCGTTTGGCGGCCGAAGCGAACACAGCGAGGAATGGCTTAGGTTTATAATCCGGGCATGGAAAATCGGGAGATTGCGCGGATATTGCACGAGACGGCGCAACTGCTGGAGATTGACGGCGCGATAATCGGGCGCTACCGCAGTTACGAAAAAGCGGCGGAGCTGATTTACAGCCTGCACGAGCGCGTTGAAGAACTGGCCAAGGACCGCAAGAAACTCACGGAACTCCCCGGCATCGGCGACAACATGGCCGAGCACATTGACGAGATCCTGCGCACGGGCGATTACGCGCTGCGGCAAAAGCTGCTGAAAAAATATCCGGTGACAATGCTGGAGGTGCTGTCGCTGCAAGGGCTGGGCCCGAAAAAGGCGGCGTTTTTGTGGAAGGAGTTCAAGGCGGGCACAGTGGAAGCGGTGGCGAAACTGGCGCGGGAGCAGAAATTGCGCGACGTGGCGGGATTCGGCGAAAAGACGGAAGAAAATATTTTGAAGGCGGTGGAATTTTTCCAGCGGTCCACGGGAAGATTCAGAATCAATAAGGCCGAGCAAACGGCCGAACAGGTGATCGAGTACATCCGGCAAATGGGGAAAGAAATTGATTTGGTGACGCCGGCGGGTTCGCTGCGGCGCGGGAAAGAGACTATCGGCGATTTGGACTTGATTGTGACGCCGGCAGGAAAAAGTTCGCAGAAAAAGGTGGACGCGATTTGCGAGCACATTTTGAAATTTCCGCCGATCGAGCAAGTGCTGGCGCACGGCGAAAATAAAGTGAGCTTCCGCTTGCCGAACGGGATGCAGGTGGATGTGCGCGTGATTGCGGCGGAAAGTTATGGCGCGGCGCTTTTGTACTTCACGGGATCGAAGGAGCACAACGTGGCGCTGCGCGGGCGCGCGAACGACATGGGCTACACGCTGAACGAGTACGCGCTGACCACGCTCAAAGGCGGGAAGTCCGTAGCGGGAAAAAGCGAGGAGGAAATTTATTCGAAGCTGAAGCTGCCGTACATCGAGCCGGAAATGCGCGAGATGACCGGAGAAATCGAAGCGGCCGAGCAGGAGAAATTGCCGAAGCTGGTCACGCTCGAAGACATTCGCGGCGATTTGCAGATGCATACGACCGCTTCGGACGGAAAACATTCGATTGAGCAGATGGCCGAAGCGGCGCGCGAGTTGGGCTACGAATACATCGCGCTGACGGACCATTCCAAAGCCGTTACTGTGGCGAACGGGCTGGACGAAAAGCGCACGCTGCAGCAGATCAAGAAAATTCGCGAGGCGGAAAAGTCGGTGGGCGGGATTCGCCTGCTGGCGAGCAGCGAAGTGGACATTCTGAAAAACGGGACACTTGATCTGAATGATGACGTACTGGCGCAATTGGATGTGGTGGTGGTGTCGGTGCATTCGTACATGAATTTAGAGAAGCCGGCGATGACCGAGCGCATTCTTGCGGCCATCGAGAATCCGTATGCGCAGATTTTGGCGCATCCGACGGGGCGTCTGCTGCTGCGAAGGGATCCGTACGATTACGACATGGAAAAAGTGCTGGACGCGTGCCGGAAATATGGAGTGGCGGTGGAATGCAATGCGTATCCGGACCGGCTCGATTTGCGGGATGCGCATTTGCGTCTGGCGAAACAGCGCGGAGTGAAAGTGGTGATTTCGACGGATGCGCACGCGACCAATCAACTGCGGGTGATGAAATATGGCGTGGCGACGGCGCGGCGCGGCTGGCTGGAAGCGAAGGATGTGATCAATACGTTGCCGCTCGGGAAATTCACGGCGGCGCTGCGGCCAAAACCGTAGTGAATTGGCGGAGCCGGCAGCGCAGCGCCACGAAGTAAAAACCAACAGTGGTCGCGCAAGGATTGTGGTTGATTCCGCGCACGAGGTCTGATACATCTTCGGTCGCAAATTCCCCCGGAAAACTCACACGAAATTGAAAAGGAGGCTTATGGGCTCCCCAGCAACCACGGGCCAGCGTCCTCGCGCGATTCAGCTGAAGTATGTGATTTTTTTGCTGTTCGCGGCGATGATCGTTCTTGTATGGGTTACACGCGACCGATTTTTGCTGCAGCCCGGATCATTTCTGCGGCAGCGCTACTCGCCGATTGCTCCACTGATGTTTTTGCACGGCGTTCCCGGAGCGCTGGCGCTTTTCCTCGGAATGTTTCAATTCTCCAGCCGGCTGCGGCGGCGTTACTTGCAAGTGCATCGCGTGATGGGGCGCATCTATGTGGGATGCGTGGCGCTAGCCGCGCCGGCCGCGGTGATTGTTGCGGCGAAGCTGCCGATTCCCACGCTGATGATGGCGTCGGTGATCCAGGCTCTTGGATGGGTGGCGGCCACGGCGACGGCGCTCTACTGCGTGCGAACCGGGCGAATCGCGCAGCATCGCGAGTGGATGATGCGAGGCTATCCGTTCGCCGCAGTGTTTGTGGTTGTGCGCGCGATTATTGCGATTCCGGCGGTGGCTCAGGCCGGGGCGCTCGGACTTGCGGAAACGGTTTGGAGCGCGATCGCGGTGGCGTGTTTTCTGCCGTCGTTTTTGATTTCGTGGAAGCACCTCGCGGCGAGCAATCGGCCAGCGAAGGCGCGGGCAGGAAGCCTCACTACGAGCTAGGGCTCATAAACGAGCAGTTCGCGCAAGCCGCCCGTGAGCGGCGCTGCGCACTAAGATCTGCGGTAAGCAAAAAAACAAAAGCCGCAGAGTTCGCAAAAGCAGCGAACATCTGCGCTACAAAAGCATCGCGGACGCCTCAGAGCGGCGCCGACCTGAAGGCCGGCGCTACAGCGGCCTCATCAGGGCTGGGAGGATTGCATTTCGCGGCTGATGCGCTCGCATTCGGCCATGACGCGCAGAGTATTCTCGCCGAGAATCTTCTTGATGTCGGAGTCGGAGTAGCCGCGGTCGAGGAGCGCCTGCGTGATTTCCGGCAGGTGCGTGACGTCTTCCATGCCGAGGGGCATGTCGGAGCCGTCGTAGTCGGAGCCGAGACCGACGTGATCGGCGCCGGCGAGTTTCACGGCGTGGTCAATGTGGTCAACGATTTTTGTCCAGTCCACGCGCGGGACAGTTCCGTCGAGCATCATTTTGTGGACGAGCTCGTTTTCGGTCATGATCTGGCAGGCTTCGTATTCGCCGCCGGCGCCGCACTTCGCTTTCACTTCGTCTGCTAGCTGCTTGCCGACTTCCGGATGGGCCTTGTTGAAATTGACGTAGTCCTGGCTGAGAAATCCGACGTGATAATTGATCTGAATGACGCCTCCGTGCGCAGCGAGAGTTTTGATCATGTCGTCGGTCATGTTGCGCGGCGCGTCGCACAGCGCGCGGCAAGAGGAGTGCGAAGCGATCATCGGCGCTTTGCTGACGGCGATGGCGTCGTAAAAAGTTTTATCGGCGACATGGGAGATGTCGACCATGATGCCGTCGCGATTCATGCGCAGGACGACTTGTTTGCCGAAATCGGTGAGGCCGTTGTGCGCGGGCTTGTCGTTGGCGGAATCGGCCCAGTCGGTGTTGACGGTGTGCGTGAGGGTCATGTAGCGAACACCGAGCGCGGCGAAAGTGTCGAGGACGGCGAGGTCATTGTTGATCATGTGGCCGCCTTCGACGCCCATGAGCGCGGCGGTTTTGTGTTCGGCGAAGGCGCGGCGGACGTCGGCGGCGGTGCGCGCGAGCATGAGGTCGTTGGGATGAAGAGTGGCTTGCAGGCGGACGGCGTCAATCATGTCGAGAGCTTTTTCGACAGCGGTAGGGCCGGTGATGGTGCCGGGCATCCAGATGGAGAAGAAAATGGCGTCGAGGCCGCCCTGCTTCATGCGCGGGATGTCAATTTGGCCGTCGTCGTGATGCGCGTCGAGATTGAATTTGGGATCGAGGAGGCGCTGCGTGGTGTCGTCGTGCGTGTCAATGACGATGGAATGGAAATGCAGGTCGCGGGCGCGCTGAGAGATTTTTGGAGCGCTAGTGGTTTGAGCGGACACGATGATCGAGAACGATAAAAATATCAGGATGCACGCAGTCGAAGCAAGATGGCGCATGGATGAGGGTTCCTCCGGGCGGCAAGAGTAACGCACGGAGACTGCGCGGGCAAAGAATAATTCACTTTCGAACCGACTTGATTTGGGAACACCAGCGACAAAATCGTGCGTCTCTTGGCGGTGTTAAGCCTTCGAACTTCATGTTTTGCCAGCGATGCAAGCCAAGCCAGCACAGCAGATTCTTGAGCCAATTCGACTCGTGAACGCGATTTGGCCAAAGCCTGGTCAGGGATTCGCGCGCGGCGGAGTCAGCGTTTTCGGATTGTGGCGCGTTTATCATGCTGGCGGATTGTCAGACTCGCACGGATTCGGGAAGCGGACAAGTGTAACGAAAGGCTGCCGGCCTGAAGGCCGGCGCTACAGAAACGGGCCGAAAAACCGCAGAGTTCGCAAAAGGCGCGAACGTCTGCGCTACAAAGACGACGCATTACTTCTGGATGCCGAGGCGTTTCCATTCTTCATCGCGTTCGGTGGGGCCTTCGGACCAGTTCATCCAGTCCCAGACGGCGTGCTTGAGGACCTGGCGATTGATTTCGTTGTTGGACTCGGTGAGCGGAATGCTCTTGGGGCAGACTTTCACGCAATTCTGCGCGTTGTCGCAATCCTGAATGCCGCCCGGGCCCATCATGGCTTCGAGGCGCGTGCGCGCGTGCATCGCGCCGGTGGGATGCATGTTGAAGAGGCGAACCTGATTGATGATGGCGGCACCGACGAATTGCGTGTGGCTATTCACCTTGGGGCAAATTTCGAGGCAGTTGCCGCAAGTGATGCAGCGCGCGAGAGGATAGCCGATCTGTTGCTGCTCGGGAGACATGCGCGGGCCGGGGCCGATGGCGTATGTGCCGTCAATGGGAACCCAGCAATTCATGCGCTTGAGATTTTCGAACATGATGGAGCGGTCGACTTGCAGATCGCGGACGAGCGGAAACTTGGTGAGCGGTTCGAGGCGAATGGGTTTTTCGAGATTGTCGACGAGCGCGGAGCAGGCCTGGCGCGGATAACCGTTGATGAGCATGGCGCAGGCGCCGCAAACTTCTTCGAGGCAGTTGGCGTCGTAGGAGACGGGCGTGACGCCGCGATTGTCGCGAGTCATCGGATGTTCGGCGATGTCGCGCAGGCAGGTGATGACGTTCATGTGCGGGCGGTAACGGATTTCGAATTCTTCCCAGCGCACGGATTCGTCAGGGGCGGCCTGGCGTTTGATGCGGACGATGAATGTGTTTTCAGGCATAGGGCCTCGAATTAGATTAGCGGCCTAGCATGGGCGCAGCAAGCAGCGCCCCTACGAGACAAAAAAGAAACAGATGCAGATTCGTCGTCGGATGCTGGTCGCATCCTCGTCGGAATGACAGTTCATACACGTTGCCGCATTCGGAATGACAGTTTTGAGCCAACACGCGCACCAGGCTGCGCACGCTTGCGTCGAAAAGCCGCAGAGTTCGGAAACGGCAACGAACTCTACGCTACAAAAGCCAATGTTGCCGGCGACGAAAATGCGTCCTCCTAGTATTTTCGCGGGCGGGGCGGCAGGAGCGAAATGTCCACCGGCTCGTATTCGAGTTTGATTTTGCCGCCGTTGTAACTCGCTTTGGTGGTCTTCAGCCAATTCTTGTCGTCGCGCTCGGGAAATTCGGGTTTGTAGTGAGCGCCGCGCGTTTCATTGCGCGCGAGAGCACCGAGCGTAATCACTTTGGAGAGAATGAGCATGTTGCCGAGCTCGCGCGTGAATTGCAGAGTCTGATTGGCCCACTGCGTGCGGTCGGCGAGATTGACTTTGCTGAAGCGGTCGGTCAATTCGTCGAGCTTGCGCAAAGCCTTTTCGAGATTGGCGTTGTAGCGCACGACGGTGACGTACTCGACCATCAATTCGCCGAGTTCTTTCCAGATGGTGATGGGATTTTCAGTTCCCTGCTGATTAAGCAGTGCGTCATTGGCTTCCTGCTGGCGCGAGGCTTCGGCGTCGAAAACGGATGAGGCGACGCTGTCGCAGCCCTTTTCGAGATTGCGCGCGTACTTGACGGCGCTGGGGCCGGCGACCATTCCGCCGTAAATGCAGGAGACGAGCGAATTGGCGCCGAGGCGATTGGCGCCGTGATACTGGTATTCGCATTCGCCGGCGGCGAAAATTCCGGGAATATTGGTGGCCTGTTTTTCGTTATCCACCCACAGGCCGCCCATGGTGTAGTGCATCGCGGGAAAAACTTTCATGGGCTCTTCGCGCGGGTCCGGGCCGACGAATTTTTGATAAATTTCGAGAACGCCTTCGAGCTTGCGGTCGAGCATTTCGCGCGGCAGATGGGTGAGATCGAGATAGACGGCGTTCATGCCGGGAAGGCTGAGTTTCTCTTCGAAGACGATTCTGTAGATAGCGCGAGTGGCGACGTCGCGGGGAACGAGATTGCCGTACTTGGGATACCACTCCTCGAGAAAATAGAAGCGCTCTTTTTCCGGGACGGAGCGCGCAGGACGATTGTCACCGGCTTTGCGGGGGACCCAGACGCGGCCGCCTTCACCGCGAAGAGATTCGCTCATCAGGCGGCATTTGTCTTCGCCGGGAATCGCGGTGGGATGGACCTGGATGAATTCGCCGTTGGCGTAGT
>DAIRCW010000145.1:0-7289 GCA_036796475.1 Candidatus Acidiferrales bacterium | reverse complement strand
AGCCGTCGGGCGAAAAGATTCGCGTGGACTGGCACGGGCACAACGATCGCGGGCTTTCCATCGCGAATTCGCTGGCGGCGCTGGCGGCGGGTGCGGACCAAGTGCATGGCGCGGCGAATGCGCTGGGCGAGCGCGTAGGAAACACTCCGATGGAACTGCTGCTGGTAAATTTGCGGCTGATGGGTTTGATCGAGCGCGATTTGTCGAAGCTCAAAGAATATTCGGACACAGTGGCGCGAGCGACGCGCACGACGGTGCCGCCGAATTATCCGGTGGTGGGGCGCGACGCATTTCGAACGGCGACGGGCGTGCATGCGGCGGCGATTATCAAGGCGTATCGCAAAGGCGATGCCGCGCTGGCGAATTCGGTGTACAGCGGCGTGCCGTCGAATTTGTTCGGACTGGAGCAAGTGATCGAAATCGGGCCGATGAGCGGGCGGTCGAACGTGACATTCTGGCTGGAGAAGCACCAGATTGCGGCGACGGAAGAATTGGTGACGCGAATTTTTGATGCGGCGAAGAAAGCGGAGCGCGTCCTGACGGATGATGAGATTCTGGCGCTGTGCGCGACGGCGCCAGTTCCGCAAGGACGGCGAGAAGTTCGAAATTAGAGCGCATTATGCTGCAAAAACTTCTGCGCGTAGCTTCAGGGGCTAAAGCCCCTTTTCATCCATGCGTTTAATGTCGGAGCTAAAGCTCCGACCTCCGAAGACCTTGTTTCCCCAGGTGAGGCATCTTCCCGTTTTGCAACTCGGTCGCACTTGTAATGTGCGGCGAGGCGAAAACCTGCGGCGACAAATTCCTCGAAACTTCCTTCCTGCTTCGGTATGCTCATGGTGATGGGCACAATCACGGCACGCGCGGCGAATCCAATCGAAGCCATTGCGCAGCATAAGAAAGTTGCGAAGGCGCTGGCGTGGCTGGAAAAAAATACGGACTGGGTGACGCAGCAGCAGATCGCCATCACGGAAATCCCGGCGCCGGAATTCGCGGAGGCGGAACGCGCCGCGTACATGGCGAAATTGCTGGCGTCGAGCGGGCTGAGCGTGCACAAGGATTCTGCCGGAAATGCGATTGGCGTGCGCGAAGGTGCATCGGAGAAAAATTTAATTTTGGTGGTGGCGCATCTGGACACGGTGTTTCCGCCGGAGACGGATGTGCGCGTGCGGCGCGTTCGCGGAAGGCTGGAAGCGCCGGGGATTGCGGACAACGGCGCGGGGCTGGCGACGATTGCGGCGCTGGCGCGAGCGCTGGACGAGGCGCGCGTGGAAACGGAAGCGAGTATCGTGTTCTGCGCGGACGTTGGTGAAGAAGGCGAAGGAAATTTGCGCGGCATGCGGCAGTTGCTGAGCGGTTATAAGGGGCGCGTGCGCGCGGTGTTTGCGATTGACGGCGCGGCGACGGATTACGCCACGACGATTGCGCTGGGTTCGCGGCGCTTCGAAATTTCTGTGAGCGGACCCGGCGGGCACAGCTGGTCGGATTTTGGAATTGCGAATCCCATCACAGCGATTTCGCGCGGCATTGTGGAATTTTCGCGCGTGCGCGTGGCGGAGGAGCCGCGGACGACGTTTAACTTTGGCGTAATCGCGGGCGGAACTTCGATTAATTCGATTCCGGCGGAAGCGAGCGTGAAAGTGGATATTCGTTCGGAAGAAGAAGCGGAGCTGGCGCGGCTGGAAAGCGAATTGCGCAAGAGCTTCGCGAACGCGGTGGATGCGGAAATGGCGGGGGCGTCCGCGGCTGGTTCGCTGAAGATGAAAATCAATGTGATTGGCGTGCGGCCGGCGGGAAAATTGCCGGCGAATTCGCCGCTGCTGGCGGCCATTGAAAATGCGGATCGTTATCTGGGCAACCGCTCGCGGCTGGAGCGCTCTTCGACGGACGCGAATTTGCCGCTCTCGCAAGGAATTCCAGCGATCGCGATTGGCGGGGGCGGGCAGGGCGGCGGTTCTCATTCGCTCGACGAATGGTATGATCCCGCGGGCAGGGAATTGGGTTTGAAGCGCGCGCTGCTGGCGATTTTGGAGATGGCCGGAGTGCAATCCTGAAAAACATACGTACCTGCACGCGCACAATTTGTGCGCGCGGAAGCGGCGCGATGATTTGCGCAATAGCGTTCGCGATCATCGCTGCTGCGCCGCTGATTTCCGCCCATTCTCGGAGGAACATGCCTGCCAGCGCACAGTCGAAAAATTCGCCGGCCGATTTGGCACTAATTAACGGAGACATTTATACGGTGGACTCGGCACATCCGCGCGCGCAGGCGATTGCCATTCGCGGGGAAAAAATCGAAGCAGTGGGCACGACGGAGGAAATTCGCGCGCTGGTTGGACCGAAAACGCGCGTGATTGATTTGCACGGGCGTTTTGCGATGCCGGGATTCAATGATGCGCACACGCATCTGGCCAGCGCGGGCATGAAGAAACTGAATGTGGACATCGAAGGCGCAAAGTCGCTCGCTGATTTTCAGAATCGCATTCGCGCTGCGCTGAAGAATTACAAGCCTGGCGAATGGATTACCGGCAGCGGCTGGGACCATACGCTGTGGCCGGAGAAACGCTTTCCGACGCGCTGGGATTTGGACGCAGTGTCGAAAAATCATCCGATGATGTTGGGGCGCGTGGACGGGCACGTGGCGGTGGTGAATTCGCGGGCGCTGGAAATTGCGGGAATTACGAAAAATACGCCGGATCCGGCGGGCGGGCACATTGTACGCGACGAAAAAACCGGCGAGCCGAACGGAATGCTGGAGGAAGATGCGGCGATGAGCCTCGTGTCGCGGCATATTCCGCCGCCCCGTCCTGAACGGCGGAGGCGCGGCATCGAACTGGCGCTCGCGGATGCGGTTTCGCACGGCGTGACTTCGATTCAGGATTATTCGACGTGGGACGATTTTTTGATTTACCGCGAACTGAAGACTGAAGGCAAATTGCCACTGCGCATTACGGAATGGCTTACGTTCACGGAGCCGCTGGCGAAGCTTGAAGAGGAACGACGCGAAGGCGGCACGACGGACCCGTGGCTCAAGACGGGCGCGCTGAAGGCGTTCATGGATGGCTCGCTGGGTTCGCGCACGGCGGCGATGCTGGCGCCGTATTCGGATGATCTTTCGACGTCGGGAATTTTGCGGATGCAGCCGGCGGAGTTGAATCGCATGTCCATCGAGCGCGACAAGGCCGGATTTCAGCTGAATTTTCACGCGATTGGCGACAAGGCGAATCGCGTAGCGCTGGATGCGTTTGCCGCGGTGCTGGCCGCGAATGGGCCGCGCGACAGGCGCGATCGCGTAGAACACGCGCAGATTGTTGCGCCGGAAGATTTCGCGCGCTTCGCGAAATTGCACGTGATTGCTTCGATGCAGCCGGTGCATTTGCTCGACGACGAGCGCTGGGCAGGCGAGCGGATTGGGCCGGAACGTTCCAGGGGCGCATACGCGTGGAATACGATGCGAAAAGATGGCGTGCGGCTGGCGTTCGGGACGGATTATCCGGTGGAAGCGGTGAATCCACTGCGGGGAATTTATGCGTGCGTTACGCGGGAGCTTCCCGAGGGCGGGCCGGCGGGCGGTTGGGAGCCGCAGGAAAAATTGCCGAGAGATGTGTGCATCTACGATTACACAGTCGGCTCGGCATACGGCGAGTTCGAGGAGAATCGCAAGGGCGAGCTGAAGGCCGGAATGTTCGCGGATATTGTTGTGTATCCCGCGGACATCATGCGCATGGCGCCGCACGAGTTGATGACCACGCCTGTGGATGTGACGATTACCGGCGGGCGCGTTGTGTACGAGCGCCACTGAACGTTACTGAGCGCCGCTTCAGGAATTTGCCGCGACTATGAACCGCCGCCTGCAAGCTGACCTCGCGCTGGCGCTGTGCACGCTGATCTGGGGCGCGACTTTCGTTGTGGTGAAAGACGCGCTGGCGTTCGCGTCCGTTTTTTCCTTCAACGCGTTGCGATTTTCCCTGGCTGCCATCGTGATGGGCTTGGTGTACACGCGCGCGTTGCGCAAAGTGGACCGCGGCACGTTCGCGGCGGGCTCGCTGATCGGATTTTTCATGTTCAGCGGGTACGCGTTTCAGACGCTGGGGCTGAAGTTTACCACGCCGTCGAAGGCTGCGTTCATCACCGGCGCGAGCGTGGTGATGGTTCCGGTGCTGCTGGCGATTTTCTGGCGACGAAGAATCAATCAATGGGCGTGGAGCGGCGCGGTGGCGGCGCTGGTCGGATTATATTTTCTCACGGTGCCGCGTTCGGGATTTTCCGCGCTGAATGTGGGAGATTTTCTGGCGCTGGGCTGCGCGGTGATGTTCGCGTTTCACATTATTTTGATCGCGAAGTACACGCGGCGCGGCCATTCCGTGGCGGCGCTGAGTTTTTTGCAGGTGGCAGCGACGGCGGTGCTCACTGCGGCGTGCTTGCCGCTGCTTGCAGTGACGAAATGGGAGCCGCCGCGCGTGGAATGGTCGGGGAGCTTGGTGGGCGCGATTCTCATCACCGCGGTGGGAGCGACGGCGCTGTGTTTTTCGCTGCAAGTGTGGGCGCAGCAGTACACTTCTCCGGCGCACACGGCGATTTTGCTGAGCCTGGAGCCGGTGTTCGCGGCGCTGACTTCGGTGATTGTGGCGCATGAGCATTTGAGCGCGCGGGTGCTCGGCGGAGCGGCGCTCGTTTTTGTGGGGATTTTGCTGGCGGAGTTGAAAGGGCCGGCGCAGTCGGGAGCGGATTCGCCCGGGCCGGTGTCGGAGGGCGCGGGGAATTAGGAGGCGCAGTAGTGGATACAAACAAAATGGACATGCAGAGCATAGTCAATTTCATTCTTGAAATAGAGAAGCTGAAAGGCGTGACGCGGAAGACGCGCCCGTTGGGCCTCGATCGCTACGAGAATTCCGCTGAGCATAGCTGGCAGCTTGCATTGCTGGCGAGGGCGCTTGAGCAGTATGCCGAGGTGCCGCTCGATATCAATCGCGTGATCCGCATGCTGTTGGTGCACGATATCGGCGAAATTGATACAGGCGACACGATGGTTTATGCCGAGGGAGGCTGGGAAGAGCGCAAAGCGGCGGAGTTGGCGGCAGTGAAAAGGATTTTCGGGATGCTACCGGTGGAAACGGGCGCGGAGTTTCTGGAATTGTGGGAAGAGTTCGAGAAGGCAGAGACTCGCGAAGCGCAGTTTGCGAACGCGATGGATCGCGCGATGCCGGTATTGATCAATCTGGCGAACGACGGGGAGAGTTGGAAGGAAAACGGGATCAGTCATGAGCGGGTAACACGGAGAATTGGGCCGCCGATTCGCGCAGGCTGTCCGGCGCTGTGGGATTACATCGAGGCGCGGCTGAAGGAAGCGGAAGCGAAGGGGCTTTTTGGCGCTGCGGAGTCGGCTGGCGGGAGTCGCTGAAGCTAGGGGATGTGCAAGTTGAGCGGGTGGGGCAGCTCAACGTCGAGGAGAACGTCGTTGGTGGTGAGGCGGACCTGAATTCTTTCGGCGGGGCCGATATCGCGCATATCCCAGTCCGTGCTCGGCAGCGGCTTTTCGGAATCGGCGGGATTGATGCTCTCGTAGTTCTTGCCGTGGGCGCGAATTTGCGCAGGGCTCATTTCGAAGGCCTGCTTGGTTTTGGCGTCGAGCAGCACGTAGTGATTATCCATTTGCACGAGCACGCGCGATTTTTGCTTTTCGTCTTCGAGGATGCTCCAGCTTTTCGGCGGCTTCATCCCGGTCACTTTGAGAATGGCGCGATCGTTGGATTTCCAGATAATTGGCTTGCCGGCGGCAAAGGCGATGGAACCGCACACGAACGCGGAAAGAACTCCGATTAAAATTGCGAGGGATCGCCGTTGGGCAAAGTAAATTCGCATCAGTAAAGGCTCGATTCGCGCTTGCGCCCAGTGTAATCAATGTACACAGTCTTCAGCTCCGTATAAAAATCCAGCGCCGTGCGGCCCACTTCGCGCGGGCCAACGCCTGTATCTTTGATGCCGCCAAACGGGACGTGCGCTTCACCGCCGACGGTGGGCGAATTCACGTGGGTGATGCCGGTTTCGATGCGGTCGATGAATTCGAAAATCCGCGAAGCGTCGTTGGTGTAAATCGAGCTGGCGAGTCCGTAACGACAGGAGTTTGCGGCTTCAAGAGCTTCATCGAAATCGTTGACGCGAATGATGCTGAGCACGGGGCCGAAAATTTCCTCCTGCGCGATGCGGGCGCGCGCGGCCACGTGATCGAAAATCGTCGGCTCGATGAAATGGCCTTTGTCGAATGCCCCGCCAGTCAGGCGATGGCCGCCAAGAATCAGCGCGCCTTCGGTTTTGCCGACTTCGATGTACTTCAGAACGGAATTCATCTGCGTCTCGTCAACAGAGGGGCCCATTTGGACGCCGGATTCGAGGCCATCGCCAACTTTGAAGGCGCTGGCGCGTTCCACGAGCATGGCGGCGAATTTGTCGGCGACGTTGCGTTCGATAATCACACGGCTGGTGGCGGTGCAGCGCTGGCCCGTGGAGGCGAACGCGCCGAAGAGAACGGATTGCGTCGCGAGCGCGAGGTCGGCGTCGGCGAGAATCACGACGGGATTCTTTCCGCCCATTTCGCATTGGATCTTTTGCATGCGCCGCGCGCCGTTAGCGTAAATCTGGCGGCCGATTTCGGTCGAGCCGGTGAAGGAAATGGCCCGCACATGCGGACTCTGCACGAGTTCGTCGCCGACTTCTTCGCCGGCGCCGAAAACGAGATTGAGCACGCCTGGCGGCAGCCCTGCTTCCGCGAAAATCTCGGTGATCCGCAGGGCGCAGAGAGGCGTCAGCTCGGCAGGCTTCAGGGCGCAAGTATTTCCGGCAACGAGAGCGGGCGCGATCTTCCAGAGCGGAATGCAAAACGGGAAATTCCATGGGGTGACGGCGCCGACGACGCCGAGGGGTACTTTCACGCTGTAAGCAAAATTCTTGCGCAGCTCGCTGGGATAATTTTCGCCGCCGAGACGCCGCGCCTCGCCGGCCATAAATTCGAGGATGTTGATGCCGCGCTGGACTTCGCCGAGGGCGTCGGGGAGGGCCTTGCCTTCTTCGCGCGTGAGCGTGCGTGCGAGCTCGTCTTTGCGCTCTTCCATGATGCGCACGGCGCGGAAGAGAATTTTGCCGCGCTCGGGAGCGGGCGTATCGCGCCAGGCGGGAAAGGCGGTTCTGGCAGCGGAGATGGCTTCGCGCATCTCGTCGCGCGTCGAGAGCGGCACCGTGGCGACAATTTCTTCCGTGTTCGCAGGGTTGCGCCGCTCGAGGAATTTCGTCGCGCG
>DAIRCW010000144.1:0-7351 GCA_036796475.1 Candidatus Acidiferrales bacterium | reverse complement strand
AGCCCGCGATCGTTGTGCCCGTGCCAGTCCACGCGAATCTTTTCGCCCGACGGCTTCACGATTTCTTTGATCGCGAATTCCACCAGATTGTACGCGCCGCGCGGCGTCGCATGCCCCACTGTATCGCACAGCACAATCGCGCGGGCCCCGCAGCGAATCGCCGTCGTGTACAAACTCTTCACCGTCTCCGGGTCCGCCCGCGTCGTATCTTCGGTCACATACATCACCGGCAGGCCCTCACTCACCGCAAATCGCACCGCCTCTTCCGTGGTGCGCTCCAGATGCTCGACCGTCCAATCCTCCACCAGCCGCCGAATGGGGCTCGAACCAAGAAATGTCGCCGCCTCGATGCGCATTCCCGTTTTCTGCGAAATTTCCGCGATCGGCCGAATATCGTTCTTGTGCGTGCGCGCCGCGCAATTCGGCCGGATTTTCATCCGGCACTGCGCAATCTCCCGCGCCAGCGCCTCAGTGTCCGCATACGCGCGCGGGCCCGCGCCAGGCAATCCGATGTTCACCGTGTCGATGCCCAGCTCCTCCATCAAATGCAGAATCTGAATTTTCTCATCCGTGCTGGGATCGCGCACCGATGGATTCTGCAGCCCGTCGCGCAAGGTCTCGTCATCGAGCATTACCTTGCGCCCCGGCGGAATTTCGCTGCCCCCCACCGTATTCCAATCGTAGATGAGTTGGTTGGTTTCCACTTAGGCTCTAAGCGTCCATTCACAATTCAACTTGCACCAGCCGTGTCGCCATGCTTGCTCGTCACTCTTCACTTGTCACTGCCTTTAATCCACCCTCCGCCGAGCACCAAATCTCCCGCATAAAACACCGCCCCTTGCCCCGGCGTAATCGCACGCTGCGGCTCATCAAATCGAACGCGCGCCGTTGTCTCATCGAGCGCCTCAACCGTCGCGCTCGCCGCCTCATGCTTGTGGCGCACCTTCACTTCCGCTCGCACTGGCGCCTCCGGACGCGCAATAGAAACCCAATTCACGTCGCGCACTTCGCACAAGGTCGTGAACAGCTCCTCGTTCTCGCCCACAATCACGCGATTGTTCGCGCGGTCCAGCTCCAACACGTACACGGGCTTCCCCGCCGCGAATCCCAATCCGCGTCGCTGCCCCACTGTGTAGCGATGCAAACCTTCATGCCTTCCAATCACCGTTCCATCCGTGGTCACAATTTCTCCGGACTCCGCCGGCAACTCGCTGCCCTGCTCCCGCAAATAGCTCCCGATGAACCGCACGTAATTCCCCGTCGGCACAAAACAAATTTCCTGGCTCTCCGGCTTCTCCGCCACGGGAAGCTGCGCGCGCCGCGCAATCTCGCGCACTTCCGCCTTGCTCAATTCGCCCAGCGGAAAACACGAGCGCGAAAGCTGCTCCTGCGTCAGCCCAAAAAGAAAATACGACTGGTCCTTCGATTCGTCCGCCGCGCGCAAAAGCTCGTACCGCCCCGAATCCGTGTTCCACCGCACACGCGCGTAATGCCCCGTCGCCACGCGCGACGCGCCAATTTGCCGCGCGGTCACCAGTAGCTGCTCGAATTTCACGTGATTGTTGCACAGCGTGCAGGGAATCGGCGTGCGGCCGGCCAGGTACTCGGCCACGAACGGCTTCACCACGCGCTCCTCGAACACGCGCTCGAAATTCACCACGTAAAAAGGAAACCCCAAATGCTTCGCCACGCGCCGCGCGTCGTAAACGTCATCGAGCGAACAGCACCGATGCGGCGTCGGGCCCTCGCCGGCGGCCAGCTCCGGCAGCCGCCGCTGATTCCACAGCTGCATGGTCAGCCCGACGATCGGCGCGCCCGTTTCATGCAGCAGCGCGGCCGCCGTGGAACTGTCCACGCCGCCGCTCATCGCCACCGCCGTCAATTCGTTTTGTCCTGTGCTCGACATATTTCAGTTCATTCAAAATAACAATCTCGCGGCAATCACCGCGCCGGAACAGCTTTTCGATACGTCGGCGAAAGCTCGCGCAGCCGCTCCACCGCCGCAGGAATCACTTCCAGCGCATAGCGAACGTCTTCTTCCGTAGTAAACCGCCCGAGGCTGAACCGCAGCGTGCACTTCGCTTCCTCGCGCGGCAAACCAATCGCGCTCAACACGTGCGAAGGCAAAGTCGCTCCCGAGGCGCACGCCGCGCCCGTCGAACATTGCACGCCCTGCAAATCGAGCGCGATCACCAGTGACTCGCCCTCACCATTCGCGAACGTGATGTTCGCCGTATTCGGAGTGCGCTTCGCGCCCGCGCTGTTCACCCGCGCATCCGGCACGCTTGCGACAATTCCCTGCTCCAATCTGTCGCGCAACGCGCCAATTCGCCCCGGCTCATCCGCAAGATTCGCGCGCGCCAATTCCGCCGCTTTGCCGAATCCCACAATCCCTGCCACATTCTCCGTCCCAGGACGCTTGTCCCTCTCGCTCGTCCCGCCAAAAAACAATGGTTCAAGCGGCGTATTTTCCCGCACGTACAACGCGCCAACGCCCTTCGGCCCGTAAATCTTGTGCGCCGAAAGCGCCACAAAATCTGCCTTCATTCCGTTCACGTCCACAGGAATTTTCCCCGCGGACTGCACCGCGTCGCAGTGAAAATACACATCCGCCTCGTACGCGATGCGCCCAATTTCTTCTACCGGCTGAATCGTCCCCAGCTCATTGTTCGCGTGCATCACCGCAATCAAAATCGTCTCCGAACGCAGCGCCCGCCGCACATCCTCCGGATCCACCACGCCGCTCGACGAAACCGGCAGCCAGCTCACTTCAATTCCCTGCCTCTCCAATTCCTCCACAGAATGCAGCACCGCATGATGCTCGATCGGCGAACAAATCACGTGCTTCCGCTCGCGCCGGAATGCGCGCACAAATCCGAAAATCGCCAGATTGTCCGCTTCCGTCCCGCCGCTGGTGAACACAATTTCCGAAGCCTTCGCGCCAACCAGCGCCGCCACCGAAGCTCGCGCCGACTCCACTGCCGCGCGCGCCTCCTGCCCCGCCGCGTGAATCGAACTCGCATTGCCATGCTTCTCCGCAAAAAACGGCAGCATCGCCGCCAGCACTTCGCGGTCCACCGGCGTCGTCGCGTTATAGTCGAGGTAAACTCGCTGCATCGTCATCACAATTATCCGTCAGAATATCGTCCCCATTTGCGCGGGTCAAGAAACCTGCCGCGCGTTTTCAGACGCTCCGCCGCGCCGCGCCAGCCACCATCGCCGCAGCGCTACCGCGCACCAAACCGCCTCAACAACTCCAAACGGCCACGCGCCTTGCAAAAACCCGTATGCCGATCCAAGCGCGCACGAAATCGCAAACGCGAAAATGAACCACGAACTGCGGCGCTCCAGCGCGTAGCACACCAGCATCGCCGTCACCGCAAACAGCCCGAAAATAGTCAGCGGCTTCGCAATGCCTCCTTAAACCGCGCTGGCAAATCGTATCTCGCCCTCACCTCTGGAGCCTAGCCGACAGTCGCTTAACCCAGCGCGATTCAAGATTCTAGCCCCAGATCACCTTTTCGGCGAAAATCCGCCTGAAACCTGATTGGCGCAAGCCGCGTTCCAAGTACACTACAAAACCCGAAAGGACGGGACGAATGACGCGACTCAAACTCTGCCGCGCGGCCATCCTCGCAATTTCCGCGCTCTTCATCGCCGTCACCGCCGCAAAGGCCGGCCCGCCATTCCAAACCGACGATCCCGAGCCCGTCGACTTCCGCCATTACGAATTCTACGTCTTCGGCAACATGGACGGCACCGGCGCTGAGCTTGACACCGGCGGCCCCGCCATCGAATTCAACTGGGGCGTCGTGCCCAACGTGCAGCTTCATTTCGTCATGCCCGCGTCGGCGATTTTTCCGTACAACAATCCTCGCTACAATGGCGCCGGCGTCGGCGTGCGCCACTTCGGCCTCGGCGACACCGAAATCGGCGCGAAGGTTCGCTTCATCAAAGAGACCAAGCATCGTCCAATGATCGGTACCTTCACCATGATTGAAGCGCCCACCGGCAACAGCAACCTCGGCCTCGGCGTCGGCAAACTTTGGTTCCGTCTGCCCGTCTGGGTGCAAAAAAGTTTCGGCCCCTGGACCACTTACGGCGGCGCCGGCGAAGTCCTCAACTCCCAGGACGGCTTCCATAATTTCCCCTTCGGCGGATGGCTCCTCCAGCGCGACATCGGCAAAAAACTCACTCTCGGCGGCGAAGTTTTTTCTCACGGCGGCGAAGGCCCGCTGACCACCGAACCCGGCAAGGCCACGCTCGTCGATATCGGCGGCTACTATTATTTCCGCAATCCCGGATTTCAACTCCTCTTCGCCTACGGCCATTCCGTCTTCGGCATGGCGGAAACCTACGGTTATCTCGGCCTCTACTGGACCTGGGGCAACGACAAAGCCGAAAAGAAAAGCGCCCTGAACCTTATGCGCATGCCCCAAATCCCCGGCCGCATGTGACATCCTTCCTTTGGCTGTCACCCGCCTGCGCGCCGCATTTTCAGAACAGGAAACCTCGTCGGGGCAGCGCATTGATTCGCGCGCTCGTCTTTGCCAAACTTTTGGATGTCAATGTTCTGAACCACATTTCATCCCACTTGGAGAAATCTTTGCCCCGGCCCATCATCACGCTAACCACCGACTTCGGCACCGCCGACGCGCTCGTCGCCTCGATGAAAGGCGTCATCCTCAGCATCAATCCGGACGCCGAAATCGTGGACATCACTCACAAAATCCTGCCCTACGATCTGCTCGACGGCGCGCTGGCCATCGGACAGGCTTACAAATTCTTCCCGCCCCGCACCGTTCACGTCGTCGTCGTGGACCCGGGCGTCGGCACCGAACGCCGCCCGCTCCTCGTCACCGCCGGCCAGCACTATTTCGTCGCCCCCGATAACGGCGTTCTCTCCATGATTTATCACAAGGAAGAATCCGTCACCGTCCGCCACATCACCGCTGAACACTATTTTCTCCAGCCCGTCAGCAACACGTTTCACGGACGCGACATTTTTTCGCCCGTCGCCGCCTGGCTCTCCAAAAATGGCCAGAGCAATTCTTTCGGCGAAGAAATCACCGACTTCGTCCGCTTCACTCTGCCTAAGCCCAAGCAGGCCGGCAACACCGTCAAAGGTGTCATTTTGCGCGCCGACAATTTCGGCAACCTGCTCACCAATCTCACGGCCGAGGATGTGCCCCAAGTCCTCGCCGGCTCGAAATTCAAAATGCGCGTCGGCAACGCGGAAATTTCCAAGTTCGCACAAACCTTTGGCAGTGGCGCTCCCAACGAGCCCGTTCTGATTCTTGGTTCCAGCGGCTTCTTCGAAGTCGCCATCAACCGCGGCAACGCCGCCAAAACCCTAGCCGCCACCCGCGGCGCCGAAGTCACCCTCGACCTGAACTGAGACCACAGCCCAGTGCAGCGCCGCCCGCGACCCTTCTGGCAAAGCTCTCGTCCCCAAACGCCCACCCGGATAGCGGAGACCTTCAACACCCATTTCCCGATGTCATTCACGCCTCGGCCTTTGCGAAGGAAAACGCGTATCATTTAACTTGGTGCTATACTCCCCGGTTTGAGCCTGCGCGCTCTTCCCATCTGTGCGCAGCACACGCGAATGAAGCACATTGCCATTGTCGGCGGCGGGCCCGCCGGCGCTCTTTGCGCCGAAAAATTGAGCATCGCTGGATTCAACGTCTCCCTTTTCGACGAGCATCTCGCCTGGGAAAAACCCTGCGGCGGCGGCCTCACCCACAAAGCCATCGAAAAATATCCGTTCCTCCTCGACGGCCCTGCCGCGAAAAAACAAGTTCACGCTGCCGAACTCATTTCCTCCCGCGGACACCGCGCCCGCTTCCAAATGTCACGACCGCTGGTGATCTATTCGCGCGCCGTCCTGAACGGCCTGCTCCTCGGCCGCGCCGAAGCCGCCGGTTGCAAAATGCATCACGCGCGCGTCACTCGCGTGGACACTTCCGGCCCGCAAATTTCCCTCACCGCCGCGGGTATCGAACACTCCGCCGATTTCGTCGTCCTCGCGGCCGGCGCGCGCAATCAACTTCTCCCCGGCACCACGCCGCTCCGCCCGCGCGATCTCGAAGTCACTCTCGGCTACTTCATTCCCGCCAAAGAAGAAATGATCAAAATTAAATTTCTCGACCGCATGTCCGGCTATCTCTGGTCCTTTCCGCGGACCGACCATCTCTCCGTCGGCATCTGCGCAAAAATGGCGCAGTACACCACGCAGCGCCTGCGCAATCTGCTCGATACTTTCATTCGCGAAGAAAAAATCCCCGTCGCCGGCGCGCAGTTTTACAGCCACGTTCTGCCTTCCCCTGAACTCGGCACTCTGCGCCACCGCAAAATCGCCGGAGGCAATTGGGCGCTCGCCGGAGACGCCGCCGCTTGCGTTGATCCCATCACTGGCGAAGGCCTTTTCTACGCGCTCCGTTCCGGCGACCTGCTCGCGCAATCGCTCATCGCCGCGCAGCCCGAAAATTATCCCGCGCGCCTGCGCGCCGAATTTATCAGCGATCTCGAAATCGCCACGCGCCTCGTTCGCCGCGTTTTTGGTGGCACTTTCCTCGGCGGCGCCGTCACCACGCGGATGGTACAGTTCGCCCGCCGCAGCGCCACTTTCCGCGAACTCCTCCGCGATCTTTTCAGCGGCGCGCAGGACTACCGCAGCCTCCGCAAACGCCTCTGGAAGCAATTCGGCGTAACTCTCGCCGAATTCGTTCACGATTTCCTCCGCGCGCCTTACGCTCACGAAATTTCTCCAGCCCTCGGCGAAGAGGAACTGTGAAGAAACGCTCCACACGAAAACCAAAGTCCGTCAAAGCTCGCCCTAAAAAGTCGAAGTCGGCCTCAAAGTCCGCTTCGAAATCCGCGCCTGCCCCGTTTCCAAATTTGCCCATCGGCCTCGAAGCCTCCATCGAGCGCATTGTAGAGTTTCAGTGGACCATCGCCGCCTACAATCCCGACCTTCCCGCCATTTTTTCCACGCCTTCGATGATCGGCTTAATGGAAGTCGCCGCCGCCGAATCCGTTCGCCCGCATTTGCCTCCCGGCCACATCAGCGTCGGCACGCGCATTGAAGTGGACCACCTCAAGGCTGTGCCGCAGGGCAAAACTGTCCGCGCCCAAGCGCGTTACATTGGCAACGAAGGCCGCTTTCTCATTTTCGAAGTCCAGGCGCGCGCCGGCGACGTCCTCATCGGCCGCGGCCACGTCCGCCGCGCCATCGTCCCCCTCCCCACCTCGGCCTGAAATTCCCAGGGAAGCTTCCGCCAAAAAAAAGGCCGGCTCTGCGCCGGCCCTTCTCTCTTCATACTTCGCTTTGTGACTCTCTGCCGCTACT
>DAIRCW010000143.1:0-7528 GCA_036796475.1 Candidatus Acidiferrales bacterium | reverse complement strand
GCGCGCATGGGTGCTGGCGACCATTGCTGATTTGGCTCCCAGAAGTACATCGCGACGATTATTTTCAGATAGTAGTAAGCGCCAATCACGCTGTTGATCGCCGCAATCACTACCAGCCAGACCAGCCGCTGATCCAGCGCTGCGGAAAACGCGTAGAACTTTCCTAGGAAACCGGCGGTGGCCGGCAATCCCAGCAGCGACAAAAGAAATAGCGAGAAGCCCGCCGCCACCCACGGCTGGCTCGTGCCGAGGCCCGCATAATCGTCCACATTGAGGCGGCGTTCGCCCGCCCCGCCCACGTAAGCGACGATCAAAAACGCGCCGAGCGTCATCGCGGCGTACGAAGCAAGATAAAACAGCACAGCCGCCGCTCCCGTTTCGCTTGCTGCGACAAACGCCACCAGAATGTATCCCGCGTGCGCGATGGAAGAATACGCCAGCAGCCGCTTCACATTGGATTGCACAAGCGCCGCAAAATTTCCGATGCACATGGTCAGCACAGCGGAAACCCAAATCACCCAGAACCATGTGTGTGACGCGCTGCCAAACGCGCTGTAGAAAATCCGCAGCATTACCGCGAACGCGGCCGCCTTTGGCCCGCAGGCAAGCACCGCCGTGACCGGCGTGGGCGCGCCTTCGTAGACGTCAGGCGTGTAAATTTGGAATGGCGCGGCGACGACTTTGAACCCCAGCCCGACGAAAATCAGCCCGAGGCCAAGAATCAGCAGCACGCCCGTTCCGTGCGACACGAGCGCGGCGCTTACGACGTCAAACCGCGTGCTGCGCGTTGCACCATAGGTCAGCGCGATGCCATAAAGGAAAAATGCCGTGGCGAAGGAGCCGAGCAGGAAATATTTCATCGACGATTCGTTCGATTTCAGCGCGTTGCGCCGGAAGCCCGCGAGAATGTAGGTGGAAATGGAACTCATCTCGAGTCCCACGAACGCGGTGAGCAGTTCGTTTGCGCCCGCGAGAATGCCCATTCCCGCCGTGGCAAAGAGCAGCAGCGCATAATATTCGCCGCGCTGAATGCCTTCACTATCCAGATAATCGAACGAGCCGAGAATCGCCAGCGCCGCAACCGCAATCACGATTCCGTGGACGAACAGGCTGAACGTGTCCATGCGGAACAGGTCGGAATAGGCCGAGCCACGGTTCAAAAACGCCCAGCGCAGAGACGCCAGCGCCACGAGCGTACCCGCGAAACCGAGCCAGCCCATAGAACGTTTGCGCCCGGCGGGCACAAACGGGTCGATTAGCATGATGAGCATGCCGAAAAGCGACAGAATGATTTCCGGTCCAATTCGATAGAGATCTTGCAGCGGAGGAAACATTACGGCCGGGCCTGCCTTTCCAGAGTTACGCTGCGCATTGCGACTTCGTGCGCGTTTTTCGCCTGCGTTGCGGCGCGGGCTTTATCCGTATGAGCTTGCCATGCGCGCGCCTGATAGCTCGCGGTGCGCTGCATCTGTTCGAGCAGCGCGTTGGTGGTCGCGTCCATGCGGTGCGTGAAGAGCGGCGAAAAAATGCCCATGAACAGAATCATGATGGACGCGACAATCAGGATCAGCCGCTCCCGCGGCGTCGCATCCGGCAGATTCTCGTTCTTCGGCACCGTGATTTTTTCGTGCGATATGCGCTGATAGGCCCACAGCAAGTAGATTGCCGAGAGAATCGCGCCGGTGGCCGCCCAAGTGGCCCACGCGAAATGGCGCGCATCAAAAACGCCGATGAGAATCATGAATTCGCCGACGAAGCCATTGAGCATCGGCAGCGCCAGCGAAGAGAGACATGCGAACAGGAAAAAAGCGCTGAAAACCGGCATCGGCTTCGCCAGCCCGCCATATTCGCTGAATTCGTACGTGTGCCGCCGGTCGTAGAGCATTCCGCAAACGAGGAAGAGCATTCCAGTGGAGACGCCGTGATTCAGCATCTGATAAATCGCGCCTTCCATCGCTGTCGGATTGAAGACGAAAATCCCGAGCACCACGAATCCCAAATGGCTCACGGACGTATACGCCACCAGCCGCTTCAAATCGTGCTGAATCATGGCCACCAGTGCCGCGTACACGATGCCGATAATCGCCAGCACCGCGATGACTGGCGCCGCGCGATGCGAAGCCTGCGGGAAAAGCGGCAGGCAGAAGCGCAGCATGCCGTAAGTGCCCATCTTCAGCAGCACGCCCGCAAGAATCACAGACCCCGCCGTCGGCGCTTCGGTGTGCGCATCCGGCAGCCAGGTGTGCAGCGGGAAGAGCGGCACTTTAATGGCGAATGCCAGCAGAAACGCTAGGAACAGCAGCAGTTCTGTGGTTGGCGGGAAGGAGAGCTGGCCATTTGCGAGCAGCGTTTGAATTGTGGGCAAGTCGAATGTACGCGCGGTGTGATACAGCCACAAAATCGCCACCAGCATCAGGATCGAGCCGATCATCGTGTACAAAATGAATTTCAGCGCGGCGTAGATTTTCCGCCCGTGTCCCCAGACGCCGATGAGGAAGTACATCGGAATGAGCATCACTTCCCAGAAAACGAAAAATAGGAAGAGGTCCAGCGAGCAGAAAACGCCAATCATGCCGGTTTCGAGCACCAGCAGCATGGCGAAGAATTCCTTCACGTGCGACTGGATGCTTTTCCACGAGCACAGCACGGCGAGCGGCGTGAGAAACGTCGTCAGCAGAATGAGGAAAAGGCTGATGCCGTCGACTCCCATGTGGTAATGAATTTCGAGACTGGGAATCCAGTTGTGAAACTCTTCGAGCTGATAGCCGCCGTTGCCCAAATCGAATCCGCGAAGCAAAAAGAGCGACAGGATGAATTCGATGATGGAAGTGACCAGCGCGAGGCGGCGAATCCACACGTGATCGTCGCCTTTGAGCAAAAGCAGCGCAAACATTCCGAAAATCGGAAAGAACGTCAGCACCGTCAGTATGAAGCTACCGTTCTGCACTAGCGCACCATCCACACAAAGAAAACAGTAACCGCCACCGCGCCAATCACCACCCACGCGGCGTAACTGCGCGTGTTTCCGCCCTGCATGCGCCTCAATCCGCCGCCGACGCCGCGGGAAACGAATGCCGAGCCGTTCACTGTGCCGTCAATCAGCCCGACGTCGATCACTTTCCACAGCACGTTGCGCGAGAGCCAGATGAGCGGCCCGATAATCACCGCGCCGTAGAGCTCGTCCACCCAGTATTTGTTCCAGAGCAGCGTGTAAATCGGGCGAAGGCCGTTGGCGAGTTTTTTCGCCGCGCTGGGCCGTATGATGTACAGATAAAGCGCGATCAGGAATCCAATGAACGCCACGATGACGGCAATCGCCGCCATTTGATATTCGAGCGAATGCGGCGGCTCGGTGTATCCAGGATGGAGCTTCATTGCAAGTTCCTGTGAAGCGCCAAACACCGGATCGAGGAAGCTCTTGAAATAATCCTTGCCGCCCCAGTACGTCGGCAGTACGAACCAGCCGCCAATCACCGACAAAATCGCGAGAATCACCAGCGGCACGAGCATCACTTTCGGCGATTCGTGAACGTGCACGTGATGCTCGTCATATCGCGGCTCGCCGTGAAACGTCAGGAAAATCAGCCGGAACATGTAGCAGGCTGTTAGCAGAGCACCCGCCATTCCCAATGCGTAGAGCAGGAAATTGGCGTTCGTGCCGGCGTAGGCGTCAAAAAGTATTTGATCCTTGCTGAAAAATCCCGCAAATAGCGGCGCGCCGGAAATCGCCAGGGTGGCCACAAGCATCGTCGCGTACGTCCACGGGATTTTTTTCCGCAGGCCGCCCATCTGGAACATGTCCTGCGTGCCACCCATGGCGTGAATCACGCTGCCCGCGCAAAGGAAGAGCAGCGCTTTGAAAAACGCATGAGTCATCAGATGAAAAATTCCCGCGGAGAACGCGCCCACGCCGCAGGCCAAAAACATGTAGCCCAGCTGCGAAATCGTCGAATACGCGAGCACCTTCTTGATGTCCGACTGCGCTAGTCCAATCGTCGCGGCGAATAATGCAGTCACCGCGCCAATGATCGCCACCGCCAGCATGGCCGCAGGCGCGCGGCTGAAAAGCGGATTCATGCGCGCCACCATGTACACGCCGGCCGTCACCATGGTGGCCGCGTGAATCAACGCGCTCACCGGCGTCGGGCCCTCCATCGCGTCCGGCAGCCATACGTACAGCGGCAATTGCGCGGACTTGCCCACCGCGCCCGCGAGCAGCAGCAGGCAGATCGAAGTCAGCACGCCCCAGTGATGCATGCCCTCGGCGGGCACGTTCGTAACCGCAGCAAACATTGTCTTGTAATCGATGGCCTTGAAGTTCCAGAACGCCATCAGGATTCCGACCGTGAATCCCCAGTCGCCAATGCGCGTAGTGATGAACGCTTTCTTCCCTGCGTTCGCCGCCGAGTGCTTGGTGAAGAAAAAGCTGATCAGCAAATAGCTGCACAAGCCCACGCCTTCCCATCCGACGAAGAGCAGCACCAGGTTCGCGGCCATCACCAGCGTGGTCATGAAAAACATGAACAGGTTCATTTCCGCGAAGAATCTGTAATAGCCCTCTTCATGCGCCATGTATCCCGCGGAATAAATGTGAATGAGCATGCCCACGAAGGTCACCACGCCGAGCATCACGATGGTGAGCTGATCCACCTGCAGCGCGAAATCCACGCGGAAATTACCCGCGGTCATCCAGGTGAAGTAGCTGTGAATCCACGGAATCTGGTCCGCCGGAAGCGCGAAAAACTCGCGCACCAGTTCGCAATACGACAGAAACGCCAGCACGGGGAAGCCGATGCTCGACAAGTTGACGAGCTTCTTCGGCCAGTGCCGCCCAGCCAGCAGCGTCAGCATCGAGCCTGCCAGCGGCAGGGCCACAAGTATCCACAGATGATTCAGCATGAACATTCGAATTTTTTCGCGCTTAGAACTTCAGCAAATTCACATCTTCGACGTTCAACGACTTGCGGTTGCGTGCGATGACCATAATAATCGCCAGCCCCACCGCCGCTTCCGCCGCCGCCACCACAATCACGAAGAAAACGAAAACCAATCCGTCCAGCTGGTTAAATTCGCGGCTGAAGGCCACAAACGCCAGGTTCACCGCGTTCAGCATCAGCTCGATGGACATGAAAATCGTGATGATATTGCGCTTGAACACGAACCCGATCACACCCAGTCCAAAAAGCACCGCGCTCAGAATTATGTAATATGAAATCGGCACCATTCTTTACGCTTCCTTCTTGGCGAGCACCAGCGCGCCCAAAATCGCGATCAGAATCAAAATCGAAGTCAGTTCGAACGGCAGCACGAATTCCGTGAACAGTTTCATCGAAAGCTGCTCCGTTGAGGCGGGCACCGGCCCGGCAGCCGCTCCTGCGCGCTGGCCGTATTCGTGGATGAGCGTGTAAGCCATCTCCACCAGGAAGACAACCGCCAGCGGAATGCCCGCGAAGCGCGCCAGCTTGCTCAGATTCGTGCGCACTTCCACTCCGGCGTTGAGCAGCATAATCACGAACACGAAAAGCACCATGATCGCGCCGGCGTAAACGAGAATCTGTATGGCCGCGATGAATGCCGCACCGAGAAGCAAGTACAGCACCGCCAGCGCCACCATCACCAGCACGAGCGAAAGCGCACTGTGCACCGGCTCGCGCGCGAGGATCAGCCCAATCGCGCCCAGCACGGCGATAACTCCGCAGGCGATGAACACCAACATCGCCACGCTCATGAACGCATCCTCAGCACCACCACCAGGCCCGTGGCCACCAGATTAATCAGCGAAAGCGGCAGCAGGAATTTCCATCCGAACGCCATCAGCTGGTCATAACGGAAGCGGGGCAGCGTCCCGCGCGCCCACACATAAAAGAACAGCAGAAAGAAAACTTTCCCGAGGAACCAGAACGGCCCTTGAATCACCGGCATCACGCTCGACCACGTGCACAGATACCCCACGCCGATGCAAACAATTCCAAGCACAGGGAACACCGCCTTGGCGTTCCACTGTACGCTGCGCAGCCCGCCGATAATCAGCGCAATCCCGCCAATGATTAATCCCGCTGCGGGCAAATAAAGCTGCCAGTGCCACGCGCTGCCCGCCTCGGGAGGAGGAAAGGGTGAGAGCCATCCGCCGAGGAACAGCAACGTCGCGAGACACGAAACCGTAATCATGTTCGCGTATTCCGCCATGAAAAACATCGCGAACTTGAAGCTCGAATATTCCGTATGGAAGCCGGCCACCAATTCCGTTTCCGCTTCGGGCAAATCGAACGGCACGCGGTTCGTCTCCGCAATCGCGGCGGTCAGATAGCAAATGAATCCCAAGAATTGAGGAATGACCTCCCAGCGCGGGAAAAAGTGCACCCAGTGTCCCGATTGGTGCTCCACAATCTGATAAAAGTCGAATGAGCCGGCCAGCAGCAGCACGCCAACCACCGAAAGCGTCAGCGAAACTTCATAGCTGATCATCTGCGCCGAACTGCGCAGCCCGCCGAGCAGCGGATATTTGCTGTTCGATGACCACCCTGCGAGCGCTACGCCGTAAACGCCAATCGACGAAATGGCGAAGAGCAGAATCAGCCCCACCGGGCTGTGCGAAATTACCAACTGCGTCGTCTGCCCCAGCACCTTGATGCTCGCGGGCCCTATCGGAATAAGCGCCAGAGTGGTCAGCGCCAGCGCCAGCGCCAAAAACGGCGCGAGCAGATAAGTCACTTTGTCCGCGCTGGGCGGAACGATATCCTCTTTAAAAAGAAATTTGATGCCGTCCGCGAGCGGCTGCAGCAATCCGTGCGGCCCGACCCAATACGGGCCCCACCGCGACTGGATGCGCGCAACAACTTTGCGCTCGAACCAGGTGAGGTATGCGAGCGCCGTCATCACTACAAACAGCGCGATCGCAATTTTAATTAACGATACCACCAGGACTGGATGCTGGGTGACGAAGTCCACGGCTTTTCCTTGGATTCCTTGCATGAATTGAGTTTGGAACAGTAGCGTCCCAGTGTCCCGCTGGAAAACAGAAAATCATTGGACGAAAAAATCAGATCCGCGGCCGCTTCCATCGCGCCATCCGCATTCGCTGGCGCCGCGCTCACCTTCTCGACGCCGCCCGTGAGCAATCCCACGGTCGGAACGTCATAACCACGCACGTTCTGGCGAATTTCTTCGAGCACTGCCGCCGAAGTCCGGTGCTTGATGCCCGCGCCGAGTCCCAGCTGAGCCAGCTGATGAATCACAATGCGCAGCAGGTCAAAATCGCTGCGCGGCCCTTGTGCGTCCACCGCGCGCCACACCATCTGAATCTCTCCGGCCGTATTGGTGACTGTGCCTTCCTTTTCATACGTCGAAGCCGCCGGCAAAATCACGTCCGCGTGCTGCGCCGTCTCGGTCATGAACATGTCCTGCACAACCATAAAGTCCACGCCGGCAAACTTCCCCGGCGCTTTCACAGCGAATGTCTTCACCGGATTGGCGCCGACCACATAGAGAGCTTTCAGCTTTCCTTCAGCCGCCGCCTGCATCATCTGCC
>DAIRCW010000142.1:0-7647 GCA_036796475.1 Candidatus Acidiferrales bacterium | reverse complement strand
AGGACAAGGAGCGCTCCATGAAATGCGCTGTTCACCCGGAAGCAGATGCCGTCGGGTACTGCCGGAACTGCGGGAAGGCGATGTGCTCGCAATGCTCGCGGGAAGTTCGCGGAGCGCTCTATTGCGAAACGTGCCTCGCGGCGACCATGGCGCCGCCACAAGCTACCGCATCGCAATTCGCGCCAGGCGCGCCGGCGGCAACGTATCCGTACGTGGCTGTTGAACCCCAAGGGCCCAATCCTGGAACGGCATTGGCGCTCGGATTCATTCCGGGACTCGGTGCAGTGTACAACGGCGAATACGTTAAGGGATTGATTCACGTCATCATCTTCGGCGGAATTATCGCGATTTTGAGCGCGAATGGAACACCGGAAGGAATGCAGGTGCTCCTCGCGATTTTTCTTGGTGTGTTCTGCTGCTACATGCCGATTGAGGCATACCGGACAGCAAAGGCGAAGCGGCTCGGATTACCGAGTCCGGGATTCTTTAGTGAGCCAACGGCTCCAGCAGCACCTGGTATGGAGGGAGAGGCATCCGCTGCTCCGAGCGGTCCCAACATCACCGGCTCGATTGTGCTTATCGCGCTCGGGGTGATTTTCTTGCTGGGTACCACGGGAGTGCTGAGTTCGATGTGGGTATGGCGACTTTGGCCGCTGGCGCTGGTGGCGATTGGCGTTGCTCTCATTATCCGGCGAACACGCGGTTAGGAATTAACAGGAGGAATGAAACATGGCACGGTGGAGAAATTGCAGTTGCGCGCGCTGCCGCATCCATGGGCTGATGGGCCCGGCGATCCTAATTACTGTTGGGCTGCTGTTTTTCATTGGCCAGATGACCTGGAACTATTCATTTGACCGTACCTGGCCGGTGATTCTGATCGTAATCGGCATTGTAAAACTTCTTTCTGATACGGCTTCGGCATCAGGGCACGTGAATCCGTGGGAGACGCAGCCCGCCGCACAACCGGGCGGCCAAGCGCCGCCTCCGCCTGCTGCTCCGCCGTCACTCTAATGGCCTACTACTACCAGCCCCGGCGCCGCTCGATTTTTGGCGGCATACTGCTGATCCTCATTGGACTGATTTTCCTGGCGCATGAATTCCGGCCGGACATTGGCATTGCGCGGATATTCGAGCGCTACTGGCCGCTGCTGCTGGTGATCTGGGGCATTGCGCTGCTCTTTGATCATTTGCTGGCCTCGCGGAGCGGCGCACCGAGAGCTTCGGCTATTTCGGGCGGCGAAATTGCGCTGATTATCATTCTTCTCATCGTGGTGGCGGGATTTGCCGGAGTGGATTGGGCGCGGCGGAATAGCTCGGATTTCGATTTTGGTATAGATGGAATGTTTAATCATTCCTATGACTGGAAAACGGATTTGCCTGCGGTATCCGCGAAATCGAATGGGGCAGTTTCCATTATGACGGACCACGGGAATATCACGGTTAGTCCTGCGAGTGATTCACAGATTCACGTCAACGTGGACAAAATTGCGCAGGCTTCTTCGGAAGAAGAGGCGCGACGGAATGCCGACAACGTCCACGTGAAAATATCGCCCGCGGGCGACGGCTACCAGATTGAGCCGCAGGTCGGAGGCGGGCGCGGATTTGAAAGCGCCGGCGTGCGCACGGATTTGACTGTTCTCGTTCCCTCGCAATCTCCTGTTAATTTGCAGACGAATCATGGCGACGTTCGCGCATCCGGCCTGAACGCACCGGTCACGGTGAATTCGAAAAACGGCGATTTGGATTTGCATGACGTGCAGGGCGACGTCGCGGCCACAATGGCGCGCGGCGACACGCGCGTTGATACCGTCAAAGGGAATGTGCGCCTCGATGGCCGAGGCGGCGAAGTGGACCTCTCGGATATCACCGGCGACGCCACTATCGATGGAGATTTTTTCGGCCCGATTCGCGCGCGCAATATCGGCAAGACTACGCGGTTCACCTCGTCCGTCAGCAACCTGACTCTCGGCAAACTTTCGGGGCAAATGGAACTCGACTCCGGCGATCTCTCTGTGTCGGATGTGACCGGCAGTTTCACGCTCACCACCGGAAACAAAGACGTGACGCTCGAAGACATCAATGGTCGGATTGACCTCACCGACCGGCGCGGAGACATCAATTTGCGATTCACTCAGGCGCCGCGCGACGATGTGCGCATCGCCGATGAGTCCGGAAATATCGACATCACGCTTCCGGCGCGCGCGAACTTCACCATTTCGGCTATTTCGCGGAACGGCGATATTCAAAATGATTTTGAGAACTCCGCGTTGAAATCCTCGACCACCGGAAGGACCACCATCCTTCAAGGCTCATACGGAAACGGCGGGCCGCGCATTACCCTGAGCACAACCTACGGCACGATTTCCATTCACAAAGCGGAGTAGCTCAGGACTTCGCGTTCAACTCATCTTCCTGCGGCAATTTAAGCAAAGCATCGAGTAAATCAAAGAATCCCGGAAAAGAAATTCCCACACAATCGGGATCGCGAATCGTTGTTTCCCCCACGGCACCGAGCGCGGCAATCGCAAAAGCCATGGCGGTGCGATGGTCATCGTGAGGGTCGATAACGGCGCCTCGGAGCCGGCCCGCACTGCTTCCAGCCACGCGCAAACCATCGGGAAACTCCTCCACCTCCGCGCCCATCTGGCGCAGATTCTCGGCGACCACGGCGATGCGGTCGCTCTCTTTCACGCGCAGTTCCTTCGCGTCGCGAATTTCGATTCCCTCTTGTGTGTACGGCCCGAGGGCGGCAAGCATAGGTAATTCATCGATTAAGCGCGCGACGAGAGGGCCGGAAATTTTGCCGCCCTTCACGTAGGCGTGATGAATGTTGATGTCGCCAACCAGTTCGCCATCGCGCGAGGCCAGCGCCACAACGGAAACAGGCGCGCCAATCGAAGCCAGAAAATCCAAAATCGCGGTGCGCGTGGGATTCAAGCCCACACTTTGAATGATCAATTCGGAATCGGGAACGATGAGCGAGGCGGCCAGGAAAAAAGTCGCCGCAGAAATGTCTCCGGGAACTGCGACCTGCCGCGCGCGCAGTTTCGGACGGCCCTGCAGCCGAATCGTTCCATTGTTATGAGTAATCGCCGCGCCCATTTCGGCGAGCGCCAGTTCCGTATGGTCACGCGTGCGAACGGGTTCATGCACGACGGTTTCGCCTTCGGCAAAAAGTCCGCCCAGCAGCACCGCCGACTTCACTTGTGCGCTGGCGACCTTTGGCGAAAACTCGATGGCCTGCAATCCGCCTCCATGGATTCTGAGCGGCGCAAACTCATCCTCGCGCGCTTCAATCTTCGCGCCCATTTGCCGCAGCGGCTCCATCACGCGCTTCATCGGACGCTTTCGCAGGGATTTGTCCCCGCTGATTTCTGACGAAAAGCTCTGCCCGGCGAGAGCGCCCGCCAGCAAACGAATCGTGGTGCCGCTGTTACCCGCATCAAGCTTTTTGCTCGACGCCTGCCAGCCTGCAAGTCCCCGGCCTTCAACAATAATGCCGCTTCCCTTCTCCTCGATTTTCACGCCCAGCGCGCGCAAACATTTCAGCGTGCTTTCGCAGTCGGCAGCGGGCGAAAAATTGAAAATCTCGCTCTTACCCTCCGCCAGCGAAGCCAAGATCGCGCAGCGGTGTGACATGGACTTGTCGCCGGGCACCGTAACTACGCCGCGGAACGGTTTCGCAGGAGAAATGCGCCTTTTGGCCATACCGAAATTCTAGCACGCGCGGCGGAAACAACCTTGCAGGCCGCCGCGGTGTCCAATGAAGTGCGCAGGCGTTGCCGATCGGCTCAGCCCAGCGAGTGCCTGTGAGGCACCTCAAATTGGCGCTCTATTTGCCTGGCCAAGCCGCGCAGGTTATCATGGTAAATCTCATGCGTTTTCGACCCAGCTTCCTGATTTTCACCCTGCTGATTCTGCTTACCGGATTCGGCCTTACCGCACATGCCGCGAACGATCCGGAAATTTTCCCCTTGAGCCAGGTACGCCCCGGAATGCAGGGCGTGGCCTACACGATATTCAGCGGCGATCAAGTTCAGGAGATGAAGGTAAGCGTGCTCGGCGTTCTGAAGAACGCCATGGGGCCTAAAGAGGACATCATCCTCGTCGAACTGTCCGGCGCGGACGTAGCTAAGACTGGCGTGGTCGCCGGAATGAGCGGCAGCCCTGTGTATTTCGACGGAAAACTCGCGGGCGCCATTTCCCTCAAGATTGGCCAGTTCACCAAAGACGCCATCGCCGGAGTCACTCCCATCCAAAACATGCTGGACATTCAGAAAGCCATGATTACTCCGCGCGGAAATCGCGGAATTGTGGCCGGGGGCTCAGAGGCGGCGGCAGGCACGCAAACGCCCGACATGCCGCAAAAGATCGCGCTGGGCGGTGACAAATTTCTTGTGCCCATTGAAACACCGCTCATTTTTTCCGGCGTTCTGCCCCAGACACTCGCGCAGTTTTCTTCGGAATTGAAATGGTACGGCCTTAGTGTCACCGCAGGCGGGACGGTCCCCGCAAGTCCTGACGACGCAAATCTGAAACCGGGTGACATGGTTGGAATGGAAATGGTTTCCGGCGACATGTCCGTGGCCGCGGGATGCACCGTCACGGCAATCGTTCATGACCGTGTGTTTGTTTGCGGACATCCGCTGATGGGATTGGGCCCGGTGGCTATGCCAATGACGCGCGCTCACGTAGTCACCACTCTCGCGTCTTCGCTTGAGTCTACAAAAATCATGAATACCGGCGGCACGATTGGCACATTTCAGCAGGACCGCCTGACCGCCGTAGTCGGCCGGCTGGACGCAGGCCCGGCGATGCTGCCTGTCACCGTGAACGTGAAGACGCCCGAGCAGGAGGGGCATTACCACTTCAAAGTCATTCAGAATCCGAAGCTGACTCCTTTGCTCGTAGCCATAGCCGCCTACAATGGAATCGTCACCAACACCGTTTACACGCAAGGTTCGACTCTGCAGATGGATGGGCAGATCACCGTCAGCGGCCATCCGCCGGTGGATCTGCGCGGCATGTTCATTCCTTCGCCCGTCGCGCAGGATGGTCTGAAGCTTGCCTTGGATGTGGAATCTTCATTCGAACGAATCTACGCAAACCCGTACGAGCAGCCCAAAGTGCAGGACGTCACGCTCAATGTGACGGCAGTGCCGGAAAGCCGCTGGGCATCGGTTGATGCTGCATGGGCGGACCGCAGCGAAGTGCAGCCTGGGCAAAAAGTGAATATCAAAGTTCTCCTGCGGCCGTATCGCGGCAAGCCGTTCATTCAGGAAATCCCGGTGGCTATTCCCTCGCAAGCTCCGCGCGGGAATTTGCAGATTCTGGTGAGCGACGCAGCCTCGCTGAATCATGCCGGCGGAATCTTTGCGGGCGACAACGATGACAAGCTGCAGGGACTGGATCAGTTGATTCGCATGATCAATCGTGAGCGTCAGAACGACCGGCTATACGTCACGCTGCTCGAAAATGCGCCGACTTTGCTGGTGGAAGATAAAGAGCTTCCGAATGTTCCAGCATCGGAACTGAATGTGCTGAATCATCAGCGCGCACCGGGCGGGCCGCAGTTGGTCTATCAATCGGTGATTGCGCAGCATTCGATTCCGATGAATCAGGTGGTCACCGGCCAGCAGTACGTTTCCGTCACCGTAAAGTGATCCCCATTCCAAAATGACTGCGAGACACTCGATGCGAAGATTCACCTTTGTGTTCCTTGCTTCGGTTGTGATGCTTTGCGCGGTTGCGGCCAATGCCGAGCACACCCGGTTTTGGGAGCAATCCAGCTTCGACGATTTCGACAAGGGCACAAAGAAAGGCGTGGCCCTGCGCAGCGACGGCAATCTGATGCCTGCGCCGGAGTTCAAGCCATTTGCCGATCCCGACTTGGCGTACATCTGGGCGCTTGCGGTCGATTCGAAAGGACGGTTGTATGCCGCAGGCGGCTCCGACGCGAAAGTGTTGCGGCTCGCGACGGGAGAAAAGCCCGTCACCGTATTTCAATCCGCAGAACTCGAAGCGCAGGCGATGGCCGTAGACAAACAGGACAATTTGTACGTGGCCACTTCTCCGGATGGAAAAGTTTACAAAGTGAATCCCGACGGGCAGCACACTGTGTTTTTTGAGCCGAAGACCAAGTACATCTGGGCGCTCGCATTCAATCGCGCCGGCACTCTTTTTGTCGCCACTGGCGATAAAGGGCAGGTTTTCGCAGTCGCTCCGGATGGCAAAGGGCAGGTATTTTACAAATGCGACGAAACACACGCTCGCACGTTGGCATTCGACACGCATGGCAACTTGCTGATCGGTACGGATCCGAGCGGGCTGGTGATTCGTGTTCCCGTGATTTCGGAAGGCTCGGCAATGCCAAAAGCGGGCAAAGCTTTCGTGATTTACGAGACGGACAAAAAGGAAGTCACAGCGCTGGCGACGGACCGCGAAGGAAATATCTATGCCGCAGCCATTGGCGCTAGGACGGCGAGGCCGTCCCGTCCTACGATTCAGAACAATGCGGCTGCGCAGCAATTCGCCGCAGCTGTTGCCGCCGCTGCGGCACAGCGCGGGCAGCAACAGCAGGCAAACCCCAATGGCGCTGCGGCTGGGGTGATGGCAGCGCCGATGGTTTTTCCGCAATTCCCTAGCGCCAGCGGAGGCGCGGAAGTTTATCGCATCGCTGCGGACGGCTCGCCGGAATCGCTGTGGAGTTCGCCGCAGGATGTTGTCTATACCCTTGGTTTCTCCGCGGAGAATCATCTTTTACTGGGCACGGGGAATCATGGCGATGTAATTGAGCTCGGAAACGACCGGCTGTTTTCTTCGCTGGCCAGCGCGGACGCTTCGCAAGTGACTGCGCTTATCGCTGGACCCGGTCATGTTGTCTACGCGGCGACCGCAAATCCCGGAAAAGTTTTTGCCCTTGAGCCGACCTACGCGGCGGAAGGGAGCTTCGAATCCGATCCCTTCGATGCAAAGATTTATTCTCGCTGGGGACGCCTCTCCTGGTGGGGCGAAAATGGCGGCGACAGCAAAGTCGAATTTTATGTTCGCTCCGGCAACACCTCTGATCCCGACGATTACTGGAGCTCGTGGTCCGGCCCGTATACGAATGGCTCCGGTTCAGGTATCAATTGCCCGCCGGCGCGCTTCGTGCAGTGGAAGGCGGTGTTCCACACTTCTGGCCAGCAGAATTTGCCCACTCTTTCCTGGGTCAAGCTCGCGTATCTGCGAAAGAATGTCGCGCCGGTCTTGGACGGCATTGCTGTGCAAGATCCCGGATTGCGCGCGCAGGGATTTGAGGGCGGTCAGGAAGGACCGCGGCCTCCTTCGGTGGTTCCGCTTCATCCGCCGAAGAATCCGCAGCAGGTGCAGCAGGCGTTTGCGGGATTCGCCGAAGCCGCGGAACATCCCATCCGCTTCACCGGTTTGCCGCAGGGTGTCCGCGCCAAGGGCTACCAGACAGTCGTCTGGAACGCACACGACGACAACGATGATGAGCTGACTTTCTCAATCTATTATCGCGGACAGGCGGAGAAAGAATGGAAGCTGCTGAGAAAAGACCTCAGCGAAAATTTCTATTCCTGGGACACCAGTTCAATGCCCGACGGCGCCTATTATCTGAAAATCGTCGCGTCGGATGCGCGCTCG
>DAIRCW010000141.1:0-7668 GCA_036796475.1 Candidatus Acidiferrales bacterium | reverse complement strand
AGAGCACAGACTCTGACGAGCCCGCGGCGTCCCTGTGGCGCATTCCCTTAGCGCCCGCGCTGCGAAAAAAGCAGAAACTCAACGTGAGCCTCGAATACGACCTCGCCGCTGCCACGCCAACCGATCCGCGCATCTTCGCCGCTGAAAATATGTTCTACCTGAACGGCTCCGGCTGGTTCCCGGAATTTCAGGAGCCCAAAGCTCTATTCGCCGAGGACATCACTCGCCCTAATCCCACCGATCTCACCATCGTCACTCCTGCAAATTTCCTGGTCACCGCGAGCGGTCAAGCGCATGGCGAGAAGAAGCTCCGCGCCGAAACCCAGCATCATTTCCGCATCAGCAAGGATGACTTCGACCCATACGTCCTCGGCGGCCAGTACAACGAACAGCGCGTTTCAACTGCCAATGGCACAGTCGCCGTCTGGACATTCAAACCAATTCCCGCCGCGCAAGCGCAGCAGACCGCAGCGCAAATCGCTGCCGCAGCGAATCTCTATTCGCAAAACTTCGGCCCGTTGCCGAAGTCGATGAAAGCTGTTTACGACGTCGAGCTCCCCCAAAGCACGCGCGATCTCATATCAACGGAAGCGGCGCTGCTCCCTGGAATTGTCTTTGAGCCAGCAAATCCACCAGGCAGGCCTCGTAAGACGTCGCTCGGATCTTTTGCGGTTGGCAACACATGGTTTGGTCACATCATTCGTGCGAATCCTGAAGCATGGGCGCTCGCCCAAGGACTCAACTTCTACGCCTCCCTGGTATCGAGCGCGACCAAGAATCAAGCAAACAACGCCAGCGTGGCCTCTATTCTTTCCGATTATGACGCGCATCATTCGCAGGCCGTCGAGAAATCACTCGTTTCACTCACTCCGAACGATCCGAAAGAACAGCTCGCGCTCGGCGGCGACAAAATGCAGCTCTTCTTCTTCGCTCTCGAAGACAAATGCGGCCAGCAAAATGTCACCCACGCCATCGCCCACATGGTTTATGCTTTGCGTGGGCAGCAATACGGCTATAACGATTTTCGCGCCGCGCTCGAACAGGAATGCCATCAGAATCTGGCAGGCTTTTTTCGAACTTGGCTCACTCAGAAGGGAATTCCAGCGGATTTTCGCGCGCGCTATGAAAACGCAAGCGCGCCGCAAGACCAAAACCACTAGTCCACAGGAGGAATCGTGAAGGAAGTCATCTCCACCGCGCACGGCCCCAAAGCCATCGGCCCTTACTCGCAGGCCATTCGCGCCAACGGCTTCATCTTTATCTCTGGTCAGGTCGCTTTTGATCCCGCCACCGGCAATCTCGTCGAAGGCGACATCGCCGCGCAAACCGATCGCGTCATGAAGAATCTCAAAGCCATCGTCGAAGCCGGCGGCTCCACGCTCGACAAAGTGGTCAAGACCACCGTGTTCCTCAAAGACATGAACGAATTCACCAAAATGAACGAGGTCTACGGCAAATATTTTTCGGCCGCTCCGCCCGCGCGCGCCACGGTCGAAGTCGCGCGCCTTCCTCGCGACGTTCGCGTGGAAATCGAACTCATCGCGCTCGCCTGACCAGGAAAATTCCCGCATGCCCACAGCGCAAATTCGCCATGATTGGACGCGCGATGAAATTCGCTCCGTCTTTAATCTTCCGCTGCCTGAACTGATTTTTCGAGCGCAGCTCGCCCATCGCGAATTTCATAAGCCCGAAGAAGTCCAGCTCTGCCGCTTGCTCTCCATAAAAACGGGCGCGTGCCCGGAAGATTGCGCTTACTGCTCGCAAAGCGCGCACTACAAAACGCCCGTTGCACGTCAGAAACTAATGGATCCCGCCGACGTGCTCGCCTCCGCCCAGCGCGCCAAAGCCGATGGCGCCACGCGTTTTTGCATGGGCGCAGCCTGGCGCGACATTCCCGAAGGAAAAGAATTCGACGCCGTGCTCGAAATGGTGCGCAGCGTCGCCGCGCTCGATCTTGAAGTCTGCTGCACGCTCGGCATGCTCACCGATTCGCAGGCCGCGCGCCTCAAACACGCCGGACTCACCGCCTACAATCACAATCTCGACACCTCGCCTGAATTTTACGGCCACATCATCACCACGCGCGTTTACGAAGACCGTCTCGCCACCATCGCGCGCGTCCGTAAAGCCGGCATTACCGTTTGTTGCGGAGGAATTCTCGGCCTTGGCGAATCGGACGAAGATCGCATCGGCCTGCTTCATCAACTTGCCACGCTCAATCCGCATCCTGAGAGCGTGCCCATCAATGTCCTCGCGCGCGTCGACGGTACGCCGCTCGCCAATACTCCCGAGCTCGATCCCATGATTATGGTTCGCGCCATTGCCACCGCGCGCATTCTCATGCCCGCCTCCCGCGTGCGCCTCTCCGGCGGCCGCCACAAGCTTTCGCGCGAAGCCATTGCCCTCTGCTTCCTCGCCGGCGCCAATTCCATTTTCACTGGCGAAAAACTCCTCACCACGCCGAATCCTTCCATCGACAAAGACAAAGCGCTTCTCGACGAACTCGGCATGAAGGCCATGCAGCATCATGCCTGACGCCAATCCATCTGACATTCACGCGCGCATCGCCGCCGATTTGCAAACTCTCCGAGAGGAATCGCAATTTCGTTCGCTCGACATTTCCTCCGGCATCAATCTCTGCTCGAACGACTACCTCGGCCTCGCTCGCGATCCGCGCCTTAAGCAAGCGGTTCTCGCCGCGCTCGAATCCTCAACGCAAATCGCGTCCTCCGGTTCGCGCCTGCTCTCCGGGAATTCCCGCGACTGGCAGGAAATCGAGTCGGAATTCGCCGCTTTTGCGCGCGCGGAATCCGCTCTCTACTTCAACTCCGGCTACGCCGCCAACGTCGGCCTGCTCAGCTCCGTTTTGCAGTCTGGTGATCTCGTTTTTTCCGACGCGCTCAATCACGCCAGCGTCATTGATGGCATTCGCCTCTCGCGCGCGCAAAAAATCATCTACCCGCACCGCGATCTGTATTTTCTCGAATGCGCCCTGCGCGAAAATCAAAATGCCTACGGCGCAAAACTCATCGTCACGGAAAGCGTCTTTAGCATGGAGGGCGACATCGCGCCTCTCGCCAAAATTCTCGAGCTCGCCGAAAAATTCAACGCCTATGTGATCGCCGACGAAGCCCACGCCCTCGGCGTTTTCGGCGCGCAAGGCTGCGGCCTCGCCGCTGAACTTCCGAATCACGACCGCCTTCTCGCCGCCGTTTATCCATGCGGAAAAGCTCTTGCCGGCATCGGCGCTTTCGTCTGTGGCAGCCGCGCGCTCACCGGATTTCTTATAAACCACGCGCGCAGCTTCGTTTTCACCACCGCGGCTCCTCCCTACATGGCGCACCAAATTCGCGCCGCCCTCGCACTCGCCCGCGCCGCCGACGACCGCCGCGCCCATCTCCACACGCTCGCCGCAACTCTCCGCGCCGAACTTTCCGCCGCGGGCATCTCCTGCGGCGCGAGCACCTCGCAAATTGTTCCTGTAATCCTCGGCTCCAATGAAGCCGCTCTCCACGTCGCTGCGCAACTTCAATCCGCAGGATTCGCTGTGAAAGCCATCCGCCCTCCAACCGTTCCGCCCGGCGCCGCTCGCATTCGCCTCTCTCTCACCAGCGAAATCTCGCTCGAAGAGATCCATCGTCTATCTCGCGCGCTCATCGAATCCGTTCCGGCTTCCGCCACAACTTCAGCCGCTTCCGCCCATGCCTAGCCGCTTTTTCATCACCGGCACTGACACCGCCGTCGGAAAAACCACCGTCTCCTCGCTCCTCTGCGCCGCGCTCGACGCCATCTACTGGAAACCTATCCAAACCGGCACGCGCGAAGGCACTGATCGCGCTACTGTGATGCGCCTTGCGAATCTCCCGCGCTCGCGCACTCTTCCCGAAACGTACCGCTTCTCGCCGCCCGTTTCGCCGCATCTCGCCGCCCAACGCGCTCGCGTGCGTATCGAACTCCGCAAAATCCGCCTCCCGCAAGTCGCCCCACATGAAAATCTCATCGTCGAAGGCGCCGGCGGCGCTCTCGTCCCCATCAATTCCACCGAGCTCATGACCGATCTCATGTCTCATCTCGGCCTTCCCGTTCTTCTCGTCGCGCGCACAACCCTGGGAACCATCAATCACACGCTGCTCTCCATCGCCGCACTCCGCGCCGCGCATCTCGATGTTCGCGGCGTCATCCTCTCCGGCAAACCCAATCGCGAAAATCGCCGCGCCATCGAACACTATGGCAAAATCGAGGTCCTCGGCGCCGTCCCGCCGCTCAATAAAATGAATCGCGCCATATTTCGCGAAATTTTCCGCCGTCATTTCCATCGCCGGGCATTCAACGCATGAGTAGCACAAATAATTCGCTCCGCATCTGGCATCCGTTCACGCAGGAAGCGCTCGATCCCGCGCCGCTGCGCATCTCGCACGCTCAGGGCGCCTATCTCTACACCGACGACGGTCGCCGCATCCTCGACGCCATTTCTTCCTGGTGGACCAACATCCACGGCCACTGCCATCCCGCCATCATGTCCGCCATCGCAGAACAAACCTCCAAGATGGACCACGTTCTTCTCGCCGGTTTTTCTCATCCCAAAATCGAAGAGCTCGCCGCGCTTCTGCGCCAAGCCCTTCCCCCTCAACTCGACAACATTTTTTTCTCCGATGATGGCTCCACCGCCGTAGAAGTCGCTCTGAAAATCGCCGTGCAGTACTGGCAAAATCTCGGCCGCCCGCAAAAACGCGGTATCGTCGCTCTCGAACACGCCTATCACGGCGACACTGTCGGCGCCATGTCCGCGAGCGACCGCTCCGCATTCACCGCGCCGTTCAACAGCATGATGTTTCTCGTGCATCGCGTTCACAGCGCCTACTGCTATCGCTGCCCCGTCGGCAAAACGCGCGCCACCTGTGACATTGACTGCGTCGCGCAACTCGCGAATCTTCTCGAAGAAAAACACGCTGAAATTGCCGCGGTCATCGTCGAACCTTTGCTCCAAGGCGCCGGAGGCATGATTGTCCATCCGCGCGAATTTCTTGAGCGCGTCCGTCAGCTTTGCACCGCGCACAACGTGCTGCTCATCGCCGACGAAGTGCTCACCGGTTTCGGCCGCTGCGGCAAAATGTTCGCTTGCGAACTCGCCGGCGTGGTTCCCGATTTGATGTGCTTATCGAAAGGAATTACCGGCGGCGTTCTCCCGCTCGCTGCCACCGTTTGCACTGAAGAAATTCATCGCGCGTTTGTCAGCGCCGATCGCGGACGCACTTTCTACCACGGACATTCCTACACCGGAAATCCCATCGCCGTCGCTGCCGCCGTCGCCAGCTTCAAGATTTTCGAGAACGAGCCCGTTTTCGAACGCATCCACGCCATTTCGCAAATCCACCAGCAGCGCCTCGCCGAAATTCAAAAGCATCCCGCGGTCGGGGACGTCCGCTCCATCGGCACTGTCGCCGCCATCGAATTGCGCGCCGATGACGCCGGCTACTTCTCGCGCCTGCGCCCCAAGCTCTACCAAATTTTTCTCGACGCCGGCATTCTCCTTCGCCCGCTCGGCAACGTCATCTACGTTCTCCCGCCCTATTGCATTTCCGCCGATGAACTCCACTTCGTCCACGACCGCATCGCCGCTTCCCTCGCGCATATCGACGAATGGTCCGCGCCCCCAAAACCCTCCGCCGCTTCCGCGTCAACGCACTCGGCGTAGTTCGGCATCAGCACGATTTTGCCGATCACGCCGCCGCTTCCCAGTAATTCATGCGCGCGCCGCGCCTCACTGAGAGGCAGCCGGTGCGCGATTAGCGGCTTGATTTTCTTGCACCGCAGCAAATCAAATAACGTGAGCACGTCCTCCCGAAACCATGCCGGTTTCACCCGCATCAGCCACTGGATGCTGTACGGCGCCATGCTCTTGCGCCCGCGCAGAAACCAATTCCGCAGAATGTACCGTCCCAGGATCGCCGATTCGCGAATCGGATGCCGGCGTCTCGGCGTTCCCGAAATCAATCTGCCCTGATGCAGTTTCGACTGGAATCCGTACACCACAACGCGCCCGCCTTCGCGCAGCGCTTCCCGCGAACGCCATAAATTCTCTCCACCGATGCCATCGAAAACGGCTTCCACTCCGTCGCCAGTGAACCGGCGGATTTCCTCGACGAAATCCGCGTTGCGATAATCAATGGGCGTCGCGCCGAGTTCCCGGACAATCGGCGCCGCCTGTGCCGAACACGTTCCGTACATTTCCAATCCGGCGAGCCGCCCCAGCTGCAAAAATGCCGTGCCTACGCCGCCAGAGGCGCCATGAATCAGCACGCGCTGCCCCGGCTTCAACTTCGCCGAACGGTGCAGCATCTGGTATGCCGTCACGTAATTCAAAACAACCGCGACAGCTTCTGCGGGATCCAAACCGGCGGGCACAGGAATGAATTTGCGCTGCGGCAGGCAAACATACTGTGCGTAACAGCCATGGATCGGCATGGCCGCGACCGTCTCACCCACTTTGACGCCGGCGACGCCTCGGCCAACCTCATCCACGATGCCGATCAAGTCCCACCCGGGCGTATACGGCACGCGCGGCGTTTCCGGATGGACGCCTTCGCGCGCCAGCACGTCAGGCAAACTCACTCCAGCCGCCAGCACCTTCACGCGCACTTCGCCACTCTTTGGCTGCGGGCACTCTTCTTCAATTGCCTGTAACACTTCCGGCCCGCCGTAGTGAGCGACGACGATTCGCGTGTGTCTCACGAGGCCTCGCCCCGCGTATAACGGCCCATTCGCTGTGGCGCCGAATCGTAAGCCGCGCAGCGTCGCATCGGCTGTGACGCCAGTCACTTTGCTGCCGGCGAACTCCGGGTCTGTGGAATGGACAATTGGGCGAACGAAGAATGGTGGGCCCTAGTTGACGATCTTAGAACCCTTCCGCCGAGCCAGATAGTGGCGGGAATTCCGCACACTGGCGAATTCTCGCTACTCTAACTGCATTGCTCTCAATGCGGATAGTCAAAAGGCCAGCATGTTAGGTCGCGATTGTTAGCTTTAGCTTAAGACTGGTTCCCCGCTTGGCGTCCACATGAAGTCGGTCTTTCTACCCCGTACTGGGGTGAGTGAAAACGATCCGTCGCTGTCAGTCGACGTTGAGCGCAAAACTGTTTTCCAATCCGCGCTGAATTCCTGGACCTGTGCCTTTGAAATCGGAGCTCCTGTAGGGTCTTGTATTATCGCGCCTAGTGATTTCGCAGATTGCACATCGGCGAGCTCGATGAGCTGATATTGAGCGGCGATTCTCATCGGAAAGCAAAGGAGTGCGATGATTGCAGCCAGCTCAAAGAGTCGATTCATTGCGTAAATTTACCTCAATCCCGTGCCACGTTGATCGATCATCGACACGGCACACTCAAATCGCGCGCCTCAAAGCAAACCACTGCCAAGCACCTCCCACGAGTGCCGCGATGAGAATGACTACTCCGGAGTCGGCAGCCAATCCTGCCCATACAGGTCCACCGCCTCCAGCGAAGCCGCCCTCTCTGTAGAGCGTGAAAGGTACCCCGTAGGGGAAAAAGCAGTCATAGCAACTGACTGGGCGCAGAAAGTTGATCACGTTTGCTATCGCAAACACGATGATCGTGCCAATTAGAGCAATTCCGTACCTGCGGGGTGGGGTTAAAGGCTTTCGCCCTCGCA
>DAIRCW010000140.1:0-7708 GCA_036796475.1 Candidatus Acidiferrales bacterium | reverse complement strand
GCCCTGCGCGAGCTCATGGAACGCCGCCTCAAGGCCGAATCCGACGACCGCGCCTGACTCGCCGTTCGCCGTATCCCGCGCGGCGCCGCCAAGTTGCCGCTCGCGACACATAGTACCTTCGGACAGTTGTCCTGTGGCGCAGGCATCGCCTAGCATCTCCAGAGACAGGCAAACGTGTGACCGAATCGCTGAAAAAGCCGGTAACGCTGCAGCGCGTGCGCATTCTGTGGATTGTGCTCGCAGCTCTGCTCCTTACGAGCGCCCTGCCGCTCTGGCTGTATCACCGCGAAGTGCTGGATTTGAGCGAGCAAAAGCTCCAGGACACTGAGCGCGTCCAGCAATCGGAAATCACTCATTCCCTCGCGTCGGAAATTTTCCAATTCGAATCGAATCTCAGCGAACAGCTGCAAAGCCAGCGTCAATTGCTCGCGCTGACGGGATGGATTGAGAACGTCAGCGATCCCGCGCGCGCCCCGCAGTTAAGCCGCATGCTGCAAAACGTGGCGGAAGCGAATCACGACATCCTGTACATCACCGCCATCGGGCAGGACGCCAAGGGCGAACAGGCCGGCAGCGTGAATGCGGACCAGGATCCCTTCGTCAACGCGGCGCTGAAGCACGCCTTTACCGCCGCCGTGCAGGGCAGCACTTCGGTTAGCAGCGCCTTTGCGCTGGGACGGCAAAACCGCCCCGCGATGGTCATTTCTGTCCCTCTGATGTTTGAAGGACGCTTCACCGGAATGATTGCCGCCGTCGTTTCGCTTGACCGCGTGCTGGCGCGATTGAAAGACGCCAGTGTGCGCGACCGCACTGTTTTTGTCGTTGACGGCGAAGGCCGCGTCGTCGTTCATCCGGACACGATGGACATGGTTCCGGGGCGCGACCTCAGCCCCAATCCTGTCGTAGTGCAATTCAAAGGCATTCAGCAGGAACTGCGCGTCACGGAGACGACTCAGTTCACGCTTAACGAAGATAAAAAACCGGTCAACATGATCGGCACGTACAGCACCATTCCCGAATTGCACTGGGCCGTTGTGGCGCAGCGCAGCCTCGCTAAGGCGCGCGTTGATGCGGGCGTGCAGGAATTAACCACGCAGGCCATGCACTTCGTCCTCGCGGTCACGCTGATTGCTTTACTCGTCGGATATCTCTCCGCCATCGGAATTACCCGGCCGATTCAGGGCCTCGTGCATTCCACGCGCGCCATCGCCCGCGCCGAATTTCATGAGCGCGCCGAGGTGCGCGGCGCCGCGGAAATCAGCGAACTGGCCGAGACGTTCAACACCATGGCCGGCGACATCGAGAAGTACGTTGACCGCCTGCAACTGGCCGCCACCGAAAACCGCGAGCTGTTCATGGGCTCGATTCGCATGCTCGCCGCCGCCATTGACGAAAAGGATCCCTACACTCGAGGCCACTCTGGCCGCGTCGCAAAGTATTCGCTCATCATCGGAAATGAACTCGGCCTTAGCGCCGAAGAACTCGATAAGCTGCGCATTTCCGCGCTGCTGCATGACGTCGGAAAAATCGGCGTAGACGACCACGTATTGAAAAAGCCCGGTAAACTCACCGAAGAGGAATTCGCGCTGATGAAGCAGCATCCCGTGAAGGGCGCGAACATCATGCGTCCCGTTGCCCAATTGCGCGAAATGCTGCCGGGAATCGAACTGCACCACGAGCGCATGGACGGCGGTGGCTATCCCTACGGCTTGGCTGGGGAGCAAATTCCCATGATGGCGCGCATCATCGCTGTGGCGGACACGTTTGACGCCATTACTACGAATCGTCCATACCAGTCCGCCATGGACCTCGAATATGCGATGAACCGCATCCAGCAGCTCTCTGGCGACAAATTTGACGCTGACGTGGTTCGCGCCATCCAGCACGCCGTGGACATCGGCAAACTGAAGCTCTCCGCCTCGCTCGTCGAAGTCGAGGTCTAATTCCTACGGCTGCTTCCCCACCGGAGTTTCCTGCGCGTTGACTGCTTGCCAGCGACCGTTCCGGAACGCGAACACATCGGTGAAAAGTGACTTCAGCGCCGCACCGTCTTTCGCAGGCATCTCCGCGACAATTCCGTTAGCGATGGCCACGTCTCCGTAGACGCGCACGCGCAACTGCTCGAATTGGCGCTTCAGCAGTTTCTGCTGCGGATGCGCTTGCACAAACGCAATGTGTTGCTGCTTCGAAATGAATCCGCTCGGCAGCACGTGGACGAAATCGTCCGCGAGAATCGAATTCAGCGTAGCGGGATCGTATTCATTTTGCAGCCAGCGCTGCTCCAGCTGAGTCACTGCCTGCTGCGCTGCGGAGGATGATGTGTCAGCAAAGGCCTGGCTCCGCAACAAAACAATCCCCGCCACGCAGCTCAACAGCGCAGCCGCCAGTCCAATTCGTCGCATTTTCTTCATGAACTCCTCCGCGCCCTCAAATCCGGCGTGCATTTCCGGCTCCGTTCGGCTACCCATCGCGTCCTCTGCTAGAATGAACAGGCGCGTTCTATCGCGCTCATCTGTCATGATTACACTCTTTGGGCCGCCCGAGAAAAGCCAGTCTTTCCTCGACCGGCTGAAAAATTCGGTCAGCAAGACGCGCACCGAGCTCTCCGCGCGTTTCGAGCAATTGCTCACTGGCGACCGCCCCGTTGATCCTGCGCTGCTCACGCAATTGGAAAACGCGCTGCTGAGCGCGGACATTGGCGTAACGACAACCAAGGAAGTCCTCGCCACGTTGCGCCGCAAAGTCACCGAGCAGAAGCTCGACGGCGCCGCCGCCCTCAAGCAGGAGCTGAAAAATCAGCTGGTGCAAATTCTCTCCGTTGCGCCCGCTTCGGTGCAGGGCAATGGCAATCGCGATGCTGCTGCCGCGTCCGACCCGCGCGTGATTTTTGTCGTCGGCGTGAACGGCACCGGCAAGACCACTACCATTGGCAAGCTCGCCAACCGTTTGCGCAAGGAAGGCCGCTCCGTCGTGCTCTGCGCCGCCGACACGTTTCGCGCCGCGGCCATCGAGCAACTCGACGTCTGGGCCAAGCGCTCCGGCGTGGATTTGATCAAGCAAAAGGCCGGCGCGGATCCCGCCGCCGTCGTTTTCGACGGCCTTTCCGCCGCGCGCGCCAAGCACGCCGACGCCGCCATTGTGGATACCGCCGGGCGGCTGCACACGAAATCGAATCTCATGGCCGAACTCGAAAAAATGAAGCGCACCGCCGCGAAAATTATTCCCGGCGCGCCGCATGATGTTTTGCTGGTGATGGACGCGACCACGGGACAAAATGGTCTGACCCAAGCGCGCGAATTCACCGGGCACGCCGGCGTCACAGGAATTGTTCTGACCAAGCTCGACGGCACCGCGAAAGGCGGCATTGTCATCGCCATTTGCCGCGAACTTGGCCTACCCATTCGTTTTGTCGGCACCGGCGAGCAGATGGACGATTTGCTTCCGTTCGACGCGCAGACGTATGTCAACTCGCTATTCGACTGAACGATGCGCGAACTCCTAACGCGAAATTCACCGGCTCTCACTTGACCACCTCACGTTTGCCCGACCATTCTCAGCGCAGCATCGACGACATGTGGATGGCGCGGGCGTTGCTCCTCGCCCATCGCGGTATCGCACTGGCGCACCCGAACCCGATGGTTGGCGCTATTGTCGTTAAAAATGATCAGAGCGTTGGCGAAGGATTTCACACCTACGAAAATTTGAAACACGCGGAAATCATCGCGCTCGAGCAGGCCGGCGAGGCGCGCGGCGCAACGCTGTATCTGAATCTCGAACCGTGCTGCCATACCGGGCGCACTGGTCCATGCACGCAGGCCATTATCGAAGCAGGAATCAAGCGCGTCGTGGCAGCCATCGAGGACCCCAATCCAAAAGTCGCGGGCAGCGGTTTTCGCGCGCTGCGTAATGCGGGTATCGAAGTCAGCGTCGGCATTCGCGAGCAGGACGCGCGCCGCTTGAACGAATCGTTCGCGAAATGGATTCGCACCGGCCGGCCCTTTGTCACCCTGAAAACCGCGCTTACGCTTGACGGCCAGATAGCAGCGAAAGCGCCCAGCCGCTCGAATCACTCGTCCAGCGCACGCCGAAGCAGCATCACGTGGATCACTTCCCCTGAATCCCGCGAAGAGGTCCAGCGCCTGCGCCACGCCTCTGACGCGCTGCTCACCGGCATCGGCACCGTGCTCGCCGACGATCCGCGGATGACCGACCGCACCAATCTGCCGCGCCGCCGCCCGCTCCTGCGTGCCATCGTGGATTCGAAGCTGCGCATGCCGCTGCGCAGCACAATTGTGGCCAACGCCGCGAAATCCCCGGGCAGCGTGATGATTTTTACCACGCAATCTGAGAATTCCGCCAAGGCACGGCAGCTCGCCAAGCGCGGTGTTGAAATTGCCCGCGTCCGCGCGCGCAACGTCCATGTGGACCTGCGCGAAGTCCTGCGCGAGCTAGGCCGCCGGGAAATCCTCAGCGTGATTGTCGAAGCCGGGAGCGCGCTCAACGGCGCGTTGCTCGAACAAAACCTCGTCGACAAAATGATTTTGTTTTATGCTCCTCGCGTGCTGGGCGAGATTACTGTGCCGGTCGCGCAGTATCGTGCGCGCACGGCTCGCGATTCGCGCATGCTGGCGAATCTGCGTTTGCACCGTTTCGGCCCCGACTTTGCCGTTGAAGGATATTTTCACGATGTTTACCGGGATCATTGAGCAGCTCGGGAAGATTGAAAACCTTTCGCGTGCCGATGATGGCGCGCGCCTGACGATTGCATTCGCCGGCGCACAGAAACACGCTTCCGCGCCGGAGTTCGCGCGCGACCTCGCCATCGGCGCAAGCATTGCGGTTAACGGCTGCTGCCTGACCGTCGTCGAACGCGACAGCAAATCGTTTTCAGCCGACCTTTCGCGCGAAACGCTCGAGCGCACTTCATTCGCCGACGCCATTCCCGGCGGCATCGTCAATTTGGAATTGCCTCTCGCTGCGGGAGCGCGCCTCGGCGGGCATTTTGTGCAAGGCCACGTCGACGGCGTTGGTCGCGTCGAACGCATGATTCCTGAAGGTGACAACTGGTGGCTCGCCATTCGCGTGCCGCAGAATTTGCGGCGCTACGTCGCGGAAAAAGGCTCGCTCGCTGTCGATGGCATCAGCCTCACCGTTGCGCGCTGGCTCGAAGGCATCGCCGAATTCGCCATTATTCCGCACACGTACGCGAACACGAATCTGCAGCAGCTGACTGTTGGTGATGCCGTGAATCTCGAAGTCGACATTCTCGCTAAATATGTCGAAAGCCTGCTCAAAGGCGACGTGCATTCCGTGCCCGAGCGCGTGACACTCGAAAATTTGATCAAGCAGGGATTTTAGCGGCGCGTTCATGACTCGCGAGCCTACTTACGACATCGCCGTGATCGGCGCAGGCGTCTTCGGCGCGTGGACCGCCTACACGCTCGCGCAGCGCGGCGCGCGCGTTCTGCTCGCCGACGCGTACGGCGCGGGCAACAGCCGCTCCAGCTCCTCCGGCGAGACGCGCATCATCCGCATGGGCTATGGCCGCGACGAAATTTACACGCGCTGGTCTAAGCGCGCGCTTGACCTCTGGAAGCAATTCGACGCCGAGACCGGCGCGCGCATTTTTCATCGCACCGGAGTGGTCTGGTTCGTGCGCGAAGATTCCCCGGCCGCGATCGACACGCTCGCCGCGCTCGAACGCGCCGGTATTCCGCACAAGAAGCTTCCGCACGCAGAAATTCAGCGGCGCTTCCCATTGATTTCCTGCGCAGAGAATGAATTCGCGATCTACGAACCCGAAAGCGGCGCGCTGATGGCTCGTCGCGGCGTGCAGCGCGTGGTCGAGGAATTTCAGCGCCTGGGCGGGACGTACCAGATCGCTGAAGTCGAAGCTCCTTCTGGGGGTGGATCCGTTTCTGCGCTCACGTCCTGGAGCGGCGACTCGCTTCGCGCGCAGAATTACATCTTTTGCTGCGGCGCCTGGCTTGCAAAGGTTTTCTCCGAACTTCTCGGGCAGCGCATTTTCCCATCGCGCCAGGAAATTTATTTCTTCGGCGTTCCCGCGGGCGATAAAAGCTATTCCATGGGAAATTTTCCTACGTGGCTCGACACCTCCGCCGAAACGTACGGCATCCCCGATATCGAAGGCCGCGGCTTCAAAGTCGCCAGCGATATTCACGGCCCGTCTGTGGATCCCGACAGCCTCGACCGCGTACCTGGCCAAACGCTCGCGCTCGTGCGCGACTATCTTCGCCGCCGCTTCCCTGCTCTGCGCGATGCGCCGGTGATCGAATCGCGCGTCTGCCAGTATGAGAATAGTTCCAACGGAGATTTCCTGATTGATCGCCACCCGCAATTCGAAAACGTCTGGCTCGTCGGCGGCGGTTCAGGCCACGGATTCAAGCACGGCCCGGCACTGGGCGAATACGTCGCCAATCTCGTCCTCGACGGCGGCGCTACCGAGCCACGCTTCTCGCTTGCCACCAAGCAGACGGTCAAGTCGCGCACCGTCCACTAACACTCACATCTTTCTTGCGACGCGCTAATCCCTATTTTCCTGCCGCCGCTGCGCGCGGAACGCTTCCATGGTCCAAATATCCTTCTGCTCATCGTGGCGCAGCACATAAATGTTTCCATCGTCCGCAACCACGCGAAAATACGTGGCGTCCGGCGAGTACCACTTGTCTTCCAGGCTCTTCACTTCATAAACGTGCCCGCCCGCGAAAAACCGCAACGGCCGCTCGTCCGCGCGCTGGCCCGAGTAGCACTCCACGCGAATTTCGTCCATCACGCTCCTCGTCCCCAAGCTACCATCCAGCATGCAGATGTGCTAGCTTTGCCGGGACACCCCAGAAGGCGCAAAGGCCATGACTACTGCTGCAAATCCAATGCCGCAAGCCAGCCGCAGCGACGAAATCGTCCGCAAGCACAAAGAATTTCTCTGGCCCTCGGTGACGAATTACTATCAGCGCCCGCTCGTCGCCGACCATGCCTCGATGCAATATCTGTGGGACATGGAAGGCCGCAAGTACCTCGATTTTTTCGGCGGCATCGTCACCATCGGCGTCGGCCATTGCAATCCCAAAGTCACTTCAAAACTCATCGCGCAGACGGAAAAACTCCAGCACACTTCCACGCTTTTCCCCAACGAAGCCATCGTCAACCTCGCCGAAAAGCTCGCGCAAATCACGCCCGGAAAATTGCAGAAGAGTTTCTTCACCAATTCCGGCACCGAAGCCAATGAAGCCGCCATCCTTCTCGCACGCATGGCCGGTGAGAGCTACGACGTTGTGGCGCTGCGTCATGCATACTCGGGCGGCTCGGCGCTCGCGAAGGGCGTGACCGCGCACGCCGCGTGGCGCAAAGGCGGAGTCATCAGCGTCGGCGTCGCGCACGCTATCAATCCCTACTGCTATCGCTGCCCGCTGCATCTCACCTATCCCGATTGCGGCGTGGCCTGCGCCAACGACGTCGAAAATCTGATTCAGACCGCTACCAGCGGACGCATCGCCGCGTTCATCGCCGAGCCGATTCAGGGCGTGGGCGGGTTCATCACTCCGCCGCCGGAGTATTTCAAAATCGTCTACCGCATCGTGAAAAATTACGGCGGCCTCTTCATTTCCGACGAAGTGCAAACCGGCTTCGGCCGTACCGGCAAAAAATGGTTCGGCATCGAGCAGTGGGAAGTCACGCCGGATATCATCAC
>DAIRCW010000139.1:0-7772 GCA_036796475.1 Candidatus Acidiferrales bacterium | reverse complement strand
TCGCGCGGTTGCGGCACCAACTGCAGCTGCGCCGCCGTGCTCGTCCCGGCGTTCTGCACCGATCCTGATTGCGGCTGCTGTTGCGCAAAGCTCTGCGTCATCTGCCGCGCTTGCCTGGCGCCCGTCGTGGGCGCCGTCAAACAAATTCCCCACAGCGCAAACGCCCACACGCACAGCCCGCGCAATTCCCTCTTCATGATTTCTCCTTGGCGAAGCCGTAGTATACTCGCGCCGCCGCGCCGCGTGGCGCATTTCCTCAAATCAGAAAACTTGGAGCCGCTCGCATGAAACCTCGCATCGTTGCGCTGCTATTCGCACTTTTCGCATTCGCCTGGCTCGCTTCTTCGGCCACAGCGCAGTCGAGCGCCACCCAACCATCCGCTCCCTCCATCCAGCAGGCCATGGAAATGAAGTCCGTCTCCAACCCGCAAATTTCGCCCGACGGAAAATTCGTGGCCTACCAAGTCACGCACACTGACTGGGACCAAAACGCCTTCGTCCAGCAAATCTGGCTCGCGAATGTCTCCACCGGCGAAACTTTCCCGCTGACCGAAGGAGCAAAATCCAGCACTGCCCCAACCTGGTCGCCCGACGGCCGCTGGCTCGCCTTTCTCTCCTCTCGCGAATCCTCGTTGCCCAACGCCAAGAAAGACACCGCGCAAATTTATCTCATCTCGCCCATCGGCGGCGAAGCCCGCCAAATCACCAACGTCGAAACCGGTGTTGAATCTTTCGACTTCTCGCCTGACGCCCGCCACATCGCCTTCACTTCGCCCGATCCCGAAACTGATGCGCACAAAGCTCGCGTAAAAAAATACGGCGACTACCACATCATCGACTCCGACTACACCATGTCGCATCTCTGGCTCATTGACGTTCCCGCGCCTGACGCTGCCGAACTCCCCAAGCCTGCCCGCCTTACTGGTGGCGGGCCAGCCCGCTTAACCTCCGGCAACGATTTCACCGTCGGCGATTTTCGCTGGTCTCCCGACTCCACGCGCATCGCCTTCACCGCCAGCAAAGATCCCGCGCTCGCCGACGGCGGCACCGCTAACGTTTACGTCCTCACCGTCGCCGATAAATCCATCAAAAAACTCCTCGACACTGGACTCCCCAACGAAAATCCCGTCTGGTCGCCGGACAGCTCGCAAATCGCCTTCAACACCGCCAACGGCAATCCCTATTTCTTCTACGCGAATTCCGTCATCGACGTTGTTCCCGCATCCGGCGGCGCGCCCAAAGTCCTCACCGCCAATTTCGACGAAGACGCCCGCGCCCTCGCCTGGTCGCCCGAAGGCATCTACTTCGAAGCCGCCCAGCACACTTACTCGTACCTTTTTCGCGTCGATCCGCAAACGCAAAAAGTCACGCGCATCTCCACGCCCGACAAAACCACCGGCTTCTCCTTCACCTTCACACACAATTTTGACCGCGTCGCCTATCAGTCCGCCGCCGACAACCAGTTCGCCGAAATCTATATTTCGCCCGTGAATATGTTCGCGCCCAAGAAACTCACCGACAATTCCGCGCAGTACGCGCAATTCCATCTCGCCACGCGTGAAGTCATTCACTGGAAATCCGGCGACGGCACGACCATCGAAGGCATTCTCATCAAGCCCGCGAACTTCGACTCTTCGAAAAAATATCCTTTGCTCGTGGAAATCCACGGCGGCCCGACGGGAACCAGCCGCGCCACGCGCTCGCCCGACCGCTACTACCCCACAGAACTTTTCGCCGCCCGCGGCGCGCTCATTCTCGAACCGAATTACCGCGGCTCCGCCGGCTACGGCGCGAAATTCCGCGCGCTCAACGTCCGCAATTTAGGCGTGGGAGATTACGCTGACGTAATTTCCGGCGTGAACTATTTAATTTCGCAGGGCTACGTGGATCCCAAGCGCGTCGGCTCGATGGGCTGGAGCGAAGGCGGCTACATCTCCGCGTTCATCACCACCTTCAGCGACCAATTCTGCGCCGTGTCCGTCGGCGCGGGCATTTCCGACTGGATGACCTACTACGTCAACACCGACATCACTCCCTTCACGCGCCAGTATCTTCGCGCTACGCCGTGGAGCGATCCCGAAATTTACAAAAAGACTTCGCCGATCACTTACATCAATCACGCGCACACGCCCACGCTCATCCAGCAAGGCAGCAAAGATGCCCGCGTCCCCGTCCCCGACTCCTGGGAACTCTATCGCGGCCTCCAGGACCGCGGCGTGCCCTCCAAATTCATTCTCTATGAAGGCTTCGGCCATCCCATCACCAAGCCCAAAGAGCAGCGCGCCGTCACCCAGGAAAATTACAACTGGTTCGCCCATTACATCTGGGGCGATGCTCTTCCCCCCGACTTGAAGTGACGCCGGCTTGTTCGCCTTTGTAGCGCAGACGTTCGCAGCCTCTGCGAGCTCTGCGGTTTTTCTGTTTTTCGTAGGGGCGCTGCTTGCTGCGCCCGCGCGACGCACTGCGTCGCGTTCTTCTAACTCAAATCCGCCACCCCGACGTCAGCTGCGATTCTCGCGGATGATACCGAGAAATCTGCTGTCGTTTTTTCCGGAACTGGGGTAAACACAATTTCCAAGACATGCGCAAACATCCCCTGACCTTCTCCACCGTCCGCAAAATCGCCCACGAACTTCCCGGCGTCGAGGACGGCACCGCGTACGGCTCGCCCGCCCTCAAAGTCCGCGGACAACTTCTCGCCTGCATCCCCATCCACCGCTCCGCTGAACCGCACTCGCTCGCCGTTCGCGTGGACATGACCGATCGCGCCCAGCTCCTCGCCGAAGCGCCCGACATTTACTACGTCACTGACCACTACGCCCCGCATCCCGCCGTTTTGGTGCGGTTATCGCGCATCAACGCCGACGCGTTGCGCGACCTCCTCGCCATGTCCTACAAATTTGTCACCGCAAAGAAGCCCACGACGCGCAAGCGCCCTCCCCGCCGCCGCTGACATTTTTGAGGCCCCGCACTTGTAGCGCAGGATCGCGCCTTCCGCGAACCTGCCGCTTTTTTCTTTGGATGTCGTTCCGAACCGGCCGCCTTCGCCGTGTGAGGAATCTGCTGTGTCCTTGTTTTTGTACCGCAGCCGTTCGCCGCCTTTTTGCGAATCTGCGTCTTTCGGTTCTTCGTGTGCCCCATGCCTGCCCCACTTGGCGGGCTCGCCTTTTAAGCGTGGGAATTTTCTTCAAGGGAAGACTGCTTTATAACGCAGACGTTCGCCGCTCGTCGTGAACTCTGCCCTTTTCAGGGCGGTGCCCGTTAATTCTCGCTTGGGGACGAATTCGGAACGCCAACACGACGAAGAAGCTCCTGAAATCGTGGCTCGTCCCGCAGAACATCCAGTTCCGGTTCAACTTTGATGTACGCCATCCATGCGGAGCGCTCCGCGTATGCCTTCCCCAACCAGTTGAGCGCCTCCTCTTTTTGCTGCAACCCGGCGTAAATTTCCGCAATCTGGAACGCGAGATAACCCCGCTCGGCCGGCTCTTTCATTTTCAACTGCGCAAGGATTCTCAAAGCTTTATCTCTTTTTCCGGCTCGCGCATAGCTGTGCGCAAGCGCCGCCTCCACGACCGGATTGCCTCGCGAAAGCGCGCTGGCCTTTTCAAATTCCGTTTGTGCTTCCGGATGCATTCCCTTTTGCTCATACGCGAGCCCCAGCTCCCAATGAGCTACAAAAAAGTTCTGGTCCAACTCCAGCACTCGCCGGAGTTGCTCAGCAGCTTCGTCGTATCTCCGCGCGTAATAAAGCATCCAGCCCACGTTGGTGTTGTTGATCAGCGAGAGAGGATCAAGTTCCTGCGACTTCTTTATCTCTGCGATGGATTCCTCGTGCCGGCCCCTCGACGCCAAATAAATCGCGTACCAGTGGTGCGCTTGGGCGTAGTTGGGATTCAATTGGATGGCTTGCTTGAAATCCTGCTCGCTCTTGGCCCAGTCCCAGTCGTAAATCAGTTCAATATAGGCCAGAGAAGCATGCGATTCCGACCGCGCATCATCCATCTGCAGCGCTTTGAGAGCCGCCGCTCTGCCCTTGGGCATCGCTTCTGTCGGCGGCAAATCCGTGTAGAGAAACGAACCACGCAGCGCATAAGCATCGGCCAATCCAGAATAGGCCAGCGCGGAGTTTGGGTCCTTCCCGATCGCCTGCTCGAAATACTCCACCGCTCGATTCAGCCCCTCGTCAGTCCTCTTGTTGAGAAAAAAAAGTCCCTGCAGGTAGAGCTGGTACGCTTCCGGATCTACCGTTCGCGTGCGCGCCAGCCGATCCTGCTCCTGCGGCGTTAGCTTCGTCTCGATTTCTCCCGCGATGGAACGCGCCATATCCTGCTGCAGCGACAGCACATCCCGCAGATCGCGCTCGTAAGCTTCAGCCCACAGATGCCGGTCTGTCGGCGCGTAGATCAATTCAACGGTAATTCCGACTTTGTCCCCGGACCGTTGCACCGTGCCCTCCACGATCGCATCCACCCCCAATTCCTTGGCGATCTGCGGCAGCGGCTCCTTCGCTCCCTTGTATTGCATCGCCGATGTCCGCGAAATCACCTTTAGCGCGCTGATCTGCGCCAGTTCGGTGATCAGGGCTTCCGTCATTCCGTCCGCAAAATATTCCTGCTGCGCGTCCCCGGAGAGATTGGCCAGCGGCAGCACCGCAATCGACTCGATTCGCGGCGACCCGCCCCGGCCTAACAGATGCCCCAGCCATCCACTCGCGTTCAAGGCAGCGAAAAGCAACGCCAGCAACGCCAGCCCCGTTATGCCATAAACCGCTTGGCGTCCTACTTTTCTCCAACTCCTGTTCACGCCACCTGACGTGACCATTGGAGCCGCAGACGCCGCAACCCGGCGCAAATCCACCGCGGCTTCCCTCGCCGACTGGTAGCGATTTTCTGGGTCCTTTTCCAGGCATTTCAGGATGATCTCTTCGAGCTTCCCCGGAAGTTTCGTATTCAGCTGCCGCGGCGGCACCGGCGCTTTGTGCAAAATGTCCGCCGCCAGCGCGGATGCCGCCTTCGCGTTAAAAGGACGTTGCCCCGTCGCCATCTCGTAAAGAATCGCGCCCAGCGCGTAAACGTCCGTCCGCGCGTCCACCTGCTCCCCAAGCAGTTGCTCCGGCGCCATGTATGGCAGAGTGCCCGCCATCGCCAACGATTCAGTCACGTCTTGCGTCAGCATCGAATCGTCCGCTCGCCGCAGCAGCTTCGCCAGCCCAAAATCCATTACCTTCGCCTGCCCTCGCTCGGTAATCAGAATATTTTCCGGCTTGGTATCTCGATGCACGATGCCCTTCGCATGCGCGGCATCCAACGCGTCGGCAACCTGTATCCCCCATTCCACCAGCTGCTTTGTCTTAATCCGCCTTTCCACAATGCGATTCCGCAGCGTCTGCCCTTCGAGCAGTTCCATCACCAGGAATTGGCGTTCTCCGTGTTCGCCAAAATCGTAAATCGTGCAAATGTTCGGATGGTTCAGCGCGGATGCCGTGCGCGCCTCGCGGCGGAATCGCTCAATCGAGTGGCGGTTTCCGGAAAGCTCATCGGGTAGAAATTTCAAGGCCACGAAACGGCCGAGCACGGTGTCCTCAGCCTTGTACACCACGCCCATGCCTCCGCTGCCCAATTTTTCCACAATGCGGTAATGCGATATCGTTTGCCCGATGAGTAAATCGTGCGGCACGGTGCGGTCATTCTAGGTGCCGCCACTACCCAAGTCAACGAACAAGCCCGCCGGCATGTGCAAACCGCTAAATCGTCACCGTTTTTCGCTGTGCTAACCCTGCTCTGTTGATTTGCCCGCGCACGCGTCACGGGGCCGCGTGACTGGTATCACCGATGCCCTAGCTCCCAGTTGATAGTTTTGAACCGTGAACAGCTCAGTCCAGGTCAACCTTCCACAAAAGCTTCATGCCGGTATTTGGACCCACTTTTTTCAAAAGCATTGGCGCCTTCTCATGCTTTTGTTCGGATATTTCTTCCCTGTCATAGTCGGGATTCTGGGAGGGTTCTATCTTCAGAGGACGGGGAAACCGATCGACCCGTGGAGCGGATTTTTCGACCCCAGTTTTCTTAACTATCTTGCGGGTGCGCTGCTCTATTGGGAGCTTCCGCTCTTCTTCGTCGCATGGCTCGGTCGCCCGAGCCGCATCGCTAAGCCTGGTCGGGCCACTATCGTTTTGGGAGGGTTTCTCGGCACTTTAGTCCCTTCAATTCTTCTGTTCGCCAATCTTGCGGAGAATGGTGAGGCAATCATCCTTGGCACGATAATCATTCCCTTCCTGATCCTGCCCGGCACCCTGCTGGGACTGGCGATTGGCTGGGCTGCCGCGTACATCCGCCGCCTGCCGAGCGAACCCTCAAACCCTGCGTGACCTTTAACGACCCTTCGGCCGCCATTCAACCCTCAGTTTTCCCCGTTCGCTGTAATTCGCTTGCCTCGCCGCTCGCGCCGTGCTACCACTGGCCGATGTCACGACCCATTCTCAATTCGCTGCCCGCCCCGCCGCATAGCCGAGCGCCCCTTACCCATCCCCAATTCCCAAAATGGAACGAGCCTCAATGCCTTCTCCATTTGCCTGCTAGTCACTCGCTTGTCCTGAGCGAAGTCGAAGGGTCACTTGCCACTCGTCACTGCCTTTCTAATCGCAACACCCCAAAATTAAAATTTCCTGCAAGTTATACAAAACAAAGCCCTGCCCAATTTCTAATCGCAACATTTCGAGCGCTCCCAGCGATGCCCGAAGAATACTTGCCCGTCTCCGATCGTTCTCCCGACGCGCGAAAATTAGAAAATCACTTAACTCGCTTCTATTCAGCCACTTCCAAATTTCTAATCGATAATTTTGTGCGGCCTGTGAGCATCCGGTCTCTTAGCCCCCTGAAAATTCTTGCGGGCGGGAATTCCAATCGACACACCTATGAAAAATTAGAAGTTCCCCTAAGTATCGCAAAATCAGCCACATCAATTTTTCTAATCGACAGTAAACAGCACTTCATCCAAGGTGAACCAAGGAGGATCTAAAGCTTAACTTTAAACAATTCAGTCCGCAGCCTCAAAAAACTGGCCTCAGTCTCACGCTCTTACGAGACTCTTCCCACGCACCGTAAAACCAAAGATTTACGGGCCTTAGGAAAATTTTGGGACGCAAAATACGGACATCAACCGTCAGACAGCGGGAGCCGCGAGTCGTAGACTGGGTTTGCATGCCGGCAAGCGTCACCGCCGGCGCAGCAAAAGCCCTCGAGCGCGCAACAAGAAGTTAATACGCGGTTCAGCCAATTTTGGCGCGAAGTAAATTCTTGCGCACAAAAAATAGGCTTGGGCTTTTGCCAACAGAAATTGGGGACAGGAGGCCAAAATGAAAGTGAAATCGCTTCGGGAATTGTTCGAAGTCGAGCTGTGTTACGCATACGACTGCGAACGGAAATTGGTGGACAAAGGTCTGCCGGAGATGATCGAGCACGCCGTTTCGCGCGAACTGCGCACCGCGCTCGAACAGCATCTGCAGGAGACCCGCATGCACGTCACGCGACTCGAACGCGTGTTCTCGTCGATTGGCGTGAAGCCGAACACCAAGAGCAACGATATTTTCGACAAGCTAACCAGCGCGGCGAAAGATTCCATTTCGCACATTGAAGAGACGCCGTTGCGCGATGCCGCGTTGATCGCCAATGGAAACTTGGTCGAACACTATGAGATCGCGAGCTACGGCACTCTGGCGGCTTTTGCCACGGCGCTTGGATTGACGGAACCCGCGATGATTCTGCGCGAGA
>DAIRCW010000138.1:0-7897 GCA_036796475.1 Candidatus Acidiferrales bacterium | reverse complement strand
GTTTTTCAATATCGGATCTTTTCTGAACTGGTGGCGGAGTTTTTTGCTGCTGCTGTTGCTGGCTCGATTGCGATTGGGTTTGTTTGTCGGGAACCTGCTGCGCTGAAACGCCCAACGGCGCGAGGCCGAGCGCGAACGAGCAGACTAGAATGGACAGGGATTTGAGATGCGATGAGTTCATATTGTGTCGTGATGAAGAAGCATTATCGCAGTTTTGGGTTGCATGCCAAGAACCGCGGATGGCGGGGTTTCCAGAACCATGTGGCGGAAGCAAACTACGACGAATGTAAGCGAACGGGAGGAACAAGCGAAAAAATTCATGCGGAGAGTAGGAACTTCCTCGTTTCCGGGGCATCTGGAGGCATACGGGCCAGCGAGTACTATGCTGCTGGTCAATACTTTTTCCGGCGGGTCATACACTCCGGGCCTGATTGACGGAGGGGTTAAACAGTATTGAGATAAGGCGGTCACTGTCTTAGCCTAAAAATGTGCCGTAATGGAGTGCATCGTGCAGGACTGTTTGAGGGGAAAAGGTTTAGGCCCTGCGAAACGCGGTTTTTTCGGGCCGGCAAGGCAGCCAGAAAAGGGCGCAACTCAGAGGAAAGCTGCGGGTTTAATGAGTCGAGGGCAAGAAGCTCGCGAATGGTCAAATGATGCGAGGAAAGCCGAAGAGCGCGCCTGGGAAGAGGAGTTTGCAAGTAAGGCAACCAAGTTCCACGGCGGTACAATCGTACTATTCACCAGGCTCCCTGCACTAGTACTACAATTGCCTGCAACCCCAAAAATCCAACTGGGACGGGTTCAATGTCTGTAGAGGAACAGAACACAAATCAGGAGAGCCAAGGGGCGTTTACACTGCTGGCTTCGGGGAAGCCGCGGTGGCGTTCGTTTGGAACGAGCTTTGCGATTGAGATCATAGTTCTGCTGTGTGCGATTTGGATACCGGCGCTCTTTCCCACGCAGATGGAGCACGCCGCGGAGTACGTGACGACGCACATTGATGTGCCCTACATACCGCATTACAAACCGCAACCGATCGTGAAGCCGAAGCTCGTTCAAGTGAAGCATGTGGTGGAAGAGGCGAAGTTGCAGCCGCCGGTGGTCAAAGAACAGCCGGTAATTCCGGATCCGCCGAAGCCGAAGATTGTGGAGCCGGTATTTGCCAAGCTGAACGCCGTCCCGGTGGTGAAGCACAATCACACGGAAGCGCCGAAGGTGAATGAGTGGGCGCGGATGGAACCGGACATAAAGACGAATTCGATGGGAAGCTCGGCGATGCCGAAGCTTACGAATCCACAGACGCTGGTGCAAACGGGCGGATTTGGGGATCCGAACGGGCTGCCGGCGACCAATTCCAAAGTAACCCACCAACCAAACATTAACGCGGCGGGCGACTTCAATTTGCCGCAGGGGCCCGGAAAAGGCAACGGACGCGGCGGAGCGAAGGGCAAAGAGGGAGTCGTGGCTAGCGCGGGATTTGGGAATGAAACGGCCATTGCCGGCGGCGAACGCAATGGCGGCAAAGTAGAGACGGGCGGATTCTCGAGCCAGCAAGCCACCAGCAGCGGGCCGCGCAGGAAAGCGGAAGCGGCGCCGCAGGAGACGCCGGTGGTAATTCTGTTCAAGCCGGAACCGCAGTACACTGCGGAAGGGCGGGAAAAGAGGATTCAGGGCTCGGTGGAGCTGGAAGTGGTTTTCAGGGCCTCCGGGGAAGTGCAGGTTTTGCGAGTGGTGAAGGGACTGGGTTACGGTCTGGATGAGAATGCCGAGGTTGCGGCGCGCCAGATCAAGTTCAAGCCGGCGAAAACAGCGGATGGACAGCCGGTGGATTTTCCCGCAACAGTTCGAATCGACTTCGAACTCGCGTACTGAAGAAATCGAGGGGGGAAGAATGTGCAGGGGGAATCGCAGTATCCTTGCTGTGGCCTTCTGTTTGTGTGTAGCGGGAACCGCGTACGCGCAGGGGCAAGCGCAAACGCAGAGTGAGACGCAGGCGCAACCGCCCGCGCAGGCTCAGAGCGCGCAGCCTCAAGCTCCGAACGGGCAGCCAGCCGAGCAGGTCACCAGCCAGCCGACCACCGTCGGTCAGGTGGTCAACAACATTCTTTTGCGCGAACATCAGGAAGTCGCCGCGCTGCGGCACTACAGCCCCATTGTGGAAACCTACATTCAGGATATGAAGTGGGATCCGCAGCTGGGTTCAGTGCCGATGAAGGACCACTATTACCTCGGCGTGGCGGATTTGAGCAAAGGCGTGGTCGACCGCAGCATGCTGCGGAATGCCAACTCAGGCTGGATGAACAAGATCAATCCGATTAAGGACCTGACTTCGCTGCTGGGCAACGCCTACGTGCCGGCCGGATTCCTGCAGATGATTTTCGTCGATCCCATCGACTTCGATTTGCAGCATTACAAGTTCACCTACGTGCGACGGCAATTTTTGGGCTCCGTTCGGACATATGTGTTTGACGTGGCGCCGCTGCCGAAATCGGGCGATGGAAGGTTCCACGGCCGCATTTGGGTCGAGGACCAGAATTTCGCGATTGTGCGTTTCAACGGCGTGTTCGAGCCGGTGGCGCGGGCGTTTGGCTGGAACTTGCACTTCGACAGCTGGCGGACAAACGTGGCGCCGAATATGTGGGTGCCTTCTTACATTTACAGCGCGGAATCGGACCTGAAGGATTTTCCGTTCGGGCATGTGCAGTACCGTTCGCAAACCCGGCTGTGGGGATACGATTTGAAGCTGGGCGGCGGCGAAACTACCTTTAGCGATTTGCAGGTGGAATCGTCGAAGCCTATTGAAGACCAGGCAGAGGCGTCGAAGGACGTTTCGCCGGTAATGGCAGACCGGGAATGGCAGCGCGAAGGCGAAGACAACGTGCTGGAGCGGCTGCAGCGGAACGGGTTGGTTTCGCCGCCAGGGCCGGTGGACAAGTTGCTGGACCAGGTGGTGAACAATCTGGAAGTGACCAACAATCTGGACATCGAACCGGATGTTCGCTGCCGCGTGCTGCTGACTTCCACGCTGGAAGCATTCACCATCGGCCACACGATTGTGGTTACACGCGGGCTGATTGACGTGCTGCCGGATGAGCCGAGCCTTGCGGCGGTTCTGGCGCATCAACTGGCAGCCGTGATTACCGGGCAGACGCTGCCGGACGAGTATTCCTTCAACGATACGACGATGATGTCGCGGCAAGAGACGCTGAAGAGAATGTCGTTCCGCACGTCATCGGTCGAGGAAAAGATTGCGGCGGACAAGGCCATCCAGCTGCTCAAAAATTCGCCGTACAAAAACCAGCTTGGGCAGGCGGGGCTTTTCCTGAAACAACTCGCGTCGGAGCAAAAGCAATTGCCGGAGCTGATCAGCGCGAACCTGGGGAATCACGTTTACATGGCGGATCAGCTGGTACAGGGCGCTCCACAGTTGCAGCCGACGAACGTCGGGCAAATCGCGGCGCTTCCATTGGGCTCGCGAATCATTCTCAATTCGTGGGACGACAGCGTTTCGCTGGCGAAGGCCAAGCAGGTGCAGTTGCTCTCGGCGCGGGAGAAGATGCCGTTCGAGGTTACGCCGTTCATGCCGTATCTGACGCGGTACAACGACACGTCCAGCGCGGCCACGGCGGGCGATCCCAAACAGGATGCGGTGAAGAAACCGAATAATTAAACAACACTTTTGAGTAAGGGCCCGGCACAGAGAGGGATCTGCTGCCGGGCTTTTTGTTTTTAGCCGCGCTAACGATCGCACTCCGCAGAATTGTTCCACTTCCCGTTCTGTCATAGCCGCGCTTTGCTACAGCACGCTTATGAGAGACACTGGCCCTCGGAATGGCGCGGGAATCCCTGATTCAATTCATTGAGGAATACGAACGTCGCGGGAAGGAAATCGCGATCGCGCACCGGCGCGGCTACCGCATGGAGCGGTGGAGCTACGCGCGCGTGGCAGGCGCGGCACGGAATTTTGCCGTAATGCTCGGCGAACACCGCGTGAATCGCGGCGAGCACGTGCTGCTGTGGGGAGAGAATTGCGCGGAGTGGGTCGCGGCGTTTTTTGGATGCGTGCTGGCGGGGGTGGTGGTGGTGCCGATGGATTATGCCGCCGATGCAAGCTTTGCGGCGCGCGTGGCGCAAACGGTTAACGCGAAAGTGATTATCCAGTCGCGTGGAGTTGATGCCAGCAAGATTGGACGGCGGGGGATTTCGTTGGAAGAAATTGGCCAAGTGCAATCGCTCAACGCGGGCGCACATTTTGAAGCGGTTGCTGCGAAACGCAGCGATCCGGTGGAAATTGTTTTTACCTCGGGGACAACTGCCGAGCCGCGCGGCGTGGTGCTGACGCACGGAAATCTGCTGGCGAATATCGAGCCGATGGAAGCTCAGATTCGTCCGTATTTGAAATGGGAGCGACTTTTCCATCCCCTGCGATTTTTGAATTTGCTGCCGCTCAGCCATGTGTTTGGGCAACTCATGGGCATGTTCATTTCGCCACTGCTCGGCGGGACGGTAATTTTCCTGGACACGATGAGTCCGGCGGAGGTGTCGCGAACGATTCCGCGCGAGCGCGTGACCGCGCTGGTGACAGTTCCGCGGATGATCGAGTCGCTGCAGGGACAAATTGAGAGGGAGATTGAGGCGGCGGAACGCATGGCGAAGTTCGATGAGAATTTTGCGCGCGCGAATGGCGAAAAGTTTTTGCGACGTGTGTGGCGCTTCCGCAGAATCCACCGGCGGCTGGGATGGAAATTCTGGGCGTTCATCTCGGGAGGCGCGGCGCTGCCGGAAAGCGCGGAAATTTTCTGGAATCGCGTGGGATACGCGGTGGTGCAGGGATACGGGCTGACGGAAACGACTTCGCTGGTGAGCGTAAATAATCCGTTCCACGTGGGGAAGCGTTCCATCGGCAAACTGATGCCGGGAATCGAGATGAAGCTGAGCAGCGAGGGGGAGATCCTCGTTCGCGGAGAAAACATCGCGTCGGGATATTTTCAGGGCGCGAAGCTCGAGCCGGTGGCGGGCGAAGAAGGATGGTTTCGCACCGGCGATTTGGGCGAGATGGATGCGCAGGGGAATTTGTATTTCAAGGGGCGCAGGAAAAACGTGATTGTCACGCCGGCGGGGATGAACGTTTATCCCGAGGATTTGGAAGCAGCGCTGCGGAAGCAAGCGGGCGTGCGCGACGCGGTGGTGGTAGGGATTGAGCGCGAGGGAAATGCCGAGCCGTGCGCCGTGCTGCTGCTCGCCGATGAAAATGCCGATGCCGCGGCAATCGTAGAGCGCACGAATGCGGGGCTTGCGGAATTTCAGCGGATGCGGCGATGGATGGTGTGGAAAGATCCGGATTTTCCGCGGACGGCGACGCAGAAGCCGATGCTGGCGAAAATCCGCGACGCGGCGGAGAAGGAATTTGGCGGGCACGTGAAGACGGAGAGCGCTGTGGCGAGCGAGCCAGGCTCGTTCGCGGATTTTGTGGCGCGCGTGACGGGCCGTCGCGGCGTGAGCGCGAATGCGAATCTGGAGACGGATTTGCAGATGAGTTCGCTGGACCGTGTGGAATTGATGAGCGCGCTCGAAGAAAAATATCAGGTGGATTTGAGCGAGACGCGATTCGCGGAAGCGAAGACCGTCGGCGAAATGGAGAAGCTGCTACGCGAGCCGCGCGCGCGTCCGCAAACGCACAAATTTCCGCGCTGGGCGCAGCGACGGCCGGTGACGTGGCTTCGCCTCGCGGTGTATTACGCGCTGACCTGGCCGGCGACGATGATCCTGGCGCGTCCGGAGATTCGCGGGCGGGAAAATTTGCGCGGCGTGCGCGGGCCGGTGCTGGTGATCGCGAATCACGTGACCTACGTGGACATCGGCTGCGTGCTCGCGGCGCTGCCGCCGAAATTGCGCCACCGGCTGGCGACCGCAATGGAGGCGGAGCGGCTGTGGGGCATGCGGCATCCGTCGGGGATGGGCTGGTTCATGCGTACGGTGAACCGCGTAAATTATCTTTTGGTGATTGCGCTGTTCAACGTTTTCCCCCTGCCGAAATTGACGGGATTCCGGCAAAGCTTTACGTTCGCGGGAGAATTGGCGGACGAGGGATGGAGCGTGTTGGTGTTTCCCGAGGGCGAGCGGACTAAAGATGGGACGATGCAGCCGTTTCGCGCCGGCATTGGGCTGCTGGCGACGAATTTGCGGTTGCCCGTTGTGCCGGTGCGGATTGACGGGCTGTGGGAGCTGGCGCAGGCGCGGCTGGCGAATGCGTGGCTGCGGCTCAAGCGCGTTCCAAAAGGATCGGTGAGGGTGACGATTGGCGCGCCGGTGAAGTTCGGGTTGGAGATGAGCGCAGAAGAGATCGCGAAGGAGTTGGAGAAGAGAGTACGAAACCTGGGGTGACGGAAGCTCCCCTAAGATCTCACATTCGAGATACATCAGTTGTTACTCATGCATGAAGGCTCGATGATTTTTCGCAGATGCTGACCATTCGTCCAGACGTTATTTCCACAAAGTAGATTCGCGACAGGTATGACAGAATGGCGGCGCGCTTTTTTGCGGCGTGGCTTGTTTTAATCCGGAGGAATCATGAGTGGGCGGCGGGGAATTGGATTGGCGTTGCTGGCGATTTGCGGCGCGGCGGCGATTTATTTTGGCGCGGCGTGCGGCGCGGGAAAAATGGATGAGCAAAGTTCACGGGCGCGGCACGTGCGTCCCCTGCGCGCGCTGCCTTCGCTGGAGAGCACTGCCGTGCTGCCGACGGGAATGACCATTACGCCGATGGCGGCGCCGGGTTCGTTTTACGTGCCGCTCAAGCCCGGGCTCGCGGATTTTCCGGACTACGTGGCCGGGCAGCCGGTGACGACGGAGCTTTCGCCCGACGGGAAAACTCTGCTGGTGCTGACGAGCGGCTACAACCGCATGAATGACGTCTCGGGCCGAGAACTGAAGCGCGATTCGAATGAATATGTGTTTGTGTTCGATGTCGCACAGGGCAAGCCTGCACTGCCGCAGACGCTCGAAGTGCCGAATACGTTCAACGGGATGGCGTGGAGTCCGACCGGGAATGAATTTTACGTTTCTGGCGGCGTGGACGACGATGTGCATGTGTTCGCCGTGCAGAACGGAAAATGGAGCGAGGCGGGAGCGCCGATTGGGCTGGGACACAAAAAGGGATTGGGCGTGGACGTGAAGCCGATGGCCGCGGGAGTGGCAGCGACGGCGGATGGAAAAAAACTCCTCGTCGCGAACTTCGAAAATGATTCCATCAGCGTGATTGATTTGGCTTCGCGGAAGAAAACGGCGGAGCTGGATTTGCGTCCGGGGAATGGCGTGGCGGGCGGGGAATTTCCGTTCTGGATTGTGACCAAGGGAAATGATGAGGCGTACGTGTCGAGCCCGCGAGACCGGCAGATTGTGGTGGTGGATATTTCGGGCGAGCCGAAGGTGAAAACACGGATCACAGTGCCGGGCGAGCCGACGAAGATGACCTTGAACCGCGCGCAGACGCGACTGTATGCGGCGTTGCCAAGCGACGACATGGTCGCGGTGATTAATACAGATTCGAATCAGGGAATCGCGTCAGTCGGTACGACGGCGCCATCAGGCATTTTTTCAAATCCGCGACGACTCATGGGCAGTAATCCAAATAGCCTTGCGCTCTCGCCTGATGAGAAGACGTTGTACGTGGCAAACGGAGGAGCAAATTCGATCGCAGCGATATTCACCGATGGAATGCAGAATGAGTCCCTTGCCGGTTTACCCGGCGGAATTGTTCGGGGCTTGATTCCTACGGGATGGTATCCGAGTTCGGTGAGCGTGAGCGCGGACGGAAAAATGCTGTACGTCGTGAACACCCGGAGCGTGCCCGGGCCGAATCCCGATAGCTGCCGCAACACAACTTCCATTGCGCATG
>DAIRCW010000137.1:0-7898 GCA_036796475.1 Candidatus Acidiferrales bacterium | reverse complement strand
GGGAGCGGAATTAAATTTTAAGGGGGAACCATAAAGAGGCAGACATCACGAACGAAGGCGCGATGCGCCGTGCGCTGGAGCAAGCGCAGCCGCAAGCCGTCGTGAATGCAGCGGCGTTTACCGACGTGGATGCGTGCGAGACGCAGCAGGAACTCGCGTTCCGCGTGAATGCGGAAGGGCCGCGAAATCTGGCGACGATTTGCGCGGACATGGATATTCCGGTGATGCACATCAGCACGGATTATGTTTTTGATGGCGAAAAAGATGAGTCGTATGTGGAGGAAGACGAGCCGCGGCCATTAAGCGTTTACGGCCGGAGCAAGCTCGCAGGCGAGTGCGAAGTGCAGAAGCATCTCGCGCGTTCCTGGATCGTGCGCGTATGCGGAGTGTTCGGTCCCTATCGAAACAACTTCGTTTCGCTGGTGGTGGATATGGGCAAGAAAAAGCAGCCGCTGAGGATTGTGCGTGATCAGCGCCTTGCGCCAACGTATACATTCGACGCAGCGGCTGGAATTGGAGAAATTCTGCGGCGAGGACCCTTTGGCGTATACCACTTGACGAATCAGGGTTTTACTTCACGCGTTGCATTCACAAAAGAGATTTTGCGGCAGGCGGGATACGAAGATACGCCCGTGATTCCAATACCGTCTGAAGAGGTGAACCGTCCGGCGCCGCGCCCGCGAAATTCGCAGCTGGAGAATGCGCGGATGAAACGTGAAGGACTGCAGCTCCTGCCTGCGTGGCCAGATGCTGTTGCTCGCTATTTGGTGCAATTGAGAGCTGAACACCACAACTGAGCGCCACGCGGAAACACTCCCGTCATTTTTTGCGGTGAAGGAAGCCAAGCACCTTACTTGCCGCGTTATCGGTGATTCCGAATCTTTCTTTAGCTCGTGAATAAAAGCGAACGGCTTGCTTGTCAAGCCAGATCAGGGCTGCCTTCGCTTTGCTATCGGTTGGACGCGCGTGATAGTCCGTGGACTGGCGCGCAAATGAGGCATCGCGTTCGACGGTGTAGTAGTAAAGAGCCAGGCTCTTGCGCGAAACTCCCTCGGGGCAGCGCAGCTTTTCAGGGAAACCGTGAAAGGAATCCTCTATCGTGCTGAAAATCAGCGCATGGTTTAGAAACGGTGGTACGCTGGCGCAGCATTTCTGCATTCGCGCATCCCAGAGCTCGATCGCGCCGCCCCATTCTTCGCGCCATTCCGGATTCAAATACAGAATGAGATTAACCCTGCGGCGCCACTCCTTGTGGCTGTGATGCACGGTGAAGTCAGTGTGCAGATTCAGGAATCCGCCGCGCCCGGACTGATGCAAGCCGCCGCCTTCGAGCGTGGGATCGGCGACGAGATTCGGAATGCCCGTCAGCTGGGAAAGCCAGCTGAGGAACTCCTCAGAATTCAATTCGTCGACGAGCTTTCGCAGCCCTTCCGGGAACGACTCGCGCCTGGTGAGGCCCGATTTATTCTCATTGAAGTGCTTATACTGGATCCAGGCGTTGCTGGAAGGAGACGGGAACTGCTCGGCCAGAGAACGAGCTGCGTCCTCTTCCAGAAAATTCGTCAGATGAATGTGCGGAAACGGACGGGCTTCCTTATAACGCGCAGCAAGCTGCGGAAGTTCGCTATGCCATCGCGAGTAAGGAAAAAGCCGCGTCGGAACGGACGTGGAAATACTCACCATTAAGAATGCGCCGCCTTCCCCAACTTATGAACACGGGCCCGCACAAAAAGTTATGATGATACGGATTAGAAATCTGTCACCGCGGCAAAGTATGCCACAACGTCGAAAGCGATGCACTGGAATGCGTCTTGGTCACCTTTCGAGGCGGCAGACCCGTACAGCACTGTTCTGGTAAGGGCAGGGCATTCCGCTGAGGCCAGGTTGCTGTAAAACCACCCACGTCACTCCGTACTTTTGCTGCAAGTGCAAGAAATCAGACATTTGAAAATTCCGCCATTCTCGAACCGCTTGGGTCTGCTCGTGCACGTGATCGGCAAAGGGCAGCCAGGGATATAGAACGGCGGCGCTCCAATCTTTCGTGGCATCAGCGAGGCGACTGCGCTCGGCGGCGGCGCGGAAGCCTTGATAATCCTCATCGGGAAGCCTCATAAATTGCGGATCAAGAGCGAAAATCGCGTCCGTCGGAGTGTTTTGCCGTATCCAGGTGAACGCTTGGAGCCAGGGATTTCGCGAGTCTGCACCCGGCCACTCGACGTGGCGGTCCGCCGGAAATAGTTGCAGTTGTGCGAAGAGCATTCCCGCGCAGATCGGGGCAAAGAGCAGCGCCCATAACAATGCACGCTTCTTCAGAAAGTATTCGCCGACGAGGCCGCCCGCGAACAGCAAAAGGAATACATAGACAAGCTGCAATTCGCGTAAAGGCTGGTAAACGGCGAGTAAGGCAAAGGCACGAGGGATCGTTACGATGAGCGCCGCAACGAAAAAGATTAAATCAAAGATCGCCGCACAGTATGAAAGCAGCGCGAGATTCGGCAGATTGCGCGTCCGTGCAATGCGGCCGAACCACCAGAGCAAGCCTATCGGTCCAATGATTCCCAGCCACTCATACCACTGCCACTGAAGCAGAAAATAGTAGGGGTGCTGGCTGAGGCAGTTCCAATAGATTTGGGATGGAGATTTGAACGGAAAGATGAAAATAAGTGCGGCAGCGCCCAATTGTGCTGAGGCTTTCGGATAGCGCTTCATGAGTTCGAGCAGAATGAGGAAGGCAACGCCAAACACAGTCATGAGCGGATGGATCAATGCCGTGAAAACGAGCCACAGAGACATCCGCAAATACTTGCGTTCCAAGACAGCATCGATGGCGAAGAGCACGGAAAAAATCGAGAACGAGCGAGGGTTCAAGTACTGGTCAAAAATGTAGAGGGCCGTGCCGGCGACGGGCAAAGTCAGAAGAGAGGCAATCATTGCCACGGCGCCCCAGCGGCCTAGCCAGCTTGGGAAGCACTTCGCAGCGATGCGAAAGCACGCCAGAAGGAACAAAAATATCGTCGTGAAATGCCAAAGAAAGAGGGTCCAATCCAGCGGGAGGTGAGTGATTTTCGCGGTAGCGGCGACCAGATTAGGGAAGAAAGTTAAATGCGCGTGCGTTTCGAAGAATTCCTGCCCGAATGGGTAATACGAGGGATGCAGGATCTTCACGATGCCGGGGACGTAAATCTCAGCATCTTCGGCGAACGGGTGATAGCCGTGAATGAGAATGGCAAGGAACGAAACTGCCACAAGACGCGCATATTCGCGACGCCGGATCGCAGTCCGCTTCGAAATTGCCGCGGTGGCCGATTCTGCGCGAACCGAAACAACCGGTTGAACGCTTTGAGTCTTACCCACGAGAGGGAGCAGCTTCACTCACACCGATGGAATAGTAGTTCAGGTCGAGCTTTCGGCCGGTCTTTTTGAAAATCCGGAAATGCATCAGGCCAAGTCTTTGCAAAAGGAATTTGAACGACGTGAAAAGGACGCCAAATCCGTAACGAACGCTGCGCCGGAAGTTAATGGACGAGGCTTCTTCGAAATAGCGAGCAGGGCAGGAAATTTCCCCGATGCGAAACCCGAAAAACAGCGCCTGTGCGAGCATTTCGTTGTCGAACACAAAATCATCAGAGTTCTCGAGCAGCGGCAACGTCAGCAAGACTTCGCGGCTGAACGCGCGATACCCGGTGTGGTATTCCGAAAGCTTGGCGCCGAGCAGCAGATTTTCAAATGCCGTCAGCAGGCGATTCGATATGTATTTGTACAAAGGCATTCCGCCGCGAAGCGCTCCGCCGCCGAGAATGCGCGAGCCTAGGGCGACGTCGCAACTGCCGCAGGAAACCAGTCCGGCGAGCGAGGGCACAAGCGCCGGGTTGTACTGGTAATCCGGATGAAGCATAACGACAATATCCGCGCCGGACGCAAGCGCCTCGCGATAGCAGGTCTGCTGATTGCGACCGTAGCCGTAGTTCCGGTCATGAACAAAAACTTGCAAGCCGAGATTTTGCGCGAGCTTTGCAGTACCATCGGTGCTTGAGTCATCCACCAGAATTTTGATGTCAACGCACGGCGACAGATCGCGGACGGTGGCTTCGAGGGTCTTTTCGGCGTTGTAAGCGGGGAGGACAACCGCAACGCGCTTGCCTTCAATCATCGTGGCCTTCCAGTGGGCATGAGCGACAGCGTACCTCAGAACACGAAACAAAGAGAACGCTTCACGCTTGCAAAGCGTCCCTGAAAGCCGCTAAAAGCATCGTACTGGGGCAGCGCCAGCGGGGTCAAGAGTAATTGACCTGACAGATTTTGGGAGCGACGGTGGAGGAATTTCAAAGGCATTCCGAGCGAATGGTCTGGGCGGAGACGTGGAATCTCGCGGTAGATTCCCTGCGCGCCAATAAACTTCGCGCTGCGCTGACCATGCTTGGCGTGGTCATCGGAAGCGCCTGCATCGTGTTGGTGGTGACGGTTGCGCTCGCAGGGAAGCGGTTCATCATCGGCCAAATCGAAGCGGTGGGCTCAAATATCGTTTATGCGTCACTAGTGAGCACGAACGTTGGCCAGAACGTGCCGCTCTCCGATCAGATTTCGATGAGCGATTTGGAGGCGGTGCGGCGCGGAATTCCCCAAGTGGCGCAGGTCGCCGGCACGCATGATCTTCCCATGACTGTTTCGTCCTCGGCTCTGGCGCGTCCGGTCAGCCTGGTTGGAGTGACTCAGGGATTCCAACAGATTCGGAATCTGATTGTCGCTCAGGGCCGGTATTTCGACGATGGAGATTTTCTGGCCAACAGCAAAGTGTGTCTGTTGACCGAGCATCTCGCCCAAGTTGCGTTTCCTTACGATGGCGCTGTGGGTCAGGATATTCATGTCGGTGATTTGGATTTCACAGTGGTTGGAATATTCCGCGAGCGAGTGCAAACCTTTGGGCAAACGGAGATAACCACGGATTCTGTGCTCGTGCCATTTCCGCTGATTCAGTACTACACCGGCGAAAGCTACATCAAGACTTTCTATGCGCAGGCGGATAGTCCCCAGGATGTGCCGTTGGTCACGCAAGACGTCCGCGAGATTTTGCAATCGCGGCACCGACCGGGCGCCGAATATGATGTGCAGAATCTATCGTCCATCTTAGAGACGGCGCGCCACATATCACTGGCATTAACAATTGTGTTGCTGCTGATTGCCATGATTGCCCTGCTGATCAGCGGAATCGGCATCATGAACATCATGCTCGTGAGCGTCACGGAGCGCACGCGCGAGATAGGCATCCGTAAAGCGATCGGCGCGCGACGGGACGAAATTCTCTATCAGTTTCTGACGGAAGCGGGAATCATCAGCGGAGCGGGCGCGGTGATTGGGATCATCGTTGCCGTTGGAATACCTTTTATCATCGAAGCGATCATCCGGCTGTTGCCCGTGCCCGCCGGAATCGAGATTCCGATTTCCTGGATGTCCGTTGTGCTGGCATTTGTGGTGTCCTGCGCTACGGGCGTGCTCTTTGGCTATCTTCCGGCAAGCAAAGCGGCCAGCCTTCAGCCGGTGGAATCGCTGCATTACGAATAAGGAGAACACGGTGAAAATTGCGCGGACGGGGATCATCTGCGGAATTCTGTTTTGCATCCCGGCTATGGCGCAGCAGCCGCCAAAGCAGGCAGCGTCACAGCCGTCTGCCAGTTCCGCTGCAAGCGCGCAGGCCGCCGCCGCTCCTCGCGTGCTCACCTTGGACGAGACTGTGAATCTGGCTCTCGAACACAGCCCGCAGTTGACGCTCGCGCGCGTGCAGTACAACGTGGCGAAAAACACAGCCGGAGTGGCCCGTGCGGAATTCCGCCCCAATCTCTATACCGGTTCCGGCGCGGCTTACACCAATGGCTTTCCAACAACTCCGGGAGGCGGACCGCCAGCAGTGTTTCAGATGTTTTACACCCAATCGGTTTTCGATAAACAGAAGAGCGGCGAATTGCACGCCGATGAAGAATTCGCGAAAAACAAACAACTGGAGTACGAGAATCAGCGCGGGACTGTGATCGTAAAGGCGGCCAGCACATATTTGGAACTGGCAGACGTGCAAAAATCGCTGGCATTGTTGCAGAGCGCTTATGACAGTGCGCAGCGCATTGTTGAGTTGGCCAAGCAGCGCGAGGCGGCCGGACTCGAATTGCCCGTGAATGTGACTCAGGACGAACTGCAGTCCGCTAAGTTGGCCCAAGAGGTGCTGCTCTATCAAGGCCGTCAGGATGCTCTTTCCGAGCAAATACGCGACATGACTGGGATTCCTGCCGGGATACCCTTACAGGCATCGGTTGAGGAAATTTCAAGTTCCGAATCGATGGACTTTGCATCCAACATACTTACGGAAGCGGTTGACCATAGCGCCGCTATTCGCGAAGCGGAGAACTACCGGCGCGCGCGCGAAGAATTGTTGCGCGGCGCAAAGGGTGCTTACTGGCCGACCGTCGGCGTGATTGGTGAATACAGCGTGCTCAGCAAAATCAACAATTACCAGGAGTTTTTTCAGCCGAATAGTTTTCAGCGTAATAATGTCACCGTGGGACTTTCCGTGACGATTCCCATCTTTGCCGCGAGAACGTCAGCCAATGTGGCCCTCGCGAAGAGCGATTTGGACGAAGCCAATCTGGATCTGCTGGAAGCAAAGCGCGTGGTGCAGGAAGGGGCGGAACAGCAGGTACGCACGCTGAAGGAAGCCGATGCCGCCAAAGAAGTGGCCCGGCTGGATTTGCAATTAGCGCAGGAGCAACTGCAGAATGCGCAATCGGATTTCAACCAGGGTCGCGCGACGCTCGCCCAATTGGAGCAGGCGCACGTGGTCGAGAACCAGAAGTGGCTCGCATTTTTGGATGCGGATCTGGGCCGCGAAAAAGCCCAGTTGAATTTGCTCAACGCCACCGGTCAGCTTGCGCAAGTGTTCCATCCGAAACAACAATAACGAAAGGTTTCTTAGTAGCCGGCTGGAAATTCAAGTAGAATCGACTGAAGCACAGTAATAATAGGGCCATCGTATTTCCAGGAGGATGTTGAATGGCGTCGGTAATGAAGACACTTCTGCTCAACCCGCCGAGCTTCGAGAATTTTGATGGCGGGGCAAGTTCTCGCTGGCCGGCAACTCGAGAGATCGAGTCCTACTGGTATCCGGTCTGGCTTACTTATCCTGCGGGAATGCTGCCGGGGAGCCGTCTGCTCGACGCGCCTCCGCATAAGATCACGCCGCAGCAGACGATCGACATTTCCCGCGACTACGATTTCCTTGTGGTCTTCACTTCGACTGTTGGATTTCAGAGCGATTTGAAGCTCGCGCGCGCAGTCAAAGAAGGAAAGCCGGGCATTAAGATTGCGTTCGTGGGGCCCCATGTGCAGATCAAGCCCGCGGAAAGCTTGCTGGCGAGTTCCGATATTGATTTTGTGGTTCGCGGCGAATTCGATTATGCGGTAGTTGACTATGCGAACGGCAAGCCGCTCAGCGAAATTGCAAATGCCAGCTATCTGAAAGACGGGCAGGTCGTCCATAATCCGACGCGCCCGCCTCTTCATACCGCCGAGCTTGATGAGTTGCCATTTGCCACCGACGTTTACAAGCGCGACCTGACCATCGAGCGTTACAACGTTCCGTTCCTGCTGCATCCGTTCGTTTCGTTTTATACTTCGCGAGGATGTCCGGCGCAGTGCACGTTTTGCCTTTGGCCGCAGACGCTCTCCGGTCACACCTGGCGCGTGCGTTCTGTTGATAGCGTGGCGCGCGAATTCGAGCAAGCGCACAAAATGTTTCCGCAGGCGAAGGAATTCTTCTTCGACGACGATACGTTTAATATTCGCAAGGACCGCGCAATTGAGCTTTCCAAACGCTTCAGGCCGGTCGGATTCCGCTGGTCCTGCACGGCGCGGGT
>DAIRCW010000136.1:0-7979 GCA_036796475.1 Candidatus Acidiferrales bacterium | reverse complement strand
CCCGCGGCGGCGGCGCCCGCGCCGGCACCAGCCGGCTCGTCCTGCAGCGGGCGCTGGATGGTCTGCGAAATCCGGCGGAGCAGGTCCACGAACTCCACCTGCGCATACGTAATTTTCTTCGGCTGGAACAGTTCCGCCAATTTCGCCACACGCGCGTCCGGCACGCGCGCAATTCCGACATGCGCCTGCCCCGGCTGCTGCCCTCGCGCCTCCACCCGCGCGCCCGTCAAAATGCGGAACAGGCTCGTCTTCCCCGTCTGCGCTAACCCTATGATTCCCGTCTGCATACGCCTCCAAGTTTGTGAGAAGAGTTCGATACTATCATGCGTCAGCGGCGCGACCGTGTTTCCATTAGGCGTGGCGGTACCAGTACAGGCCAAATTGTCTTTTTTGGAGGCAAAAAACGGGCAAAATGACCAGGCCATTCGGGCAAAAAAAGTGCTGAATGGCTTTTTGCTGAAATTTGCGGTCGCGGCGCGGAGTTGCGGATCCTCAAAAAAGGCCGATAAAACGGCCTTTTTCGGTGCATGACCCCTGCTCGGACAGAGAGGCGGATTCGCAAAAGACATTTGAAAAACCGGGGCAAAATCGGCAAGTATCGGCGATTTTTTGGCGTTTATCGTGTCGAAATTGGCATGCAGGAAGGTGAGCGACCAGGCCAATTTTGAAATTCCGGCCAAAAATGGGGTTATAGAACCAGGCCATTCGCCTAGACATTCTAGGTGAGTAAAAAAAGGCCAGTTTTGAGGCTTGCGGCTCCGCTCAGACGGCGCTTTTGTAACGGCACCGCAAGGGATGGGCCGCACGAGCAGACCTGTTATAGAATGCCGCACACGTCGAGGAGCAAATCATGGCTCAACCGCCGCTCAAATACGTCTTCTACATCGCCGCCGCGCCGCAAAAAGTCTGGGACGGCTTTGTCTCGCCGGAATCGAACCGCATCATCTTCGCGGGCGCTGACTTTCAGGCCGAACTCAAGCCCGGCGGCTCGCTCGCGTGGGTAGGACCGGGCCCGGACGGCAAACTGATGTCCTATGTTCACGGCAAAGTCCAGCAGTGCGACGCTCCCAAGCTTTTGCAATACACTTTCGCCATGGCCCAAAGCGACCAGCCCTCGCGCGTGACCATCGAACTTCTTCCGGAGACCGAAGCCACCAAAGTCACCGTCACGCATGACGACTGGGCCGATGCCGATCCGACTTACTCCGCCTCGGCCGATGGCTGGCCCCGCATTCTCTCCCGTCTGAAAACCCTGCTGGAAACCGGGAAAACCTTCAAACCGCACTGATCGTCGGTAAACCACTAGGGAGCTACTGTGACCCGCCCCGCCGCAACCTCCACAATCCCCGCACCGACAGGATGAACGACAACATCCCCACCACGCCGAGCACAAAAAAACTCCAGAAAAACAGGAAAGCCCCGCTATACTTCGCGAACTCGCCGGAAAAGAATCCTCGCGGCCCCATGATGTGGAAAACCGGCATGGCCATCGCAAGCATCGACCCAACCAGCATGATGATGTGCCCCGACCGCCTTTCCGCGAGCAATAGCGTTCCGTACAGCCACACCACCAGAATGGGCACTGCCACAAGCGTCGAGCCGCCCGCCTCCGGGCTCCCCGCGTGGGCGTGAAGCGTATCTTGCGTCAGGTGAAACGTCATAAACAGGATCGACACCAGCGATGTCATGGGCAATAGCAGGCTGCGCTTCATGCGATCTTCTCCTCGTCAACGCGCGTGTGTGCGACGTTCCAACGCGCGTGTCAACCGATCAATGCGCGTCTGCGCCGACGCCGGATAAGACCATCAACAGGAATCCGAGTCAACAAAATCCGAACCGGCCACCTTTCGCCTTTACGCTGTCATCCCGAAGCGCTTTCGGCGAGGGACCTGCTGTTGCTTTTGTCAGCCGATGCGCATTCCGCGCGTGTTCCTGCTTTTGTAGCGCAGAGTTTCGCCGCTTTCGCGATACTCTGCGGCTTTTCGCTCTTGATTTCATCTCGAACCCGTTCGCACGCTCTCAGCGAACGGTGTAAGGGGTCAGCTGTTGCCTTCTCGTAGGGGCGCTGCTTGCGGCGCCCGCGCGACTCCTTGAGTCGCGTTCTGCGCTTCACGAATCAATCACTTGCGCCGCGCACATCACAAATCCCAACTCACCGTCGCGGCCAGTTTGAATTTTGATCGTGATCCAACAGAGTTGCTGGCTTCTGCCTGTGGTTATACTGACTAGTCTGGTGGGCGTCTGCTCCTAAGCCATTGGAAAACCGCCCACGTGGCCTCTAGGTCTTCGCGGTTGTATGCAAGAATCTTGTCCATTAGCTCTCGGCGTTTTTGTTCGTCGTCCGTCTCGGTCGCTTCAATGAATGTGGCCATCGCCCACGTGCCCCCATACTCCTCTCCCTTGCGTTGGAAGCCGACGTAATCTTCAATAACTTTAAGGCTCAGGCTCGGTAGGGGCAAAACTACCGCTTCCCGGGTCACTGGCAAGAGATCCAAAAGGTTCCTCAAAACGCGCACCGCAATGCCCTCTGGATCACCATAACGTGCGATGTACTTCTTTATGCCCGTTTGCTCATAATTCGACCAATGAACCCAGGGGATATCGCCGTAAGTTTCAAGAATCAACTTCGCCTGGACGAGAAAATCGCTCCAGCCCTGCTCATCGCCCTTAGACCCGATTGAGGATACGGCAAACGTGAACGGACCGGGCTTATCCCCAAAAACTTGCATACCCCAAAGATAGATCTTATCGAGTTCTCTAAGATAAGGGGGCATCCCTTCTAGATCAAACATCACATAGTTGGGAGCAGGGGGAATCATCGGAACCGCCAACACCCGCTCGCTGCCCGCCTGCATCGCCTCAGCAAATCTCAGGATCTTCTCTGCGGATTTTCCAACACGCTGCTCTTTTTTGCCCCATGGCCTCCTAAGATCCGCCAAAGTATTCTCATCGAACTTAGTCAGGAGATCGTTAAATGTGCAAACCCCCATGCCATTGAGAGTGCGCGCCAGGCTTTGGTCGATACCATACACCCGCGCGACATCGCAGCTCTCCTCTGCCTTAGTCCAGCAGCGGTATGTATACGTGCATCCGATACACTTCGACCACCCAACCGGCTCGTATGGCTCCACAGCCAATGCCCGAACCTTCAGAATCCTCTCCATAACTTCCAGCGCTTGACGACCTGCGTCATAAGGAACGCGGATAATTTCGTCGGTACCGCTGTGGACTTGCAACTCGTCTGGAGGCAAGCCGCAACTCCGTTCGTATAGCCAGCCGTAAAGCTGAACTTGCAGTAGGATCTCTAGATGGTTCTCCTCATCGATGCGTCGAGCCATTTTTGAGTCTCGAAGGATATAGTTGCGACCATTCCAAATGAGAAAGTCCGGGACTCCGATGATCTCCACGTCTTCCGACCCAATCTTCTGGGTAAGGACAAACGCTGGCTGGTAGAGGACTGCTGATTTGTTGGCAATCGAAGCCTTTGTTCTGCGCGCCTGCTCGTAAATCGACGAATCCGAAAGGTCCACAAAAGAGCCCAGCGAAGCTAAGTGCTTCTTTTCGTGTCGCAGTCCTAGACTGTTGAGGATCTCCTGAAAAGGATCGGCAGGCTCTCCTTTTTCGCCTTTGTTTCTGAGGTACAGACGCAATTCACAATGGTCAGGGCGGTAAAGAGTGATCAAGTCGGAGGCGTTCAGGCGCATGCGGTCAGCATAATCCATTAGATGACGTAACGCTTGAAAAAACATATTTGTCGATTACATCGAGTTAACTTTCCTCGCCTAAGGGACGGCATGCCTTTTTTTGTACCGCAACCCGCCGTTACCTCTCGCATTAACCATCGCGATTACTACCCTTCGTGTTATCATCCGCGCCACCCGAATGACCACGGATTCCAGAGGGGTCGATCCGCCCGCCAACCAGGCCGCGCGCGAAGAGCTGCGCCGACAACGGAAGATCATCCAGCAAATTTTGCACTTGGAGACAGCAGAGTTAGTTATGGCCGAACTGCGCTGGTTGGAAATTACCGAGAATTCGCCCGCTTGGAACGCGGCGCTCGCCGCTTGGCGTGAGTTCCACGCGAACGCCTTCTGAGGTGGCGCTCAAGCCCATCCCATTTCGCTTTCTGCTCGGCAGCGGGTAACCTCGACAAGTGGCCATCAATGATCGCCAGCAGCTTGTCCGTTGCTTCTTCCAAGCTCAATTTTGGCGCTGCAGTCTGAGCCATGCTTTTTTCCTTGAACATCCGTTAAGTCATGATACCGGCCCACAGCAACGCGGTCAATTGCTTTCCGTCAGCGCGGTCGCAATGTGCACTTCATTTTTCCTTGCATTTTAGCTAACTCTCCGGTATACAGGAGCTTCGGCTGGAACGTCAGCCGGGCAGTATCGTGCGAGGGAATGTAAGCCGCCTTCTTGGCGGCTTTCGTCGTTTATGGAGGTCCTAAAAAGGCCACTTTTCGGAGGCCGTTCTGCGAGAATGGCCGGACATCCGGACAAAGGAAGGATGGCCCTTACCCAATATGGAGATCGCTTCATTTCGTCCTGCGCTGAGGACCACCCAACGCTCTATCATCAAACCTCTAGCCTCCAACGTCGAGGGGCAGTATCAGTACTCTAATCGACAGTCCTATGAAAAATTAGAAGTTGACCTAACTCCTGTGCCATCAATAAAAGTTCCATTTCTAATCGACACAAAAACGCACTTCGTCCAAGGTAAAAATGCACAATTCTAGTGCAACTCGCGGAGCAGCAAATCAATGAACGCAGCGACAAACCCAGCCCTCGAGACGAGCGCGGCCTCTAATCCGGCAGACGCACCGGCGAAGGTGCTCGGCTCCGTGGATGTCGCCCCAGCCGTGAATCTCTGGGCCTTCGACCACAAGCTGGCCATCGCGCACATCACCAAAAATGATGCCCGGCTGGCGCAGCTCATCGCCCAATGCGTCGAGTTTCGCCTGAACATCGAGCCTGCCCAGAGCCCCTACGAAGCGCTCCTCGAAGCTATCGTCTACCAGAGCATTTCCGGCAAAGCCGCCGCCACAATTTTCGCGCGCATCGCCGCCCTTGGCGCGAACGGCCGCTGCCCCACTCCCCAGGAAATTTTGAAGCTGCGCAAATCCGCGCTGCGCAAAGCGGGACTGTCGTTCGCGAAAATCGCCGCGGCGAAGGATCTCGCGCAAAAAACAATCGAAGGCATCGTGCCCACGCTCGAAGACGCGGAAAAAATGTCCGACGAAGAATTGGTCGCGCGCCTCGATTCCGTGCGCGGCATCGGCGCGTGGACTGTCGAAATGTTTTTGATTTTCCGCCTCGGCCGCCCCGACGTGCTCCCCATTCACGATTACGGCGTGCAAAAAGGATTTGCGCTCACCTACGGCAAAAGGAAAATTCCCAAGCCGCGCGAACTCGCCAAGTTCGGCGAGCGCTGGCGTCCCTATCGCACCGTCGCTTCGTGGTACATGTGGCGCGCCGTAGAATCCGCCGGCAAAGCCGCCCGCAAAATCACTAAGGGTCCGGCCAAGAAAAAAGTTGCGAAAAATTCCGCGAAGCCAGGCGCGAAGGCGAACGTAAATACGCGGAAGCGGCGCAGGCGCGGAATGCAGGCATTGTAGGGGCGGCTTTACGCCGCCATGCAGCGGGCAGTGCGGCTTTGTCAGGGCACGGCTTCAGCCGTGCCGTACTGATGAAGGAAAATCGGCTTTAGCCGCTGAGGGAAGTGAATTTGATTTTTGCGGCTAGCTGAAAATAAAAAGGGGCCGACGGAAAATCGGCCCCTCCGAAACGCAACTCGAGTTGGGTTGAACGGCGGATGCAGCGAAAAAAAAGAACTGTCATTCCGAGCCCCAGCCGCTGATTTTCCAGCGGCTGGGCGCGAGGAATCTGCTGTTCGCTTTACTGCTTCACGCTGCGGCTCGGCTTCTGATTCGCAGACGAATGCTGATTCGCGCTGTGGCCCTGCTGGTCAGCATCGTGCCCGAGCTGCGAATTGGTCTTCAGCAGCATTTGCGTGCCGCTCGAAAGATGCACGTTGCGGTTCGCCGAAGTAATCACCGAGCCTTCGGTCGAATTGCTGACAGAAGAGGCCAGATTCAGCCCGTTCAGGCCGAACACGCCGGAGCTGCTCGAAGTGAGATTGCCAGCGGCATCGAGTCCGCCCGTCGCGCCACGTGTTGAACCGGCGACAGAATTGGAAACTGACCCGGCCGCTGACGTGGTGGACGAAAGCGTTCCGCCCGCTGTGCGTCCAACGTCTCCGGCCGCGCCGCCGGCCATTCCGGCAGTGGAGCCAACCGCGCCCGTCGCGCCACCGGCCGCGCCTCCAACGAGGCCTCCGCCGCCGCGAACTGCGCCGCCGCCCATCGCGCCGCCGCCGGCCATCATGTCATCGTCGCCCATGCCGGCATTGGCCATGCTCTGTGCCGCCGCGAGCGCCTGGATGGACGCATGGAACGGAACCGTCTCGCCATTCTTCATCACCGCTTCGTCGAACACGATGCCTACGGCAGACTGCGCGTTCGCTTTGGTATGTGCCTGCGCTTCGGTGACGTGCCCGACGAGTTTCGTTCCGCGGCGCATCACCACGCGCTTCCCTTCTTTCACGTCTTTGGTGGTCTTTGCTTCCACGCGCTGCCCCGGATGCACTTTGCGCGCGTCAATCGTGGTGAGCAGATCGGCATTGACCGCTGTGCCGCTATCGGCGCTGGCCGAGGCTGGTCCGGCATTTGCCGACGCAGAAGTCGAAGCCGCCGCGGAAGCGGACGCCGAGGCCCCCGCCTGCGAACCTTGCTGCGCGGGCTGAGCTTTCTGCGTCTGGCCGCTCTGGCTGGTGCGCGTTTGCTGGCTATGAGTGGCCGAACTGGACTGCGCACTGGCCGCAAACGCCAGCGCGAATACCCCTAAGAAAGTGACGATGAACTTGCGCATGCGATTCCCTCCCGAAAATGATGGCCGCTGGGATGGCCAATTCATCCTGCTAAAAAGGGTGCTGTGGAGCCCAAAACGTATAGCGAAAATGCAATTTTCGTTCCTGAGACGTAAAGCACTGTACAGCAAGTACTTACGTAAAGTTCATGGCCCTGAAACCGGCTACGTGTGCGGGTGAAAAGGTGACAACTTGGAGATTTCTACACGGCGGCGAAATTGCGTATCGGGTGAACACCGGAATGTGCTGAAGGCGTAAAGGCTGCGCGAAAAAAGCGGCGCAAACGTCAAAAGTTCAGAACGTTTTGGGCGCGGGAACGGGCGGTGCGATTGCCGCTTGCGGCGGCGATGTCTTGACACGCTGCCAAACGGTGAGGAAAAGTGCGACGAGGCCGGCGATGAGGATGCCGCCTTCGATGCGGGTGGAAAGCACATGCAAATGATCGAATTGCTGGCGCAGCGGATTGCTCGCGGCGGTGCTCATGTACGAACCCATTTGCGCGCGCAAGTTTTGCATCGTCGGCACAACCCAGAGCTGCAAAACCAGAGTGGCCACGAGCATCAATTCGACGAGAATTGCGGCGGGCGTTATCAAACCGCGCCAGTTGCGGACGGCGATCAGCGCGACGATTAAATAAATTATGGCGGCGATGATTCCCAGGAGATGCAACTGCACAATCAAGACGGCGACGATGTTGCCGGCTTCGTCCATGTTTTTGAGCTGCGAAAAAAGGACGCCGGCGACGAAGCCGAAAAAAATCATGCTGCCGACCCAGGTACCCAGCGTGAACACCTTGAGAAAACGCCACACAGTGGTCATAAATTTTTACGTTAAAATGGCCTTTCGGCTTCGCGCATCATCCTAATTCTAGGCGAAATTCCGTGAGAAAAGAAAAATTTGCGGCGAAGAAATGGTGGGCGATCAAGGACTTGAACCTTGGACCTCTCCCGTGTGAGGGGAACGCTCTAACCAACTGAGCTAATCGCCCGCGGCGAATATTATTGCACACAAGGGCAGGCAAATTGCAAACCACCGTGACCACAACGAAAATCAG
>DAIRCW010000135.1:0-7995 GCA_036796475.1 Candidatus Acidiferrales bacterium | reverse complement strand
AATGAGGGGCGCGTGATTCCGAATCGAACGATGAAAGCAGGGGGGCTAAGGAGTCGAATGCGCGGTAAGCAGCTCAATAGCGGAATCCGTGGCGGCCTTTGGGACGATGCTCATCTTGAGCGCATGGACCCAGCTGTGTGGCTCTTCGGATGGCTCGTCCACTGGCAAACGCGCGAACGTTTCGGCGTCGGTCTGGTTCTTGGTGGCTCGCCGCTCACCTACGAAATCATACGCCAAGACACCGGCATGCCCACTCGCACCCTGAAACGCTGGATGTCGCGGCTCATCCGAAGCGGCTACGTGCACGTCACCCACAGTGGCCACAAGCGCATGGCGATCGAAATCGCAAAGGCCAAGAAATTCGATCCGCAGCAATTGAGATTTCCACAGCAGCGCCTCGCTTTTCCACAGCTTTATCAACGCCCATCATTTTTTGCGCCGAATTCAAAAGGGCCACACCCGGCACTTATGAGCCCGCCAAAAGGACCAAATGTGGCCCTTAAGAACTGCGCCGCATCGCTGCAAGTAGCTGCCAATCCAAGCGGATACGCCACGGCTGCGCCCGCGCATAGAGATTTAACTTCTGAGAGAAAACAAACAGAAGCTCCCTTCGCCTCGAATGGCACTCCCGAAAATCGCCTGCACGTTAGCGTCTCCCGGCATTCCTATGAGGACAACGCAAGCCCGAAAACCCCGCGTGAACAGCGCGTCCGCGGCGAACTACGCGTCGGCGCAGGCCCGGAAATTCACCGTGAATGAGCTAGCCCCAGTGTCAAGTAACGAGTGATCGGTCACAAGCAGGCAAAGGCATTTAGTAAGCAAGGAGGCAAACATGGCAGCACACGGAATCGTGAAATGCGAATTGGGCCACGGCGCCGTACCACGTCGCGGATGGCGTCTCGCGTGGTATGAGCCGCGCCGACGTGTGGGAGTCTATCTTCCCGCGCCTTTGCATCTCCTCGCGCGCGCTTGGCGCGAATTCAAGTATCGCTGTGGCGTCGCACTGCATGCACCCACTCGCGAAGGTCAGGATTTTTTCGACCTGCAGCGAGATCAGCGGGAACGCCACAAGCTCGCCTCGGAATTTTCCCGCGGCTATCTCGAAGGCTGGCAGGAATGCATCGAGGCTTGGCGCGAAGTCGTGGACATCGTCGAAAAGCGCGGCTGGTCGAATTGAAGAACGTGCTGGGTACTGAGTGCCCGCTTGGAACGCGGCACGCGCTGTTAAGGAACTCTACGCCAGTTCTGCAGTTCTGGTTTGCTGAACGCCGAGCAGTGACCACTGATCACTTTTTTATTTGCTCGCCACTCGACACTCATTACTGCTTTTCAAGGGGGAGGGAAGCATGAAGCCAAAAGAAATGTTCGACGCCTGCTACGCGCGTTACCGCACCATGCGCAACTTCCTCGGCGGACATGTCGCCGCCGTGGACCTCGATTCGCCGTCCGAAGGCTACCGCTGGCGTCCCGAGCGTGCCCGCGCCGAAGAATACGTCGCCGACTTCGAGCGCATCGCTCTGCGCACGCTCGCACGTCCTGAATGGAAGGGCCGCCAGAAACTTTTCCGCCTCTATTTTTTGCGCCGCATCGAATACCGTCGCGCCATCACCCTCTGCGGCGTCTGTCCCAACACCTTCGATTACTGGTTCGCTGAAGTGAAGAAATCCTGTGGACGCGCCTTCGCCCGCACCGGCCTCTACCCGCCCAATCGCTACTTCCAAACGCGCGAAGCATGCACCGAGCAACATGCTCAATCCGATCACGATGCAGCCGCGGCCGATTAAGAGGTGTGCGTTCTTGCGCCTTTGCGGATTGAATAAGGTGGTGAATTTATTGGGCGACTTACAAATGAAAAGGGCGGCTCAAGAGCCGCCCCTCCGTTTTCGGGTATTTCTATCGGGACGCGCCGCTCTGCCAACGTTGAGACTTCCAGAATAGGCGCTTCACCGCAACAGTCCAACTTACCGATGCGGATGGTCATCCCGGTCCCGGTCATGATCCCGATCGTGCCGGTGACGCCACTCCCAATATTCTTCCTGCTCGTGCCGGTCACGATCGCGAAAATCGCGATGATGCCGGTGCGTCTCGTCCTCCCAGCGCACGTAATAGCCGCGCTCGCCCCGATCCCAACGGTGATAATCATGATAATCGGGATCGTAGACGCGATACCGCGCATGCGCAGCGCATCCGGAGATCAGCGTGACTCCCGCAAACGCTCCAACCATAGCCAGCGAACCGCACCCCCGCCACAATTTCGTTAAACCAGTCATTTTCGCTCCTCTCGGGGCTGGATATTCCTCTCGTTTCGTTTCGAAAATTCGTTCTGCGCTTGCTCCATTCTGCCCAACCAAGCCGCGTTCGACCATCTACGAATGACTCGACATCTGCGCGTAAAACCCGCCTTCTTGCACAGATAAGCCGTTTCGCGGCTTTGACCGCGACTGCCTATTGCATCTACCTCGCCAAACTCGCCTTGCGGCCCACGTCGTGTAATTTCTGTGTTTTAACTGGCATCAAGGCATTCCCGCCGCTTTTCTCAGGCGATTCCCTTATGCCCAAACAGCCGCACACTGGCTGAAAATCACCATGCCACGCTTCCGGCACAATCTATGGACAACGCCCCAGCCGAACTCCGCAACCTCACCGCCCAGCTTGACGCCATTTCGCACGAGCTTCAGCTCGTCGCCAATCCCGAGCACCGCCAGGCGCTCCTCAAGCAGTTCCGCATCGTCCTCGAACACGTGGATGAATTGCTTTCCAGGGAATTTAACGGGAAGTCCGCGTCAACTTTAGAGAATCAGGCGCCAAACTGAGGTTTCTGCTTAACTTCTTACGGCCCGGTTACGCTCTACTCCATCGCAGGCACTTGGCCGTACTTCCAGAAGGCCGTAGCCAGCACATTCAAATCCATAAGCGCCAGGATGAGCTCCGAGTATTCAAGGATGTCCCCTTCTTCTCGTGAAAGGCGCACATCTGCCATGCGCCCTTGGATTTCATCTTTGGCCGCGATGCTCGCAGACAAAAATAAATGCGGCTTCGCCCGTATCGTGCGCCTGTAAGAGCGCACCCAGCCTTGCGGTTTCGACAAGAAATCTCCCGTGTTGCTGCAAGCTGTGTTATGCACAAGGGACCGTCGCCCGGCGGGTTATCTCGAGTGGCGCGGCGGAAGGTTGTGTACGACAGCCCCAGCATACGCTCATTTCCAGGAGTTCGCTTGCTTTGTTCTTGAGCCACGCCTGGCCATGCTGTGACGCACGTCACAATTCCGCGTGACGTCACGCACGGCTGGTTGTGCTGTGCGCGTCCAAACTCGCCGCATGGATGGCGAGGCTCACAAGATCCTTGCGGAAGTCCACCAGCTCATCACCGAGCAGTCCGAGGCGCTTCGCGACAACCTCGCGCCTCGCAGCGCCCGATTCTATGCGGGCCGCGCACGGAAACTTCGCCAATTGCTCGATCGTCTCCACCAGATCGAAGCCGGTGGGCCTCCCAGCGAGCCCGATTCCGCCGTTTGACATTTCCTCTCCCGCTCCATAGAATTCTCCATTGTCCCAGCGTCTTCCTACCGGTTCGTTGTACGCGTAAGTTTTAGGCGATAACAAACAAAAAGGGCCCCATGAAGAAGCGCAAACGCTCTCTCCGCCGTCGCGCATCCAATCGCCCAGTGTCGCCGCGCGCCAAAGAAAAAGCTGCTATCCGTGCGACTGCGAAGAAACAGGCTCCGAGGTACTCCTCTACGCGAAAAGCGCCATCACCGCCCGTCGCGGATTCGAATTTCCCGCGTTTCTTTGCGGAGCCCGGCCTGCAATCGCCCGGCCAGCGCGCTTCCAGCACTGCCGTTGCTAACTGGCTCTCCAGCCCGGGCAGTTCGCGCGCGATCATCAACCTGACTCACGATGCGGTCATCATCCGCAATCCGGAAAGCATCGTCGAAGCCTGGAATCTCGGCGCGCAGGACCTCTATGGCTGGAATCCTGAAGAGGCCATCGGGCGCGTGTCCCACGATCTGTTGGACGCCCGCTTCCCCGCGAGCCTCGAATCCATCAACAATGCCCTCGCTGATTCCGGCTTTTGGGAAGGGGAGATCGATCATCGCCGCAAGGACGGCAAGCGCATCACCGTCCTTAGCCGCTGGTCGCTCCTGCGCACCGCCAGCGGATTTCCCCTGATTATCAAAGAAATCAATCGCGACGTTACTCAGGAGCGCCGCCAGCTCGGCTACCTTCGCTTGTTGAACGAAGTCGGCCGCGCCGTCATGGAAGCGGAGTCCGTTTCCGAAGCATTGCGCTGGAGCCTCGCTTCCGTCTGCGTTCACACCCGCTGGTGCATCGGGCGTGCGTTGTCTCTCAGCGGCTCAGGCTCACTGCAGCAGCCCCAGGTGCTCTTCTGGCACACCAGCGACGAAGATCGCTTTGGGTCCGTGCGCCAGGCTTTGGAAGAACGCCGCGAGAGAATCGGCGAAGCTCCGTTAGCCGCCCGCGCCATCGAATTGAATCAGCCGGTATGGATCCAGAACCTCGCAACCGATCCATACTTCAAGCACATTCCTGAGCTGACGTGCGCCGGCCTTGTTTCCGTATTTGCTCAGCCGGTTATTGCTGCGGGGATGCAAGCCGCTTTGCTCGTCCTTTCCGACATGCCTGCGGAAATTGACGAGCCCTTCTTGAGCACCATGAGCAGTGTGGCCGCGCATCTCTGCCGCTTCTTCGAGCGCCTCGCCGCTCAAGAATCCCAGCGTCGCCTCTCCGTTTCGCTTCTGCGTGCGCAGGACGACGAACGCCGCCGCATCGCCCGCGAACTCCACGATAGCGCCGGACAGTATCTTGGCGCCCTCGGCCTTTCCCTCGAAGCCGTTCGCCGCGCAGTTCCGTCCGAGTCCGCGCCCGCCGTGAATGAAAAACTCGCCGAAGCCGAAGACATCATCGCGCGCTGCTCCGCCGACTTGCGCACCCTCTCCCATCTCCTCCATCCGCCGTTGCTCGAAGACCTCGGCCTCGCCTCTGCCGTCAACTGGTACATCACCGGATTCGCCGAGCGCAGCGGCATTCAAATCAACGCCGAAATCGCCACGCTCCCGCGCTTTGACCACTCCGTCGAACTCACCCTTTTCCGCATCTTGCAGGAGTGCCTCACCAACATTCACCGCCATTCCGGAAGCAAAACTGCCAGTGTCGCGCTCGCCGCGGACGCGCAGTCCGTCAGCCTCGAGATTCGCGATCAGGGGAAGGGAATTCCGCAGGAAATTCTCCGCGGGTGGTCGCGCAACACGCATCGCGCCGGTGTGGGCATCAACGGTATGCGTGAACGCTTGAACGATCTCGGCGGCGCCCTGGAAATTACTTCCGACAATCGAGGCACCGCCGTTCGGGCCTGCATTCCTCTGCGTGCCGCCGCCGCTTCCAGCTTAATCGATGGGATGTCCCCGCGCGTTTCTTTTACTCTGGAAGCCGCGGGTTCAGAGAAGGCCGCTCAGTCGCAATTGGAAAAGTCCGCCGATGATTCCGCGCGGGAGCCGGGGGAATCTGGCCACAATGCCGCCGCGCAAAAGCCTCAAGCGCAGTCAGAAACGGCCGGAAGCAGTCCCGCGCAGATCCCCGTTCTGCGCGAACCGCAGCTCGTATTCGCTGCCCCGTCTTCAACTCCCCGCCGTCGCAGCGCCGAAAAATCCACACCCGTCTCCAACGGTTAGAACTGTACCGTTTCTTTTCGAGAGCGGCGCACTTCACTTCAGCCCGCTGACCACCCAACTGGTTACTTCCGTCTCAAATGCTCCCTCGTGGAAACACTGGCGCCTCCTCAGGCCGCAGTAATTCCGCAGGCATCGGCGCTCCCTCCGGCACGCGATAGCTCTCGGGCGAGCAGCACGCCGCGTTCAGATGCGCGACGTCATAACGCATCCGCGGATCCTCCGCCACTTCGTTCAGAATCAATTGCAGAATTTTCGCCGCTGCGCATTCCTGTGGCAATTGCAGACGATAGTGCATCCATTTCCCCTCGCGCCGCGCCGACACAAATCCCTCCCGCCGCAAATACGCCAGGTGCCGCGAAATCTTCGGCTGGCTGATGCCCAGTATTTCCGTCAAATAGCAGACGCATACCTCGCGCCCGTTCACCAGATTCAGCAGACGCAGCCGCGTCGCGTCGCCCAGCGCGCGAAACACTTTGTGCAGCACCTGCGTCCGCGCCCCCGCATACAGCGCCATTCGTTTCCGCCGCCGTTTTCTCTTCCGTTTCATCCTCGGCATTCTAACATAACACATGCGGATTGACATATATTTCCTGCCGCCCTTAAACTGGCTTCAGGCATGAGCAGCACAGATGCTGCTCGAGCCTGCGCATTACGAGGTGAACGCCATGGCAAGCGAATCCAAAAGCAGCGGCGCGCCCGCCGCAACCAAATCCCTCCGCGATGAAGTCCGCGCCAAATATGCCGAGGCCGCCCGCCGGGCCTCGGGCGGCGCAGCATCTTGCTGCGGGGATTCTTCAGCCAAAACGCCCGGCCTTTCCTGCTGCGATCCTATCACCACGAATCTCTATGATACCGCGCAGACTTCGGCGCTTCCCGAGACGGCGGTCGCCGCCTCGCTCGGTTGCGGCAATCCCACCGCTCTCGCGCAACTTTCTCCCGGCGAAATCGTCCTCGACCTCGGCTCCGGCGGCGGTATTGACGTTTTGCTCTCCGCGCGGCGCGTCGGCCCGAATGGCAAAGCCTACGGCCTCGACATGACCGACGAGATGCTCGCCCTCGCCCGCGAAAATCAGCAGAAAATGGGCGTTACCAACGCCGAATTTCTCAAAGGCGAAATCGAAAACATTCCGCTGCCCGAAAATTCCGTGGACGTCATCATCTCCAATTGCGTCATCAACCTTTCGGCTGACAAAGACCGCGTCCTTCGCGAAGCTTTCCGCGTTCTGCGTCCGGGCGGACGCTTCGCCGTTTCCGATGTTGTTGTGCGAGGCGAGGTTCCCGCCGAAATTCGCCGCAATGTGGAATTGTGGATCGGCTGCGTCGCCGGCGCTCTCGAGGAATCTGAATATCGCGCCAAACTTGCCGCCGCGGGATTCGCAGAAATCGAAATCGAGCACACTCGCGTTTACACCGTGAACGATGCGCGCCAGTTTCTTGACGCTGCTGGAATCGACGCCGGCGCTATCGCCCCGCACGTCGAAGGCAAATTCGCCAGCGCCTTCATCCGCGCCCGCAAGCCGGCTTTGTAGCGCAGACTTCCGGTTGGTCTCGCCTGTCGATTGCGGGCGCAACTGTTGCTTGACTGAACGTTCCTACGGAGTGAAGCGGCGATGAAACCCAAAGTTCTTTTCCTCTGCACCGGAAACTCCGCGCGCAGCCAAATGGCCGAAGGCTGTCTGCGCCACGTGGCCGCAGACCGCTTCGAATCCGCCAGCGCAGGTATTGACCCAAAGGGCCTTAATCCTCTCGCCGTCGAAGCCATGCGCGAAATCGACGTGGATATCTCGGCGCAACGTTCCAAAGATGTCCGCGAATTCCTCGCCACGACCTTTCAGTACGTCATCACCCTCTGCTCCAAAGCCCGCGAAAACTGCCCCGTTTTTGCCGCCACTCTAAAATCCTTGCACTGGGACATCGCTGATCCCGCCGCCGCAACCGGCTCGCACGAAGAAAAGCTGGCCGCCTTCCGCCGCGCCCGCGAAGAAATCATGGTGCACATCGAACAGGAATTCCGTGTAAAGACGACAAAGATCGCCAAATGATTCCGATCGAGGTCATCAAATCCTGAACAGGATACCCTGCGGTTGCTCCCGATAATCGCGAGCGTTTATACTCGCGCGTTATTGGGAGGCCATGTGAAGCTCATTCGCGCTGCTTATTTTCTCGCCGCTCTTTTCACGATTGCTTTTCTTCCGACGATAGCATCGCGCGGACAACAATCGGCCACCTCCATTCTCGACTACACTATCCGAGCCATCAAATATGCCGACGCGCCCGACAACGTCTCCAACCTCGTCATGGGCGCG
>DAIRCW010000134.1:0-8055 GCA_036796475.1 Candidatus Acidiferrales bacterium | reverse complement strand
CTGGAATTCAGCGGTAACTTGGCGTAAACTCAATCGTTTTACTGTTGTGAGCGAGACGCGATAGAGGACTGCATCCGAATGAGATTGGGGCTTACATCTATTATGGGGCGATTGCGGCGGGATGCGCTCGGACGCGGCATCTCGGGCGGCTTTCGCGTAATGATGGCAGCGCTGGCGCTCTTGGCAATTGTCAGCGGTTGCGGCAAGCCCGCCGCGGCGCCTCCGCGCTTTTCTGCCATTCCGGTGAAAACAGAAGTGCTCGCAGAGGCGAGCATCCCCGATTCTTCGACCTATCTGAGCACACTTAAGTCGCGGCGCTCCGCGGCGATTAATCCCCAGGTGGAGGGCTGGATCATCAAGATCTACGCGCATTCGGGCCAGCACGTCCGCGCGGGGGAGCCGCTCGTGGAAATTGATCCGCGCGTGCAAGAAGCTTCGGTGAACAGCCAAATCGCCGCGCGCGACGCGCAGGCCGCGAATCTGGCCAATGCGAAACTGCAATACGAGCGCGCGCAAAAGCTCTATCAATCGGGCATTGTCAGCAAGCAGGAATTCGATAACGCCAAGACGGCGTATGATGCGGCGCAGGCGCAGTTGAATGCCATGGATGCGCAGGTCACGCAAGGGCAGGCGCAGCTGCATTATTACAACGTGACCGCGCCGACGGATGGAATTGTGGGCGACATTCCCGTGCACGTGGGCGATCGTGTGACCAACACGACTCTGCTCACGACAGTGGATCAGCCGGGCGCGCTGGAGGCGTACATTTTTGTTCCCGTGGACCATACGCGCGACCTGCGCGTGGGCGATGGCGTCGAATTGCTGGACAGCAATAACAAAGTGATGGCGCGCAGCTCGATTAATTTTGTTTCGCCACAGGTGGACGATGCGACGCAAACCGTGCTGGCAAAAGCGCCCGTTCCCAATGCGAATGGAGTGTTTCGCAACGAAGAAATGGTGAATGTGCGGGTGACCTGGCGCGTTACCAAGGGCCTGGAAATTCCCGTGCTTGCCACGCAGCGCATCAATGGGGAGTTTTTCGTTTTTCTGGCGGAGACGGGGCCGAAAGGAACGGTGGCGCGCCAGCAGCAAGTGCAATTGGGCGACATCATCGGCAACGATTATGTGGTCTTAAATGGATTGAAGGCCGGCGACCATCTTATTGTTGGAGGATTTCAGTTCCTCGCGGATGGCATGCCGGTGAAAGAGACGGTCGAAAATCCGGCCTCGGCTCCGGTACTGGCCGATCCCCATTAAAAACGAAGCGGCACCGCATTTCTGAATTGCGTCGAAAAAATAAGTTGGAGCGGCTGAGTGTTTGTTGATTTTTTCATCAGGCGGCCGATCTTCGCGAGCGTTTGCGCGATGGTCATCGTGCTGGGCGGCGCGATTTCGATTCCTTCGCTGCCCGTGGCGCAATTTCCGAATCTCGCGCCTCCGCAGGTAATCGTCACCAGCGCATACAATGGCGCGGACGCGGCTACGGTGGAATCCGCGGTCACCATTCCGCTGGAGCGCTCCATCAATGGCGTCGAAGGCCTGAAGTATCTCACTTCCACGAGCACGAACACCGGCGTGAGCACGATTACGGCGACGTTCGACGTTTCGCGCGATCCGGACCTCGCCGCGGTAGACGTGCAGAACCGCGTCCAAGCCGCGGCCGGCCTGCTTCCGGCGCAAGTCAACGCCAACGGCGTCACGATAACGAAGGGACTCTCCGGATTCGTCTTCGCGGCCGCGTTTTATTCCGACAACAACAAGTACAGCGGACTCTTCATTAGCAATTACGTTGACGTCTACGTGAGCGATGCGATTAAGCGCGTGCCGGGCGTCGCCAACGTTCTAATTTTTGGCCAGCGGCAATATTCGATGCGCGTGTGGCTGGATCCAGCCAAACTGGCGTCGCGCGGCTTGACCGCAACGGACGTAATTGCGGCGCTGCAGGAGCAGAACGTTCAAGTTGCCGCGGGGCAAATCGGCCAGCCGCCCGCTCCTGCCGGACAGCAATTCCAAATCAGCGTGCGCGCCATGGGCCAGCTCTCCGAGCCCAGCCAGTTTGACAACATTATTTTGAAAACTGGCGCGAACGGCACGCTGGTGCGGGTGAAAGACGTCGGCTACGCGGAGCTTGGCGCGCAGGATTACAGCAGCAGCCTTTTTATTAATGGACATGAAGCGATTGGTCTGGCCGTGCAGCAGCTGCCCAACTCGAACGCTTTGCAAGTGGATCGACTCTGCAAACAAGAGCTCGCGAAGCTGGAGCCTACGTTTCCCGCCGGGCTGAAGTACGGAATTGCGTTCGACACAACTACGGCGGTCAGCGAAGGAATCCGCGACGTCATCACGACGTTAATCGAGGCGGTCATCCTCGTTATCGCCGTGATTTTTATTTTCTTGCAGGACTGGCGCAGTACGTTCATTCCGGCAATCACCATTCCTGTGTCGCTCGTCGGCACATTCATTTTCGTGAAGCTGCTGGGTTTTTCCATCAACACGCTGACTATGTTCGGTATAACGCTGGCGACTGGCTTGGTCGTGGACGATGCTATTGTTGTGATTGAAAACGTCCAGCGGCACATCAGCGAAGGCCTCACGGAGCCGCATCGCGCGGCTTCCGTAGCCATGAGCGAAGTGGCCGGCGCCGTGGTGGCAACTTCGCTGGTGCTCGTGTCCGTTTTCGTTCCGGTCGCACTCTTCCCGGGCACAACCGGCATCCTGTTCCGGCAATTCGCGCTGACCATCGCGTTTTCCGTGGCGATTTCCGCTTTCAACGCGCTGACGCTGACGCCGGCTCTCTCCGCGCTTTTTCTCGGACATCAGCGAGAGGGCAGCCTTGGGAAGCGCGTCTTCGGGCCGTTCAATCGTTTGGTGATCGGCGGAACGGATCTCTACCGAAGGGCTCTGGCGCGCCTGTTCAACTGGAAATTCGCGACAGCAGTATTGTTTCTCGCGCTAGCCGGGCTGACCTACTGGGTTTTCAGCAAAGTTCCGCGCGGATTCGTTCCCACCGAGGACGACGGCTACATCATGATCCTGGTGCAGGCGCCCCCTGGGGCTTCGCTCGAGTACACGGCGAATATTTGCCATCAGGTGGAAGGCATTCTGCGCAAACAGCCCGAAACATCAGACATATTTTCAGTAGCAGGCTTCAGTTTTACCGGCGCGGCTTCGAATTACGCGATGGTCTTCGTCAACTTGAAGCCATTCGCTGATCGCAAGGGAGAAGCGCACAGCGCCAACACAATGGTGAATCGCCTGCGCGGCCCGTTCTTCGCCATTTCCGGCGCGTCGGTAGTGCCGTTCAATCCTCCCGCCGTGCAGGGCCTTGGGCAATTCGGCGGATTTCAATTTGAAGTCGAGGATCAAGGCGCGCTCTCGCTCCAAGATTTGCAACAGCAGACCGGAAATCTCGTTCGCGCCGGCAATCAGGAGCGCGGCACGCTGAGCGGGCTCTTCAGCAGCTTCACCGCCAACGATCCGCAATTTGTGGTGAATATCGACCGCGCCGAAGCCAAGAGCCTCAATGTTCCCCTCAGCCAGATTACCGACGCTTTGCAGGTTTATCTGGGCTCCGTCTTCGTGAACAATTTCACGTTCAACAACCGTTCGTACCGCGTCTACGTCCAGGCAGCGCAGCAGTACCGCTCGCATCCCGACGACATCAAGAGTTTTTACGTGCGCTCCAGTTCCGGAAATATGGTTTCGCTCGACAATCTGGTCAACCTCACCCAAACCGCGAACCCGCAGGTCATCACTCATTACAACCTCTTCCGGTCCGCGGAAATTGACGGTTCGGCAGCGCCCGGGCGCAGTTCCGGCGACGCAATCGACGCCATGCAGGCTCTCGCCGCGCAAAAATTGCCGCGCGGGATGTCTTACGAATGGTCAGGATTGTCGCTCGAAGAAATTCAGTCGGGCAGCAAATCCGCGGCGCTCTTCGCGCTGGGACTGCTGGTCGTTTACTTGACGCTCGCCGCGCAGTACGAGAGCTTTACTCTGCCGTTCATCGTGATTATGGCCGTGCCCATGGCCATGCTCGGCGCGCTGCTCTTTCAAGCCATGCGCGGAAACATCAACGACGTCTACTGCCAGATCGGCCTGGTCATGTTGATCGGCCTTTCGAGCAAGAACGCGATTTTGATCGTCGAGTTCGCCGAGCAATTGCGCGAGAAAGGCATGAGTCTCTATGACGCGGCGATTGAAGCAGCACGCATTCGTCTGCGGCCAATATTGATGACTTCGCTCGCCTTTCTGCTCGGCGTTCTGCCGCTGGCGCTGGCCACCGGCGCAGGCGCGGCCAGTCGCTCATCCGTGGGAACGACTGTTTTCGGCGGAATGATTTTTGCTACTTCGCTGAACCTGCTGTTCATCCCCGTGCTGTACGTGATTGTGAAAGGCGTGCAATTGCGCCATCAAAGCACGATTGCGCACCAGCCCGCACGCGAACCTGGCGATTGAGTCCGTATCGCCGCCTCAAAAAAGCTGAATTGTCTGCTGGGGTTCTATTGGCGCGCTAAATTGGCGGTCGTCGCATCGTACGGCGTACCAAAGGAATGGAAGTTCAGATGGCAATCATCGCAGCGGTATGCAGAAGCGCGCAGAGTCCGAAAAATAGTGGCCGTGAAACCGGAAGCAACGAAATTATTCTCGACCGGCTGAAGCTCAAGCTTGCCGCACTTTGGGCAGTGCGCGTAGCGCATCAGTTCCCGCGCCACCTTGCGTGCATAGAAGCGCTGGCGGCAACGCATGCAGCGCCACGGTTTCAGCGCCGCGAGGTTCATTGCGTGGTCTAAAAATCCGCGGCGGTGCAGACGCACACATTCATGCTGGCCACAGGACGGACAAACCATATTCCACCTAACCTTGGCGCAAAGGATACAAAAAACCTGCCTGCACCTCAATTAAACATTTTGCGGCGCGGCGTTCTTTACTGCTGCGGCGGATTGAACTTTGGCCCTCAGGATTTGCGAGCCGAGCGAGAGGAAGGTTTAGGGGCCCGATTCTCCGGTTCCGCGAACTCCATGCCCCAAAAATGCGGCGACGGCGCAAGGAATTCCAAACCAACGCGCTGCCCTTTGTCCGAGACATCTCCGATATAGACGACGCGGCATTCCTGCTCTTCATCCGTCACAGGATTGGTGACCTGCACTTGATCCCCGAGCTCGATGCTCTCGTTGAGGTAGATGAGCCCGCCGTGCGCGTTCACCACAATCGTTTGGCACGATTCCTTGAACTTGCGTCCGTCCGGATCCACTCCCTTGACTTGCACATTCAAACGGCGAAAGACGCGCGAACTGCGGCGGTTATCCTGGTCTATGAGGGGCATAGCGCGATTATCGTGCACCATAGGACAAAGGTAAGTCAATCTCGTGTTCCTGGCAGTAACCCTTTGCGCCTTTATCGCTCCTCTTTCCGCTTGCCGCTGGTGGGCGGGATTCGTACAATGCCTGTTCCTGAGTGGCTGAAAGCTAAGATACCAAACAGATTGCGAACCGCATCCGCGCGGAGAGGACGGTTGTAAACGGCATGAGTTTTCTCGAATACATCGAGAATCATCGCGATGAAAACCTCAATGAGCTGAAAGATTTCCTGCGCATTCCCAGTGTCAGCACCAAACGCGAGCACAAGCAGGATGTGGAGCATGCGGCGCAATGGGTGGCCGAGCGGCTGCGACAAGCGGGCTTTGCAAAAGTAGAGATTATTCCCACCAAACTTCATCCGCTGGTGCTCGCCGAATCGCTCGAGCAACCGGGCAAGCCAACCGTGCTTTTTTACGGGCATTATGACGTGCAGCCTGCTGAGCCTCTGGAGTTGTGGACTTCGCCGGCGTTTGAGCCCACTGTGCGCGACGGGCAATTGTACGGACGCGGAACCGCTGATGATAAAGGCCAGGTGCACATTCACCTGAAAGCGCTCGAGGCGCTCAAGAAAAGTCTCGGCAAGCTGCCCATCAATGTGAAAGTCATCATCGAAGGCGAGGAGGAAGTCGGCAGCGTCAACCTCTGGGACTTCGTCGTTCACAACAAAGAGCGGCTCAAGGCCGACGCGCTAATCGTCTCCGACACGGCCATGCTGGGGCCCGGAGTGCCCTCGGTCACGTACGGCCTGCGCGGGCTGAACTACTACCAGATCGAAATCACGGGTCCGGCCCAGGATTTGCATTCCGGCGTATTTGGCGGCGCGGTTCCCAATCCCATCACCATTTTGGGAGAACTGATCGCCAGGCTGCACGACAAGAATTTCCGCGTTACGGTGCCCGGATTCTACGACGATGTGGCCACGCTTTCCGCGAACGAACGCAAGGCCCTCAATTCCCTGCCCTGGAAGGAAAAGGAATTTCGCAAGACCGTCGGCGCGCCGGGCCTCTGCGGCGAAAAAGGTTTTACGATGGTCGAACGCTTATGGTGCCGTCCCACGCTGGAATTAAACGGAATTTGGGGCGGATACATCGGGGAAGGTTCGAAAACCGTAATTCCCTCGAAAGCCTTCGCCAAAATTTCCACGCGCCTCGTGCCCAATCAGAATCCGGAGAAAATCGCCAAGCAGGTGGAGCGGCACATTCGCAAGCTGCTGCCCAAAACCGTGCATTGCAAATTCGAGCTTCTCAGCACAGGAAAACCGTGGGTGGCGCCCTTCCAGCATCCGATATTCCAGAGCGCCATTCAAGCGCTCGAGCAGGGATTCAAGAAAAAGGCCGTTTTCATTCGCGAGGGCGGCTCGATTCCGTTTGTCACGCAGATGCACGACACATTCAAAGTACCCTGCGTGCTCCTGGGGTTTGGCCTGCCGGATGAAAATGCTCACGCGCCGGATGAGCACATCTTACTGGAGAATTACTTCGGCGGCATTAAGTCCATCGCCGCGTTTTATTCCAATTTGGCGCAGCTCTGAGCGAAAAAACATCGAAAAACAGGCCCTTTTTGCACAGGCAGCGCAAAAAACCGCGATTTTCCGCCATTTTTTGAATGTTTTCGCTTGCTTTGCGCTTTTTGCGCGGCTATAGTGCGTCCGAACTCCCGCCTGGGAGAAAAAACCAAAAATCTTGCAAAAGAGGAGAAAGTAATACGATGGCAACGCCGATGAGCAAGTCAAAGATCATCGCTTACCTGACGGACAAGGTGAGCACGAAGGACAAGCCGGTTTCGAAGAAGCAGGTTTCCACCTTCTTCGATGAGCTGTTTAACCTCGCCGTGAAGGAAACCAAGGGCGCGGGAAAATTCGTAATTCCGGGGATCGGACGCGCTGTGAAGGCGCACCGCAAGGCGCGCATGGGGCGCAATCCGGCCACCGGAGAGGCCATCAAGATCAAGGCAAAGACGGTTGTCCGTCTGCGCGCCGCCAAGGCCTTCAAAGAAGCGGCGCTCAAGTAGGCTTCACTAGCCCAGAGATTGCGCAGCGGGGCCCCGGCGCTTGGCTCATCGAGCCCAGGTGAGCGTTGGGGCGTCCCTGCATCAACGCTCACCTCGTTTTCTCGTTTGATTCTTGCTCTTGCATCCGCAACCCTGATGTATCATGTGCCTTCCGCATAAGTCTCTGAATCGCATCCTTTTCAAGGCGCGCTTTTCTCGTGACTGAGTTGAGCTCTATGAACCCGCTTCAAAATGGCGAAGCTCCCGGCCTCTTCACAGACTTATATGAGCTCACCATGGCGGCGGGCTATTTTCAGAATGGCTTTGACGCCCGCGCAACCTTCGAGCTTTTTGTCCGCCGCCTTCCGCGCGAACGCAACTATCTGATCGCCGCCGGCCTCGAGCAGGCGCTGGAATTTCTCGAAAATCTCTCCTTTTCGGCGGAGGCCATCGATTTCCTCAGCAAGCAGCCGGTGTTCCGCCATGTCCGGCAGGAATTCTTCGATTACCTCGCACAACTCCGATTCACGGGAGAAGTGTGGGCCGTTTCTGAAGGCACTGTGGTTTTCCCCGAAGAGCCCCTGCTGCGCATCACCGCTCCCATCATCGAAAGCCAGCTTGTGGAAACGCGCGTGCTTTCCTCCATCAATTTCCAAACGATGATCGCCAGCCGCGCGGCGCGAATTGTCACCGCGGCCGCAGGACG
>DAIRCW010000133.1:0-8072 GCA_036796475.1 Candidatus Acidiferrales bacterium | reverse complement strand
CGCCGAGTTCCTGCTTGGCATGCAGTTTCGCAAAACGCGCCAGGTGCTGATAGGCAATTCCCGGATCATCCCCGCCCTTCGCTTCTTTTTCCGCTTCTTTTTTCGCCGCGCGCGCGAGCCGCGTCAGTTCCTGCGCCTCAACCGCAAACCGCGAAATTTGCCCCGGCGTTTTGCCTATCGACGCTGTCGCCGCACTTTTCGTTTTCGGCGAGACTGCCGCAGGCTTCGCCTTCGCAGGCGGCGTCTTCTGCGTCTGCGCCGCCGGCGCGCCAAACGAAAACACGCACACAATCGCGCACACCGCAGCCGCAATCGCGCAAACTGCTCCAAGTGATTTTTTCACTGTGAACGTTTTATCGGCGCAGTACCGGCGAGGGATAAGGATACTCTCCGAGCGTTTCCGCATCGCCGCCCCCCAGAATCTCCACCAACCAGTGATGAAAATGGTCCACTGGATGTTCGAGAATCGCCTGGAAGCGGCGGTCGTATTCTTTTCGTGCTTTGTCAATTTCGCTTCTCAGCCGGACGCAAATATCCTTGCTCTCGCGTCCTTGGCGAACTTCTTCCGGCTTGAGCATCTTGATGTCCTGCATCGAAACCTTCGCCACGCGGTCGGCGCGCTTGTGCATGTCGCGCTCATTCGCCGGAAGAGCGGCAACGTCGAAAGCTGCTGCGGATTGCTCGACAACATTTTCGGATGCGGTTTCTTCCGCAGGAGTGACCTGCAATTCCTCTGGAGCGAAAATTTCTTCGGCTTCCGCAGTTGCTGCCTCAATCGTTTCCGGCTCCTCAAAAGATTCGACTGGAGCTCGCGCGGGCGCTTGCGCTTTCGGAGCAGGACCTTCCCGCGGCGGCGTCTTCACAGGCGCTGCCGCAGGCGGCGCTTCCACTCCCACAGCGCGCTCGGGCTCGGCATCCTCATAATCGGGACCCTGCCGTTCGTACCGCTGCGTCATGCTGGCGATGAAAGTCGAAAGAACGGAAAGGCTCGCGCTTACCGACGCCGAGCATGCCTGCGCCCGCAACATGGCGGGAAGCGCGTTGGTGGGACGTGACGAAGAGCACGCCGACACTAAATCGGCGTACGCCTGCTGCAATTCCTCAATAGAACGCTGCAGAGGCGCCAGATTGTCGCGTATCGCGCGCGAAACAGAATCATCCAGCGCGCGTCCGCGTGATTTTTGGCCGTCGCTCATGCGGGGATATCCACTCGCGATTATGGAAACGCGCGCAGAGAGTGTCAACACGCTTTCCCTTCGCGCGTTCCATGAGCGACATTGCGCGTTTGCGCCGCGACGCTTCGTTGCTACTGCGCAGCCGCGTGCGCTTTAACTAACTCATCCAGATAATCCGGCTTGCTCGAATCACGTTCCAGATGCGGATAGCGCTGCCCGCCGTGATAGTCCACCGACACCGTTTTGTAATAATCGTTGTCAATCACCAGCAAACGGATCGGCTGCGCGCCCTTCTCCGCCGCTTCCATCGCATCATTCAGCACGTCCTCCGTGTACACACGCCCGTTCACGCCCGCAACGGTCATTCCCGGAGTGACTCCAGCCTTATACGCCGCCCCGCCCACAATCGAATCTTCCACGCGCCCATCGCGTCCAATCGAGAGCCCCAGCGAATAAATCAATCCCGGATTCCCTCCGCGCAATCCCGGTTCCGGCGGCTTCGGCGTGAACACCAGCTTCCATCCGCCATTCTCGATTCCCCCCTGCGGCGATTCCGGTGAAAGAGAGGTCAGCCGTTCGTGCAAAAACTTCGCCCAATCGTAAGGAACAATCTGATTGAGCGCATTCACCACATCATCGAACGTGTACGTTTTCAGCTCCGGCCCGTTGTTCGCGCCGCCATGGAACAAATGGCAGAAATCATCGATGGATTTTTGCCCGTGGCTCTCATCGTGAATTATCGTGGCCACCCACAACCAAACTAGGTCGCCCTCCGGATAATAATCCGAGCCGCGCCGCCAATTGCCCCATCCCGGGCCGCCGCGAAGTCCCGGAATTCCGGTGGCCGTGTCCTGCAAATCTCGCCACGTGCGCCCCGGACGCCCCGGCCCAAGGTCCGCTGCTATGCTCGCCAGATATTCGCGATACTGATCAGGAGTCCATAACCCGCTGCGCGCCGCCAGCATCGGACCCAGAAAATCCGTTAAGCCCTCGTAAACCCACAGCAAATCGTCCTGCATCGGCTTTTCGTAATCCGGAGTCGCCAGATCCGCGGGACGCCGGAATTTCCCGTTCCATGAATGCATGAATTCGTGCGAAAGCAATCCGCCGAAATCCATGTCCGCGTCCGGCCCAATACCGGCGCGTTCCGGCAAACGGCTGTCATTGCATTCGTGATGCTCCAAACCAAAGTGCGCCACGTGATCGCTCAGCGTCAGCAAAAAGTGATAATCGCGGTAATGCCGCTCGCCAAAAAGCGCGCGCGATTCCGCCACAAGATTTGTCATCTTCTGGATGGTTTCAGGCTTCAGCTCAAGCGCTGCTTCGCTGTCTGCTGCAATATCCATCTCGTGATGGATAGGCTCGCCCGGCGGCGTGATGTTGATGACGCGGAAATATTCGCCCGCAATCACCGGCGAATCCACCAGCCGGTTCAGCGTCACCGGCTTGAACACGATTTCGTCGCCCGAATGGCTCGCTTCCGGCAGCGGCGTTCCGTGCTTCCACCCCGCCGGCAATTTCAAACTCGCTTCAAACGTCTGTTGATTGATCGGCGGCCCCGCAAAATACAAAACGTTTTGATTCCAGCTGATCACCACGAGCTTATCCGTGGAAGAAGCCGCGCCCGTCGCAAATCCGCCCGCCTCCGGCTCGAGGTAATCGAAATCCGCATCCAGCCGCGTCGCGCCTTCCGGCACATTCACATGGAACGTGAACACGTCCAGCGTGTCGCGCTCCCACGGAATTTCTTTTCCGTTTGCGGTGAATTTCAATCCCGTCACATTCGAAATCGGCCCGTCCGGCCCGTGCTCTCCCGGAATCCATTTCGGATAATAGAGCGTCAGCGGGCCCGCATGGACCGGCAGCACTTCATGCGTCTTCACCAGCCCAAGCGGCACCTGCGTCGCGTCCACGCTCACGCGTATCGTCCCGCTCTCCTGCGCAACCGCCACCCGCGCCGAACAAATCAGAAAAACCACCACCGGCACACACAACAGAATGCGTTTTGCATTCATCGTCATGCTCCTATTTCTATGAAATGGAATTTTTGCATCACATCTCGAATATGCAGAGACAAACGTCCGCGCCGCCCTGGCGCGAACCGCAAATCATACGCCAATTTTCGCACCACAATTTGTTTTTGTTGATTTGCTACCGAGGGCGAGGCTCAGAGTCCTACCATGCGCTGCAACTGTTCCGGGTAACGTTCGCCGTGCACCTTAACCTTCGACGACTCGCTCTCGATTTCACGCAAATCCTCACGCGTAAGTTCAAGCGAAACTGCCCCAATATTCTCTTCCAGACGATTCAATTTTGTTGTTCCTGGTATCGGCACAATCCACGGCCTCTGCGCCAGCAGCCACGCCAGCGCAATCTGCGCGGAAGTCGCCTTTTTTCTCGCCGCGATCTTCCCAACTGTCTCCACAAACGCCTGATTTGCCTTCCGTGCCTCCGGCGCAAATCGCGGCAGAAGATTGCGGAAGTCCCCGCTATCGAATTTCGTGTTCTCGTCCATTTTCCCCGTCAGAAATCCTCTGCCCAGCGGACTGTACGCCACCAGTCCGATTCCCAGTTCCTCGAGCGCCGCCAGCAATTCTTTTTCCGGCTCTCGCCACCATAGCGAATACTCGTTCTGCACCGCCGTGACTCGCTGCACCGCATGCGCGCGCCGAATCGTCTTCACCCCCGCTTCCGAAAGCCCGAAATGCCTCACCTTCCCTTGCTGAATCAAGTCCTTCACCGCGCCGGCCACGTCATCGATCGGCACATTCGGATCCACGCGGTGCTGATAGAACAAATCAATGTGATCTGTCTTCAGCCGCTTGAGCGAAGCTTCGCAAACTTTCTTGATGTGCTCCGGCCGGCTGTCCGTTCCCGCCTGCTTGCCAGTTGCCGGATCAATTTTGAATCCATATTTCGTGGCAATCACCACCTTGTCGCGCAACGGAGCCAGCCCTTCGCCCACCAGCTGCTCATTCGTGAACGGCCCATACACCTCCGCGGTATCAAAGAACGTGATTCCGCGATCGCCGCGTGCAACAGAGAAATCATTTCCCGTTTATCGTGCGGCTGCCCGTACGACGCACTCATCCCCATGCAGCCAAGCCCAATGGCCGAAACTTCCAATCCGCTCTTCCCCAATTTCCGCTTCTGCATAGTCATTTCAGCCTTTCACCAGATGAATCTGTTGCTTGCTTCCCTGCATCCTTCTTTGCCTCTGCCTCCGCTTCTTGCTTTTCACTAGCCACTAGACACTGCTTTTCAGCTTTTCCTCCAGCCTCCTCTTCACCACCGGCCATTCCGAGTCCGTAACGCTGAAATACACGCTGTGCCGAATCCTCCCACTCGCGGTGATCATATGATTGCGGAACACGCCCTCTTCCTTCGCGCCAATCCGCAAAATCGCCGCCCGCGACCGCTCATTCAGCGAATCCGTCTTCAGTTCCACGCGAATGCATCCCAGCGTCTCGAACGCATGCTTCAGCAGCATGTACTTGCACTCCGTATTCACCGCCGTCCGTTGCCACGGACGCGCCACCCATGTCCAGCCAATCTCCACTCGCCGGTGAACGCGCTCGATATTCGCATAGCGCGTGCTGCCAATCACGTTTCCCGTCGCGCGCTCCACAACCGTGAACGGCAGCGATGCTCCGCGCGCCTGCTCCGCCAGCGCCGCATCCACGTATGCCTTCATTTCTTCCGGCGTACGCACCGGCACGGGAATCCATTTCCACAGATCCTCGTCCAAGCCCACTTCCGCCAGCGCCGCGTGATGCGCCTCGAGCATCGGCTCCAGTTGCACGTGCTCGCCCGCCAGCGTCACCGGCTCAACAATCATTTCACTCGAAATTGCTTCCGCCATTGAGCCTCTTCCTGCAATGTAACAGCTTTTGATGTGCTTGGATTCTGCTAGGTCGCAGCATGAATTTACGCGCGATTGGATGCGAGCATCTATTGGGCGAGGAGCGACCCGACTAGGTCAGAAACAACGAATGCTCGAAAGGACAAACCCGAATCGATCGACGGAAAGAGATCCAGCCCCCGCCGCTACTCCACCGCCACCTTCGTGCCCGGCTGCCCCGGCTTCGACAGCCGCTCGATCCGGTCGTCGATCACCTGCCGGACAGCTTTGAGAAACTCCACGCGCGAATTCGCCAGATGCTGCTTGACCTCCGGCGAAACGCCGATCACCTCGCGCACATGGTCCACAAATTCTTGGCACACGCACCGTGCCTGTGCGGACTGTTCCCCGGCTGCTTGCGGATTTCCTCGTTGCTCGTTCATTGTGCCTCCTTCATTTCCACCGTCAAAACCCGGTTGTCCAGCTTCGCTCGCGCCGGCGACAGCATGGCCATTGAACGCGGCAACCCAATGTGCCGCCGCAGCGTGCCGACTTCCACCACAAGCTCATCGCCCTTCTTGAACAACCCCACGTCGCCCTTCGCCGCAAACGGCAGCAGCACGCGAATTTCGTAAGTCCCGTTCGATTTTCCGAACGTGTACGGCTTTTCCGTGCGCGTGACCGCCGATGGATCTTCTCCGTCAGGGTACAGCAGCTCGCCAAGCGCCTGCAATCTCTCCTTGCCCAAAACCTCATGAGCGAAGAGCGGCACGCGCTTCACCGGCACCGGCGCGAAATACTCGTCAATCTCGTGCAGCACCTTCTCTTGCGACTCGTGCCATTCATTGAACCACGAATCCTTCACGTCCGCCGGCAGCACGCGATTGACAATCACCGTGTCAATCGTCAATCCGTGCAGCGAGAAATAAACGAACGCGCGCTGCGTCTCGCGCAGCACCATCTTTTCCGCGTTGGTCACCAGCCGCACGCTCGTGGTCTGCGGATCCTCCATAATATCGTCCACGCCCTCGAGCCTCTCAAAGAGCGAGCGAATATTCAGGAAATAACTATCCGTCGGCAGCTCGAACGGTGCCACGCGATTCGCAATTGGCCGCACCGCCCTCAGCAGATTCCGCTGAAAAGGAAAAATGTGCTTCATGTACCAGTCGAGCGTCGTCGGCATACTGATGAATCGCATCGACTCCGCCGTGGGCGCCGCGTCCAGCACAATCACGTCGTACGTCTGCTCGCGCCGGTACTGATTGATGTACATCATCGCGCTGAGCTCTTCCATCCCCGGCAGTATGGCCAGCTCTTCCGCTTCCACGCCGCTGATGCCCGTGGTGCGCAGCACCGAACTTACGTACGAAGAAATTTCCTGCCAGTGCCGCTTGATCTCTTTCTGAATGTTGAGTTCGAAAATCGACAGGTTATCGTTGATGCGCAGCGGGTCCGACGTGTGCGCGTGGAAAAGTTCCGTGTCCAAATCGAAGGAATCCGCGAGGCTGTGCGCCGGATCAATGCTCATCACCAGCGTGCGATACTTCAGCGCCGCCAGTTTCACGCCGGTCGCCGCGGCCAGGCTCGTCTTGCCCACCCCGCCCTTCCCGCTGAACATCAAAATCCTCATACCAACATTATAGCCCTGCGCGCCGTTTATGCGCGTCCTGTGCTAAGCCGAAGGGCGTGCCGTGCTTGCTGTGTAGCGCCGACCTTCAGGTCGGCATGCGGCTTCATTCGTCGCCACCACGCCCTGTTCATCGCGCCCTGTTCGCCACTTTTTAGGCCGCCTGCGTTAGCGCCACTCTTATGGCTACAGGAAAAGCTTCTTAGGGGGTCGGAGCTTTAGCTCCGACAAAAAACCGCAGGGAAATTGAGGCTTTAGCCCTTGAAGAGATTGGTGATCCTATCTCAAGGAGTCCATCACACAGCTAGCGATTTGCTCCGATCTCAATCAATCAGGACCCTATTCTCGCCTCCGCCGCCGCGCGAATCGCCGCCGGAAACGCACATGCCTTGCGCGCCTTCCGGTCCAGGTGAACCGCGGTAATCTCCGAAGTCGCCGCCACCGTGCCCTTCTCGATGTTGCGCATCTCGTGTAGGAAACGTATCACTTTGTCGCGCACTTCCAGCACGCGCGACCTGACCTCAATCACATCGCCCGCGAACAACTCTTCTTTGTACGCCGTGTTTTGCTGCACTCCGGCCATGCCGCGATGCTGTTCGCGCATGTAAGTCGGCGTGATGCCCAGCTCCGCGAACAGATTCCACGTCGCCTCGTCGAATTTCCCCGTGTACCACATCACGTTCATGTGCCCCATCTGATCGCAGTGCCACGGATGCACCGCCCCCTTGTATGTAATCGTCTCCATGCCCTGTCCATTCGCCTCCGCCATCAACCGGATATTACCAGCTTCGGCCGCTCAGCCATAACAAGCCATGCTCCGTGGTAAAATAGAGGAATCGGGGGCGAAACGGTTTCGACGGAGGCTGTCGCGGCCCGAAGGCATGCCGGGCGTCACCTGCCCGCAATCGGGTGAATAAGTATAACTGCCAACCAAAACTTGGCACTCGCAGCCTAATTAAAAACTAGGCAGCGCGTCTCCCTCCTTGCCGCCCGCGTGAGGAGAACGAGGCGTCACAATGCGGGCTGGCTGGCGCGTTTCGGTCCGTAATGCGCCGGCGAGATCATCGGGCTAGTTGGACGCGTTTCTTGCTCGTTCTGAGCGCGACTGACGAACATGCGGATGGCCGCAAGGTCAGGCCGCACGCGAACGAGCTAAGCATGTAGTCTTCGTGCTACAAGGCCTCTCGGACGGGGGTTCAACTCCCCCCGCCTCCACCAACTCCGGCGACGATTTGGTGTCCTGTTTTGTAGCGCAGAATCGCGCGCCTTCGCGAATCTGCGGCTCTTCCGCTTTTATGCGAGGCCCAAAGTTCTGTGCCGAACTCAATTCCCCGAGCTGCTGGAATCAGCCGGTTTGAATGACTTCGGCTTGGACGATCCGTCCTTCGCCGGCTGCGCTTCCGGCGGATAGGTGTTGACGTACTTGCAC
>DAIRCW010000132.1:0-8135 GCA_036796475.1 Candidatus Acidiferrales bacterium | reverse complement strand
GTTCGATCTTCCTGCTGGGAACGGGGCTGCTGGGAATTGGGTTTGCGATGCGGCGGAAGTTGCGTCTGGTTTAAGAACCTCGATTTTTTAGTGCTGTTGTTTTCTCGATGGGCCGGAATCTCCTCCCGGCCCATTTTTTTTACTATGACGCCATGCCCTCGGTTTCCCGTCCTCCCATACGCGATGACTTTTCAGCACACCCCTATATCAATAGCGCTGGTTATGACCCTTATTCCATGGAATCAAGAGAACGCCAGTTTGCGAGGGGGTGTTATGCGACCGACTCTGATGGTTGCGGCGCTGGCTCTGATGCTTGCGCCGAGCACGTTCGCTAGGACGGAGCACAGCTACGACAAGGGCACGCTGCTCTCGATGGAGTCCGTGTCATGCGGGTATCAGCAGAATAGCGGCAAGAGCGTGGCGTCGGAGATCATCGGTACGGACGCGGCGCACACCAAGACCCAGGAGCTGCTGTGCCAGGAATACACCATTCGCACGGACCGGTTGATTTATCACGTGCGTCCGAGAGACGCGAAACATCCGGCGCTATTGCCGGTGGGGGAGACGGTGGATCTGCGCATCCAGAAAGACAAAATGTATCTGCGCGCGCCGGAAGGGGACGATAAAGAGCGCGAATATCAGGTGATCTCCATTCAGATGCGCGAGGATGCCAGCGCTTCAAGGGCCAACCCATAAGTCCGCCGAGCGAAAGGCGGGCGGCGTACCCTTCGCCATTACCGCAGGGCGAGAAGCCGCCCCTACATCGTCGAATGTTCAGTTGGGGTCGGAGGAGGCGGCGATTTCGTCGATGGTGCGTTCGGTGGCGCGCAGCGGGACGGCGACGTGCACGGTTTCGTCGGGATCGTCAACGTCAACGATGAGTGAGCCGCCAGCTTTGACGACAGTGGCATGGGTATTTTCGTCGATGACTTCGACGAGCGTGGTGCCGTCGGGGCAATCGCGCAGGCCGGAGATCGCGGCGTGGACCACGGGAAGGTATTGACGCATCTGGTCGGTGCCGTCGCGCAGATCGTGCTTGGGGACGAAATGCACGGCCATGGGCGCGACCATGGCGGGAACGATGAATGAAAAGTGCGAGCCGTTGGGCTGCTTCTCGTTCACTTTGACGTGAATGAAACCTTCGCTGCACATGATGCCGCCGCCGACGAGTACGGTTCCCATCATTCCCAGGGCGATTTTGCCAAGAATTAGCATGTTGTCCTCCGTAATGCGGAAGCTGGTTTGCGAGGGATTCGCAGGAATCTCAGCGCAAACTTTGCTTCCTTCAGGGGCTAAAGCCCCGAAATTCGCGGCCCCTTTTTTGTCGGAGCTGAAGCTCCGACCCCCTAAGGACCCAAAAACTGTCAACCGATAAGCCAAAGCTGCCGACCTACCAAGAACCAAGCCCAGCCACTAAAAGCAGATCGCCTGACATCTCCTAGCGCGAGGAGTGCAGCGTCAGGTCGCCGGCGAAGACGTGCGCGTGAAGCGTGTACTTGCCGGGGCCTGTTGTGTTTATAGAGCCGCCCATCCATCCTTTCGCTTCTCCAAAATCCGGGGCATAGACGTCACCAAAGCGGACGGAAGCGCTGACGCGCGCGTAGTCGCTGGGATTGCCGGCGTCAATTTTCAGATCGCCGCCGACGAGGCTGACGTCTTTGTTGCCGATAACGTGCACGAGATTGAGATCGCCGCCGCTCATTCGCACGTACAGGTCTGTGTGCGCGGGAATTTCGACAGTTACTTGCAGGTCGTTTCTGGGTCCGTGAGAAATGCGCAAGTCGTTGCCCTTGGAATCTTCGGTGAGGCGGACGGTAAGATTCCTGGCCTGCTCGGCATTTCTGCCGGTGAAGCGAACGACGATGCGGTTGTCATCGGTTCCGACAACGCGGAAGTCGCCTCCCTGCAGATGCACGCGCAGATGACTTTCCGCAGGGAAAGGAACATCGAAAGGATGGTTCTGGAGATCCTTGACCTCGATCTTGGTCTGCGCCGCCGCAACAGAGGCAAGCAGCAGACCAAGCAGAACGAGGATTCCTTTGCGCATGCTGGGCTCCTTGGAAATGACTTTAGTGCCGCGGTTCTAGTCCGAGATGTTGCGCGAATCGATCCACACGCGGACTTTCTCGTCGCGATCGGTGACGGTGACGAGCGTGGTGTCGCCGGCGCGTTCGAGAGCCTGGATGGCGGCCTCGATGTTGAATTGGTGTTCATTGGTGGCGGAAGCGAGCGCCTGGGCGACGGCCCAGGGGACGGTGACGTCGACTTTTTCGCCGTCGCGGTGGTCAATGATGTGGACGATGAGCTGGTTGTTCTCCTTGGCGACGCGCACGTCGTTGTCAGGCTCCTGTACGGTGACGAATTCGCCGTCCGGGGCGTCTTTGACGGCGTTGAAAATGGCGCGGAAGTCGACGTTGTCACAATGGAAGTCGCCGATTTCGATTTTGCCGTCGTGGAGCTGGCGTTCGTGAATCGCGGGTATGACTTTTTCGGCGAGCGAGAGGGGAATGTTGACGCGGACGAGCTCTTTGGTGTTGATGCCGTCCACTTTGACGTGCAGGTAGCGTTCGGGCGTTGCCGCCGAAGCGGTGGATGCGATGAAAAGGGCCGCGACAGCGGCGAGGCCAGCGAGGGCCGAGAAAAGAGATTTCATGAGGGAACGCCTCCGCGCGTTCTGGAATAGTTACGCAGGGCGCAGGAATAAAGTTCCGTGATTTTTTGCCAGCCGCCTAGCGCTGGGGTTTGAAGATGGAGACGGAGAGAGGGGGGAGCGTCAGGCGGAGGGAGAATGGGCGGTCGTTCCACGGGACAGGGTCGGCGTGGACGCCGCCGCCGTTGCCGGCGTTGCTGCCGCCATAGAAGGAGGAATCGGAGTTGAGAATCTCACTGTAGAAGCAGCGCTCCGGCACGCCGACGCGGTAGTCGTGGCGAAGCATCGGCGTAAAGTTGCAAACGACGACCAGGAAATCGTTGGAGTGGCGCGCGCGACGGACGAAGGCGAGGACGCTCGAATCGGCGTCGTGGACTTCGAGCCATTCGAAGCCGGGCCATTCGAATTCGACTTCGTGGAGCGCGGGCTCGCGCTGGTAGAGTGCGTTCAAATCGGCGAGAAATTTTTGAATGCCGCGATGCGAGGGGAACTCGAGCAGATTCCAGTCGAGCGCCGCGCCTTCCCACCATTCGTTCCACTGCGCGAGTTCGGAGCCCATGAAAAGGAGTTTTTTGCCGGGATGCGCGAACATGTAGCCGAAAAGCAGGCGGAGATTGGCGAATTTCTGCCAGTAGTCGTCACCGGGCATTTTGGAAATGAGCGAGCGCTTGCCGTGGACGACTTCGTCGTGGGAAAGAGGAAGGACGAAATTTTCGTTGAAGGCGTAGAGCATGGAGAAAGTGAGTTCGGTGTGATGGTATTTGCGGAAAATGGGATCGAGGGAAAAGTAGCGCAGCGTGTCGTTCATCCAGCCCATATTCCATTTGAGGTCGAAGCCGAGTCCGCCGAGATAAGTGGGGCGCGAGACGGCGGGCCAGGCGGTGGATTCTTCGGCGATGGTGAGGACGCCGGGATGGCGGGCGTGGACGATTTCGTTCATCTGTTTGATGAAAGTGATGGCCTCGAGATTTTCGCGGCCGCCGAACTGGTTGGGGAGCCACTCGCCTTCCTTGCGGGAATAATCGAGGTAGAGCATGGAAGCGACGGCGTCTACGCGGAGGCCGTCAATGTGATATTTGTCGAGCCAGAAGAGGGCGTTGGAGAGGAGGAAATTGCGGACTTCGTTGCGTCCGTAATTGAAAATTAGAGTGCCCCAATCGGGATGCGAACCGCGGCGGGGATCGGCGTGTTCGTAGAGATGCGTGCCGTCGAAATAGGAGAGGCCGTGGCCATCGCGAGGGAAATGCGCTGGCGTCCAATCGAGAAGGACGCCGATGCCGGCCTGATGGCAGCGGTCGACGAAATTCATGAACTGGTCAGGCGTGCCGTAGCGGCTGGTGGCGGCGAAATAGCCGATGGTTTGGTAGCCCCAGGAGGCGTCGAGAGGATGCTCCATCACGGGAAGCAGTTCGATGTGCGTGTAGCCCATCTGCTTGATGTAGGGGATGAGCTGCTCGGCCATTTCGGAGTAAGTGAGCCAGCGGCCGCCGGCGGTGCGGCGCCAGGAGCCGAAATGGAGTTCGTAGATGGAGATGGGGGCGTGCTGCCAGTCGAATGTGGCGCGATTGCTCATCCAGGAGCGGTCTGACCATTGGTAACGGTCGAGATTGACGACGACGGAGCTGGATTTGGGGCGGAGTTCGGCGGCGAAGGCGTAGGGATCGGCTTTGAGAGTCATCATCTCGCCGGAGCGCGCGAGGATTTCGAATTTGTAGAAGCTGCCTTCGGCGAGTCCCGGGATGAAAATTTCCCAGATACCGGTGGGGCGAGCGCGCATAGGGTGGACGCGGCCGTCCCAATGATTGAAATCGCCGACGACGCTGACGCGCGACGCGTTGGGCGCCCAGACGGCGAAGTGCACGCCGGCCACTCCGGCGATTTCGCGAAGGTGCGCGCCGAGTTTTTCGTAATTCTGGAAATGAGTGCCTTCGCCGAGGAGGTAAAGGTCGTAATCGGTGAGAAGAGGAGGGAAGGCAAAAGGGTCATAGGATTCGCCGGTTTGGTTCTGCGCGGTGATGCGCAAACGGTAGGTTTCGGGACGAACGTTTGCGCTGGAGGGCGGCGTTGTGGTTAGCGGAATGAATGATTCGAAGAATCCGGCGGAATGGAGTCGCGTGGCCGGATGTTCGGCGGCTTGTTCGCCCCAGAGGATGGAGACGCGCGAGGCGCTCGGCTGAAAAGCGCGGATAAAGATGCCGGGTTGGCGCGAGGCGGCAGAGGCATGCGGGCCGAGGACGGAAAATGGCTGCGGATGCTCGCCGCGAAGTATTAGTTCGATCTCGGCAGTGGTGATGCCGGAGTCGGTGAGCGGCGTTTCGGCGATTCCCGGATGGTTCAAAGTGCCCAGTGTGTTTCTCCCAAGCTGCGAACTATTTTACTGGAACGCGAGCGCCGAAGCGAATGCGTGCCAGGGCTATTTTATGGTGAGGACGAGAGGATGGAACATCGGGAATTTCCTGCGCGAGTGCTGGACATAAACGGCGGGGCAAAGTAGGCTAGGCGCGCTCGTGAATTCAACTGAGGAGCTTTCCATGAAAAAGGCCGCCCTGTATGCAACTGTTTTCGCTTTCCTGGGCCTGGTTTTCGCCGCACCATTCGCTTGCGCGCAGCAAGCCGCGCACAAAACGCCGGGTGCGGCTGAACAGCTCTTACGCGTGTGGAACGGCACCGGCAAGGAAATCATCGCCATGGCCGAAGATTGGCCCGCCGACAAATACAATTACCGGCCCAACCCTCAGGTGCGCACGTTCGGGGAAGTCCTGAATCATTTGGCGTCCTCGAACTACTACGCGATCAACGCGGAAGAGGGAAAGAGCCTGAAGGGAATTGAGAACGATCCGAAAGAGTACAAGACGAAAGAGCAAATCGTCGCGTTCGTGAAGAAGTCGTTCGCGGATGGAGCGGCGGCGCTGAAGGCGGGCGGAGACGCGGGCGCGGTGGCGCATCTGGAAGACTGGGCGGGAATCATCCAGCACTGCGGCGAGCACGAAGGGAATCTGGTTACGTATTATCGCAACAATGGCGTAGTGCCGCCGCAATCGCGGCCACGTCCGAAGAAGCAATCCTAAAGAGTGCGGGAGGGCCCTGATGAAACGTCGCATACTCATGGTGTGTTTGTTTTGCGCCGCAATAGGGGTGAGAGTAATGGTGATACCGGCAAGCGCGGGAGCGCAGGATCGTTCGCAAGGGCGCTCGATGGTTATGACGCGGTATGGAATTGTGGCCGCGGAGAGCCCGCTGGCGGCGCAGGCCGGAGCGCAAATCCTTTCGCAGGGAGGAAATGCGATTGATGCGGCGGTTGCGGCGAATTCGGTGATGGGCGTGGTCGAGCCGATGATGAACGGGATGGGCGGCGACTTGTTCGTCATCGTGTACGACGCGAAAACGGGAAAGCTGTATGGGTTGAATGCGAGCGGATGGGCGCCCAAGGGACTGACGCCGGAATTCTTGCGCAGCAAGGGCATCACGAAAATGCCGGCGAACGGAATTAATTCGGTGACTGTGCCGGGAGTGGTGGACGGTTGGAGCAAGCTGCTCTCGCGCTTTGGCAAGCTGACGCTAAAGGAAGATCTCGCCTCAGCGATTCACTACGCGCATGAAGGCTTCCCCGTGCCGGAATGGGACGCGATGTATTGGGAGGAAGCGGCTTCGGCGTTTTTGGCAAAGGACCCGGAAACCGCGCGCGTTTATTTAGTCAACGGGCAGGCACCAAAGGTGGGGCAGATTTTCCGCAATGAAGACCTGGCGCATTCGCTGGAAGCGGTGGCAAATGGCGGGCGGGACGCATTTTACAAAGGGGAAATCGCACAGAAGATTGTGGATTTTGAGAAGCGCGAAGGCGGAACGATGACCGCCGAGGATTTGGCGGATTATTCGGCGGAATGGGTCGAGCCGCTTTCGACGGAGTATCACGGGTGGACGGTTTACGAATTGCCGCCGAACGGGCAGGGAATCGCGGCGCTCGAAATGCTGAACATGATGCAGCAGTTTCCGCTGGCGCAGTACGGGCATAATTCTGCCGACGCGCTGCACGTGATGATTGAAGCGAAAAAATTGGCGTACGCGGATTTGCGGAAATATATTGGCGACCCAAAATTCAACAAGATTCCGGTGGCGGGGCTGCTTGCCGCGGATTACGCGCGGGAACGGGCGAAGCTGATTGATATGTCCAAGGCGAATTGCAGCGTAGGGCCGGGAATTCCGCGCGCTGGAGACACGACCTATCTGACGGCAGTGGACGAACAGGGGAACATGGTGTCGCTGATCCAGAGCAACTTCTCGGAGTTCGGCTCGCGGCTGGTGGCCAATGGAACGGGATTCGCTCTGCAGAATCGCGGCGCGCTATTCAATCTGGAAGATGGCTCGCCGGATGTGCTGGCCGGACACAAGCGGCCGCTGCACACGATTATCCCGGCGTTCATGGAGAAAGGCGACACGCGCATCGCTTTCGGAATCATGGGCGGATTCAATCAGGCGCAGGCGCATGCGCAGTTTGTGTCGAACATTGTGGATTTCGGGATGAACATTCAGGCGGCGATGGAAGCCGCGCGGTTCACGAAATTGAATTTTGAGGGATGCAACGTGGATATGGAGGACCGGATTCCGGCGGACGTGCGCGCGGCGCTGACGGCGCGCGGGCATCAGATACGCATCCTCGGGGATTACGCGGCGAATATGGGCGGCGGGCAGGCGACGGAGAGGAATTTCGCGACGGGCGTGAATTTTGGTGCGTCGGATCCGCGGAAAGATGGCGAGGCGATTCCGCAGCCTGCGCCGGTGCATCAGTAGCGTTAGACGTCACAAATAAATTTCAAGGCTGGCGCACGAGCGCAGTAGTGGAAACTTGAATTAACGCGAACGCACCTGACCCGTATTGTCAAATTGACACTCTTGGTACGCGAGTACCATTGAAGTTCTCACCTGATAACCGCTAAATATATGCTGCTCTAGGAATTGCAATAAATCCGTCATTTTGGGTTGGCGATTTGGATACTGTGTCCGCAAGCGCCAAGGCATTTGTGTCCTGCAAATCTACCGCTGCGATCAAATGAGGCCAACGAAGCGCATGCCGAGCAAGTCGAGCAAGGTCGAGTCGCGGCCGAAGAAGCGTAAAGCTTCCTCGAATGGACACTCGGGTAATGGACACTCCAGAGCGAACGGTCACGCGGGCGCAAATGGCAAAAATGGCGCGAACGGAAAAGATCGCGCAAGGGCCGCGCAAGTCCGCCTGGAATTTGAGAAGTTCACTCCGCTAGTTGAAAACCCCCGCAGCTTCGGAAATCCATTCCTGCAAATCGAAAATGCTGGCGCGCGTTATCAGCAGCTAGTGGAGCAACTGCCGGCGATTACGTACATGGCGGAATTCGGGCCTGCGGGGAAGTGGGAGTACGTCAGCCCGCAGATACATTCGTTGCTGGGATTTTCGCAGAGCGAATGGATGAACACGAAAGGGCTGTGGCTGCGTCAGGTGCATCCGGAAGATCGC
>DAIRCW010000131.1:0-8249 GCA_036796475.1 Candidatus Acidiferrales bacterium | reverse complement strand
GCAATCAGCTCATCCGTTTTCGCGTAATGCCCCGGCGGATAAATCAGCGCCGTCGAAAGCCCCATCGCTCCCTGCTGCATCGCCTGCGCAACCAAGTCCTCCATTTTTTGCAGCTCTTCCAAGGTCGGCGCACGATCATCGTCGCCAATCACCGCCTCGCGAACTTGCGCCGCGCCAACATACGTCCCAATATTCAGCGCCGTCCCCGATTTTTCCAGCCGGTCGTAATAGCCGCTCAAGTCCGTCCAATCAATGCTCAAATGATATTGTGCGAGGAACGGTTTCATCGGCGTAATCGTCCGCTCATCCTGCGGCGCAATCGATCCGCCCTCGCCGGTGATTTCGCTGGTAATTCCCTGCGAAAGCTTGCTCAACGCTCTTTTGTCAATCAGCAGCGAAGTCTCCGACTGCCCCAGCATGTCAATGAACCCTGGCGCAACGATTTTTCCGCTAGCGTCAATCGTTTCTCTCGTGCCAGTGCCATCGATTTTTCCAATCGCAACAATCTTGTCGCCGCGAATCCCGATATCCGCCGCGTACCACGGATTTCCCGTGCCATCCAGAATGTGCCCGCCGTGAATGACTACGTCATAGCTTTCGCCGGAATTGGCTGCGGCCTCTTGGCGCGCCCCCGAACGAACCCCAATTGCCACGAGCGCCGCCACGAGCAGCGCTGCACAAACGCTAATTATTCGTCGCATCGTCCACACTCCTTCGCACTTGCCACGCCGAAAAAACGTCTACCGTGCCTGCCCATCCCTCACGCGCGTAAACTTCAACCCTTCCGCCCTCATTTCCGCTACATCCCCATTCGCATCCAGCACGAACGTCACTCGCGAACGTCCCGCATTCCCGAGATCCGCCACAAATGTGTCGTACTGAAAATGCTGCAGCGTTCCGCCGAGCGAAAGAAATTTGATCTTCAGCGCGTCCCCTTCGAGCGAAATCACCGCGTCGCCATACGCGTCGTTGCGATACGTCCCCCCATACGCCGCCAGTTCCCGCGAAGGATGCGTCCCCGGATGCTTCGGTGTCCTCGACGCATCCGCGGCCTTTTTCTCCATCGCGCTGAATTTTTCTCCAATATCCGAGAAATATTTCGTCCAATCCCGGTCCGGCACATTCAAAAATTGGTCAATCAAGTGATAGCCCAGGCCCTCGCGCAGCGGTGTGTGATCCAGGTTGGTCAGAATTACAAAGCCGGTGTGCACCTCCGGAATCAGCACCACGAGTGAAGCAAATCCGTCGATGTCCCCGGGATGAAGCAAAATCTGATGCCCGCCGTAATCCTGAATGAACCACCCCATCCCGTAGCTCAGTTGCAGCGCATGCGGGAAAAAGAAATCGAACTCGCCGCCCTGCGGCACAATCATTTGCGGCGTATGCATTTCCTTCATGCTGTTCGCCGAAACAATCCGCTTGCCCTCGTACATCCCATCATTCAGCTGCATCGAGATCCAATGCGTCATGTCGCCGGCGCCCGCATTAATCGAACCCGCCGGCGCCACATTGTCGATATTTCTCCACGGAATCGTCACCACTTTTCCGTCGCGCTCATCGTGCGGCGTCGCATGGTCCGCTGCTTTTTGCGAATCGTTCGCGCTGAAGTCCGCGCCGTTCATTCCCAGCGGCGCGAAAATGTGCTCGCGAACAAAATCCCCCCACGTGCCGTCGCTCACTTCGCCCACCGCGTATCCTGCCATCGCGTACATCACGTTTTGGTATTGGAATTCCGCGCGAAACCCCGCATCCGGCGGAATGTAGCGCACGCGCCGGATAATCTGATCCAGCGGCAGCGCCGTTCCATACCACAGCAAATCCGTTCCGCCGAGCCCCGTGCGATGCGTCAGCAAATCCCGCATCGTCACTTCCTCATCCGCGAGCGGATCGTACAAATGAAAAAAGGGAATGTAATCATCCACATGCCCGTCCCATTTCATTTTTCCTTCATCCACCAAAATTCCCACCGACGCAGCGGTGAACGCTTTCGTGCACGAACCAATATCGAAGAGCGTATTCGCCGTCACCGGCTGCCCCGTCGTGATGTCCCGCACGCCGAATCCCTTGGCGTAGATTTCGTTTCCGCGCACGATGCCCACGGCCAATCCCGGCACTTTCCACTCCCGCATTTGCTCCTGAATATAGCTTTCGAGCGGTGCCCACTGCCCATTCGACTGCGCCGCACGCGGTTTCGGCCGCGCCTGAGCCACGAACGAAAACGCCATCAGCCATACAGCCGTCACCGCGGCTCGCGCCGTGCCTCTCCTCATTCTGTCCTCCTCGGAATTCGACAGCGCGCATCCTACCACACCCTCCGCGCGCCGGAACGCCCGAGAATCATTTGTTTCATTTCAGTCCGCGCCCCACAAAAAAAAACAGGCGGCCCGCTTTCGAGCCGCCCGCTAAATCCTGCAATCTGTTTTTGAGAGGACTATAGACCCGGACTTGCCGCCTTTTTCTTCGCTCCCATGCCAATCATCTTCACTGCGGTCACGTGAATGGTATCGCCGTCGAGCGTGCCGGACACGCGCACATGATGCGAAGCGTGGTCCGATACTTCCGACTGCGGATCCAGTTGGTACACCTTATGATTCATCGTATCGTACAGCACCAGCTTCTCGCCGGCCGCCACGCACTTCTTCACGCAGGCTTCGTCCGTTCTCGCCTTCGCGTTCATCGCGCACTTGGCGTCCGTAATGTACCCCGACCACGACTTTGCCTTTGCGGTGCTTGCCGCCTGCGGAGCCGCATAGCTGGCCGTGGCGAATAGAACCGCCGCTCCCAACAACATCGCTCGCTTCAACATTTGCTTGTATCCTCCTCAGAGTACGCCTTTTATTCCGGGCCGTGCCGCTATTTACTCTGTCACAATTCCCCCGGCTTGTCCATATTCCGGCCTGCTGAAACCTTTCTACGCCCGTTTGACAAACCTTCTCCTCCAGCTTAGCCTCGCTTTTGAAAATGCCCATTTCATCCCCGTTCCAATACCGCACCCATCCGCACCTTTACGAAATCAATACTTGGGCGTGGCTCGAAGAACTTTCCGGCAAATGCGGCCGCCAAATTTCTCTCGCCAATGTCCCCGCATCTGAATGGGACGAAATCACCGCTTTGGGATTCGATTTTGTCTGGCTCATGGGCGTCTGGCAGCGCAGCGCCGTAAGCCGCAGATTTTTTCAGACCGATGCCGGGAGTTTCCCCGCATACGACCATGCTCTTCCCGGATGGAAGCTCAGCCAAATCACCGGCTCGCCTTATTCTGTGCGCCAGTACGAGCCTGATCCGCGCATCGGTTCCTGGAATGATCTCGATCGTGCCCGCGAAGAATTGCGCTCCCGCAACATCGGACTGATACTCGACTTCGTCCCCAATCACACCGCGCCTGACCATCCCTGGGTCTCCGCCCATCCGGAATACTACGTGCGCGGCTCGCTGCAGGATTTTCGTAAAGACCCCAGCGCGTTTTACCTCACCGAATCGCGCGCCGCGCAAAATACCGAACCCAACATCTTCGCCCACGGACGCGATCCCTACTTCCCGCCCTGGCGCGATGTTTTGCAGCTCAATTACTTTGAGCCCGCCGCTCGCGCTGCTCTCATCTCTGAGCTGCGCGAAATCGCCCGCCACTGCGACGGCGTTCGTTGCGACATGGCCATGCTCGTCTTGAACGACGTTTTCGCCCGCACCTGGTCGCCTCTCCTCGCAGGACGCACGCCTCCCGCGCAGGAATTTTGGACCGAAGCCATTGCCGCCCTTCCTCGCGAATTTGTCTGGCTCGCCGAAGTCTACTGGAACTGCGAAGCCCCGATTCAGAACCTCGGCTTTCAATTCACCTATGACAAAGGACTTTACGATTCGCTTCGCGGCGGCAATCTCGCCGACGTTCGTGCGCGTCTCGCCGCTCCGGCCGCCGCGCAAAACCACTGCGCCCGCTTCCTCGAAAATCACGACGAAGATCGCGCCGCCGCTGTTTTTGGCGAGGCAAAAATGGAATCCATCGCCACTCTCATCGCTACATTACCCGGAATGCGCTTCTACCATCACGGACAGCTCGACGGACGCAAAATTCATCTGCCCATTCCTCTGGCCTTCGCCGCGCCCGAACCGATGAACGCGCAAGCCCGGCGCCTATACGAACGCCTCTTGAACATTTCGAACGAGCCAGTTTTTCACTCGGGTGAGTGGAAATTGCTCGAAGTCACTTCGGCAGGGGATTCTACTTCCGAGAATCTTGTCGCCTATCAGTGGCGATCAAACGACGCACTTACACTCGTCGTCGCGAATCTCGCTGGTACTGTCTCGCAAGGCCGCGTGCATATTCCCAGCGGATTTTCCTCCGCTCTCCACTACAAGTTTCTCGACCAGCTCCACGACGTCGCCTACGACCGCGCTGGCTCGGATATCTCATCGCAAGGCCTCTACGTCCGCCTCGATCCCCTCCGCGCCCACGTCTTCTCCGTCACGCCGATGTGACTTCACTCACTCCTGCGGCTCGCTGCGAAGCTTACTCGCCTCTCTGCCTCCTTGCCTCTCTCCTGCATTCTCACACGCACGCGTTCGCTTTATTCGACCACTCCAGCTGCACCGTGTAATCGCCCAGCTTTCGCGTCTTCCACGCGCAAATATCGCCAATCTCCCCATTCGTGTCGTCATACCAACCCTGCCCCGGAACCGGATCCGTAATCGCCTCGCACAACTCATGCGACGTCGTCGAGGTCAGCGCGTCAAACGCTGCCAGCCCGCCCGTGCAGCCCGAGCATCCCGGATACGGCATCACTGCATAGAAAATATTGTTTCCAAATGTATCGTGATACCCGCAAAACACCTGGCACGAAGCCCCGCCGCCCTGCACCACTTGCACGCCGTTCGGCAGAAAAACAAAATACAAACTATTCGCCGTAGTCGCAGGCAGCGTTCCGTCCCCGATCCCTCGCCCAATTAAATTCTGGATGTCGCTGTCCTGCACCGAACTCCCCGGCTCCTGCGAAGTAATCACTGTCGTCCCTACGCGTGAACCGTGCCCGATGCTCTGCCCGTCGACGCTGTACTCGCCAAGCTCATCCATCAGCGGGCTCGTCAGAATGTAATCGAAAAATTGATTCACTTTCGTCATCAACGCGCTGTTCGCCGCATCCTGCCACGCCGCGCCCCAAAAAATTGTGAACACCTGCACCGCAGAAAGCAGCAGCCCGCCGCGATAGGTCAGTTGTGCGGCGGGAGCCTGCGCCACACGCGCCGCTCCAGGATGCATTGGCACCACGCGTATCGGGTGTTTTTTGTGCCGCGTCGATTTTTCTGATTTCGGCGAAGCATTCTTCCGTTGCGACGTTCCGGCCATGGTCCCCCCTGGTTCGATTTTTGTGTGTTGGCCAGGCAGAAAAAAAACGTGGGCGCAACCAGCATACCGCCGCAGCGCAAAATGTAAATGGTACTGCGTGAGGAAAATCGCGCTTCCATCCGCGCGAGCCGCTCCTATTTATCCGCAGGTTCGCCGGCGACCTGCCGCGCAACACGCACCATCGCTTCAATGCTTCTCTCCACGTCCGCATCGTTCGTAGACCAGTTGCTCACGCTGATGCGCATGGCCGCGCGCCCGTGCCAAACCGTCCCGCCGCACCAGCACGTCCCCTCCTCTTGAATCGCCGCAATCGTCTGCTGCGTCTGCTCCGCGCCGCCAAACGCCACCAGCACCTGATTGAGCGCCACTTCGTTTAGCACTTCGAATCCCGCCGCGCGCAGTCCCTCCGCAAATCGCCGCGCCTGCCGGTAATTCCGCTCAATCATCTCCGCAAGTCCGCGCCGCCCCAGCGACCGCAATGCCGCGTACACCGGCACCGCCCTCGCCCGTCGCGACGATTCGGGAACAAAATCATGCGGGTCTCGCTCCGCTTGCGTCGCGGAGAGATACGCAGCCGCAAACGACATCGCGCTGCGGTGCGCCGCCTCATCCGCGCAAAAAATCACTCCGCAATCGTACGGAACGTTCAGCCATTTGTGCGCGTCGCTCGCGATCGAATCCGCCTTCTGGATCCCTCGCACCAGTTCCGCTTTTTCTTGGGAAGCCGCCGCCCACAATCCAAACGCTCCGTCCACGTGCAGCCACGCTCCGCGCACTTTCGTCAGCGCCGCAATCTCTTCAATCGGATCGAACGCTCCCGTATTCACATTTCCCGCCTGCGCGCACACGATGCATGGCCCTTGCTTGTTCTGAAGCGCAGCAGCCAGCGCATCCGCGCGCATTCTCCCCTGACCATCGGCTGGAATCCTCGTAACGCGATTGGCGCCGAGTCCCAACAAGCGCAGCGCCATGAATATCGTGGCATGCGCCTCGTCTCCCGCCAGCACCTCAATTTCTGGTGCGCCATAGAGTCCCTTTGCCTCCACGTCCCATCCAACGCTGCGCAACACGCGATGCCGCGCCGCAGCCAGCCCCGTAAAATTCGCCATCTGGCAGCCCGTCACAAATCCAAAACTCATCGTCGCCGGCAACCCGGCAATTTCACGCAGCCACGCTCCCGTAATTTGCTCAATCACCGCCACCATCGGCGACATCACGTAGAATCCGCTGTTCTGATCCCACGCCGATACCAGCCAGTCCGCCGCCATCGCCGCCGGCAGACTTCCTCCAATCACAAATCCAAAATATCTCGGCCCGGAACACGCGCTCGTTCCGCGCTCCGCCGCTTTCGCAAGATTCTCCACAATTTTTTCTGGTGCGGCTCCGCTTTCCGGCAGCGGCCCGCCCAGCATCCCTCGCAATTCTTCCGAGGTAGCCGTCGCGCGCACCGGCCGCTCCTCCACGCGTCCGAGCCATTTCAACGCATGTTTCTGCGCGTTCGCCAGCACGCTGGCCATGTCCTCTCGCATCTTGCTCTCCTCCACAGCCGCGCAGCGATTAACGCTCACGCCGCGGTACGATTCATGTTGTCAGAATTTTTTGCGCGGGTCTCAACGCACGTCTCTGCATTCAATCATCTCGAGAGACAATTTGGCTTGTTTAGCACAGTGAAGCTTGAACTCTTTCGCGTCGCAGCGGCCCTCGTAACTGCCACAGCCGCTCACAACGCTCGGAACATAACGAAAGCATCCACATAACCACGCGTTGGGTGCAGAAACGCTTTTGGCAACGTGCCGACAATCGTAAAGCCATGCCGCTTCCACAGATTTACTGCGCGCTCGTTCGTGCTCACCACAAAATTGAACTGCATGGCGCGAAAACCGGCGGCGCTGGCTCGCGTTATCGAATCGCCGCACATCGCGCTCGCTACGCCACGCCCGGTTGCAGGTGCCGCCGTCACATATCCGCAGTTGCAAACGTGAGAGCCGCCACCCTGCTGATTGGCGCGCAGAATATACGTCCCTAAAACGACGCCATCCTCTTCAGCCACAAATACCGTGTTGCCCGCCGCATGCCAGTACGCCAGCGCCTCTTCCCGCGAAAGAGAACGCGGCAGCGCGTACGTCTCCCCCGCCCGAATCATCGGCTCAAGAATCGTCCAGATGGCCTCATCGTCTCCCGGTTTCGCCTGCCGAATCGAAATCATTTCCCGCTCCCTTTTTCCCAGGAAGCATAAAAGACCCAATTCCCCGCGTCCAGGAAGTTCAACTTGTTTGAATCGTTCTTGCTGCCGCATACCTCAATCGCGTTTCCTGAATATTCTGACGAAGAAGCTCGAGGCCTTCGCTGGTCCACCGGGCATGCATCGCCGACCGCCGACGCCGCCTTGGTTTTTGTTTGCTAGCCACTCGCCACTCGCCACTCGCCACTTCGCTCCTCGACGACGTTCTCTGCTTATGGCAAGATTGAAAAAGCAGCACCAAGGAACGGGAGTAGTCATGAAAGCCACTTTCGCAGCAGGATGCTTCTGGGGCGTCGAAGAAGCCTTCCGTCACATCAAAGGCGTCACCTCAACCACCGTCGGCTACACCGGCGGCACAAAGGAAAATCCCTCCTACAAAGACGTCTGCACCGGCACGACCGGCCACGCCGAAGCCGTCGAAGTCGAATTCGACCCCGCTCAAGTTTCCTATCGCGAACTCGTCGCCGCATTTTTTCAGAACCACAATCCCACCACGCTCAATCGCCAGGGACCCGACATCGGCGCGCAGTACCGCTCCGCGATTTTCTATCACGACGCCGAACAGGAAGCCGAAGCCCGCGAAGCCATCGCCGCACTCGAAAAAGCCCGCATCTTCAATCGTCCCATCGTCACCGAAGTGAAGCCCGCCGCCCCCTTCTACCGCGCCGA
>DAIRCW010000130.1:0-8308 GCA_036796475.1 Candidatus Acidiferrales bacterium | reverse complement strand
TGGTCGATCAGCAGTGCGTCCTCGCCGAACCTGGCGCAGCTCGCGCGGACCTTGGAAAAGTCCGCAATCAACGAGCAGGCGTTTGCCTCCCGCTTCGACCAGATATTTTGAGCCGGTGACCGCGCCGGCGGCGCCGAGGAAAGTGATTTTGGCCATAGGGCGCGTATTGTAACGCGAGGGCCGCCGGTGAGTTTGAAATTATTTGCGTGTTCGGATCGCGTGATTGCTTATTTCTTGCGCATCCAGATTTGCCAGGTGATTGGTCCGGCTTCACGGTTGCTCATCGGGTGGCCCGTGAGTTTCAAGGCCAGCTTAATTTGGCCGTGATGATAGCCTTCATGCCAGATCATGTGCTGGAGGAAGAGGATGGGGTGGTCATAATGCGCTTTCATGTCCTGACTGGTTTCAATTTTGCTTTTTACGGCATCGCGTACGGCTTTGGCGCTTTTGTTCAGCGCCTGCGCGAGGCGATTTCGGTCACGCTCAGGAAGCCACTCTTTTTCGGGCAGCTTTGTGGCAAACTCTGGTGCGTCCTCGGAGAGGAAGACGAGCCGAACATAATGGATATGCGAGAAAAGCTCGGCGATAGAAGGACTGTCTTTCATGGCTTTCAAATCGAGTGCGCCTTCAGGGAGAGCGCGCAAAAGATTTACTAGGATGGTGTTGCTGCGATCCCAGGAGTCCAGCAGCGCATCGAGCAGGCGTTGGGCTGATAAGTTGGACATGCGGGCACCTCTTTTTTGGTCGGCGCAGAAATTGTGAACAATTTATGAGACGAGAGCAAGACGCGGAGGTCTGAGAGGCAAGAATGAGGCTTGTTTGTTTGTCGCTTCTCTTCTTTGGAATCTGCATCACAGCGCGCGCGCAGAGCCTCTCTGCGCAATCGGAAACGCGCGGCGCGTGGGAACTGGAGCCGTTCATCGGTGGCGGAACGGGCCTCGGCAAAGCATCCAACACGCAATTCCTGATTGCCGGCGGACGCGTTGGGAAAATTCTCACGGGGGAGCATTTCAGCGGCTTTTTGCGCGGCAATTTCGAACTAGCCACCGAAGCGATGCCGCTTTATCTGGTGATGCAGCCGGGCGGCGCGGTTTACGGGGCGAGTTTCAAGCCGCTGATTTTCAAATGGAATTTCGCGAGCGGCCACAAGAGTCGCGCCGTATGCGTTGATTACTGGCGGCGTTTTTTTCACCTCTTCCAATGTGCCACCGGGAAATACTTCCAATGTGAATTTTACGCCGCAGGGCGCGCTGGGATTTTATTTTTTCCGCCGTCCGAGACGCGCGTGGGATTTCGAGATTCAAGCGGTACACACTTCGAATGCGAGCCTCGGACATTTGAATCCGGGGCTGAACGGCTCGCTCATTTTCACGCTGGGCTATAGCTGGTTCAAATAGCGACGCCACATTTTCACTGTAACCGCGCGTGCTTCGCCGGCGTTTCATCTTCTCTGACGAGCCAATCAGCACTAAAATCCGCGCGCGAGGTGTGCCTGAATGAAATCCGTCCGAACTTCTGTCTGTGCTGCAATTGTTCTGATGTTTTCTGCCGCGATTGTTTCCGCCGCTCCAAAGCGAATTGCGAAGAAGCCTGTGCCTGCGGCGGTCCCCACGCCTGAATCCGTTTTTGGATTCGCGCCCGGAGCGGACTACCATCTCGCCGATTTCGAGCAGATGACCAAGTATTTTCACGCGCTCGCTGCCGCGAGTCCGCGAGTGAAGCTCGAAGACATTGGGCCGACGGGCTATGGACGTCAGATGTTCCTCGCGATTATCTCCAGCGAAGCAAACATTCGCGCGCTCGAGCATTACAAATCCATGGTGCAGCAGCTCGCCTCTGGAAAGCTTGACGAAGCTACGGCGCGCAAACTTTCCGAGGAAGGGAAGGCGATTGTTTGGATCGACGGCGGGCTGCACGCCACGGAGGTTGCCGGAGCGCAGCAGTCGCCCGCGATTGCCTATCGCGTCGCCACGGAAGAGTCGCCGGAGATGCAGCGCATTCGCGACAACGTGATTTTGGTGCTCTGCCCGGTGATCAATCCCGACGGCCTCGACATCGTCGCGCACTGGTACGACAAAAACGTCAACACGCCCTACGAACTCGCACCGGTCCCGCGCCTGTGGAATAAATACGTGGGCCACGACAACAATCGCGACTGGTACATGTTCAATCAAATCGAGAGCCGCGACGTGGCCAAGGAACTTTACAAAGAATGGTTTCCGCAGATTGTTTACAACCAGCACCAGTCCGGCCCGTTTCCGTCGCGCATTTTCGTTCCGCCGTTCGATGACCCGATGAATCCGAATATTCCCGCGGAAGTGGTGCGCGGAGTGAATCTCGTGGGCGACGCGATGACGCGGCGCTTCACCACCGAGAACGAGCCGGGCGCCGTTTCGCGCATGGAGTTCGACATGTGGTGGAACGGCGGCATGCGCACCGCGCCGTATTATCACAATATGATCGGCATTCTTACGGAGACGGCGCTTTTCGATTATGCGACGCCGGGCTACTATCCTCCGCAATCGCTGCCCAATGCTTTTCCAAATGGAATTTCCGCAACCGAGCCGAGTATGTATTACCCGGATCCGTGGCGCGGCGGCTGGTGGCACTTGAAAGACGCGGTGAATTACATGATCACCGGGGACATGGCCGTGCTGGACATCGCCGCGCGCCGCAAGGATCAGTGGCTTTTCGATTTTTGGCAGATGTGTCACGACGAAATCGCGGACGGCGAGAAAGGCGGCCCGTTCGCGTACATTGTTCCGCAGGAGCAGCACGATGCGACGGCAACTGGTGACATGCTTTTCGCATTGCAAACCGGCGGAGTGGAAATTCGCAAAGCGGCGCAGCCGTTCACGGCGAATGGAAAAGAATATCCCGCCGGGACGATTGTAATGCCCGCGGCTCAGCCGTTTCGCCCTTATTTGATCGATCTGATGGAGCCGCAGCACTATCCCGATTTGCGGCTTTATCCCGGTGGACCGCCGAAGCGTCCCTATGACATGACCGGCTGGACGCTGCCGCTGCAAATGGGCGTGGACGTCGTTCGCGTGGATCAGCCGATGCAAATCGCGACAGAAGCGGCGACCGTTGACGAGCCGGCGCATCATTTCGCGCTGCCTGCGGGAATGAAGCTCGGCCGCATCGGCGTTTACGATTCGTGGGAAGCGAACATGGACGCGGGCTGGACGCGCTGGCTGCTCGAACGCTATGCAATTCCGTACACGGATTTGCACGATGCGGATATTCGCGCTGGAAATCTGCGCGAGAAGTTCGACGTGATTATATTGCCGCAGCAAAACGAAGAGGGATTGCTTCACGGATGGCAGCCCGGCACTCGCGGCTTTTTTGGCGGCAGCGAACCGATCACGCAACGTCCCGAATATGTTGGTGGATTGGGGCTGGAAGGTGTAATGGCGCTTGCGCAATTCGCAAAGAGCGGCGGGCGAATTGTGGCGCTCGATTCAGCATCCGAACTGCTCATCCACGAGTTCGGTTTGCCGGTGCGCAACGTGCTGGCGAATGTCAATTCGTCGCAATTTTACGCGCCCGGGTCTTTGCTGCGCATTGATGTGGATCCCGATTTGCCGGAGACGCGTGGAATCGAAAAGCGTTCCGTTGCATTTTTTGTGAATTCGCAGGCATTCGATGTTTGGGATGCGAAAGCGCCCGCCGGCCCGCCGCGATTCACCGGCTCGAACGAGCCAAAGAAAGATCCCTTCACGCAACTCGGCGAGCACGATGGCATTCGGATTCTCGCCATGTATCCCAAGACCGATCCGCTGTTGAGCGGCTGGTTGATGGGCGAAAAGCGCATCGAGGGAAAGGTCGCGGCGGTATCGGTGCCGTTCGGCGAAGGCCGCATTGTGCTCATCGGTTTCCGCTGCCAGTTCCGCGGCCAGCCGGAAAACACGTTTCCGCTGCTTTTCAATTCATTGCTAACTCCGACGACTTCGGCTAAATAATAAGCGTCGCACAATGAGATTGCATGGCCAGTTCGACGGGGCTTGCCAGGTCTTGGCGCTTTTGCTTTTCTCGTCGCTGTCACTTACGCCGCGAGTAAGTCAGACGCACGATCACCCGCTCCCTGAACATCTCGGACTAGTGTCGTTCCCGATTTCTTGCGGACCCGCAGCTCAGAGCGAATTCGGGCGAGGGGTAGCGCTGCTCCATTCATTTGCTTATTCGGCTGCGGAATCGGCTTTCAAGAAGGTGGCGGTTGAAGATCCAGGCTGCGCGATGGCCCACTGGGGAACAGCAATGACGTATTTTCACCAGCTTTGGGATCCGCCGATCACTCCGAGCACTTTTTCGCTAGGGCAAAGGGAGATTCAGCGCGCACAACAAGTCCCCGGAGGTTCGGATCGAGAGCGCAGATTCATCCGGGCACTGGCCCTATTTTACGAGCAAGGCTTTGATGCGGTTCCCTATAGCGAACGGGTCTCGCGATACGAAGGCGCAATGGCAGAACTCGCCGCCGCTTACCCACACGATACGGAATCGCAAGTCTTCTACGGGCTGGCTCTTCTTGCTGCCGAATCCCCCTTTGACAAGTCTCACGCGAAACAAAAACTGGCGGCGCGAATTCTCGTTCCGCTGTTTCGCCGATATCCGCAGCACCCAGGGATCGCACATTATGTGATTCATGCCTGCGACAACCAGGAAATGGCTCTGCAAGGGCTTGCTGCGGCCCGCTCGTATTCGAAAATCGCGCCATCAGCCCCGCATGCTTTACACATGCCTTCGCACATCTTCACTCGATTGGGAATGTGGAGCGACTCCATCGCGTCCAATCAGGCCGCTCAGGCGGCGGCGCGCAGCCAGGGCGACATTGGGGAAGAGCTACATGCGATGGATTATCTCGTTTACGCCTATCTTCAAGAGGGCCGGGAGCTGGAAGCAAAACGAGTCATCGGCCAGCTCGAGACCATGCCATCTCTGGACGTAAGCATTTTCAAAATCGCTTACGCTGCCACGGCAATGCCGGCGCGGTATGCGCTCGAGCGGCAGCGATGGGCCGAAGCTGCGAATATTGTGCCGCCGAGCAAGGCACCCCCACAGGTGATTGCCATTGCTGTTTGGGCACGCGCCTTTGGTTTAGCGAAGAGCGGGCATCCGGACGCCGCCCTGCGGGAAACAGAAAAGCTGCGCGAGATTGAGCGGCAACTTCACGCCTCCAGAGCAGAATACAGCGGTTATTGGGCCAAGCAGGTCGGAATTCAAGAGTTGGAAATTATGGCGTGGTCGGCTCAAGCGGAGCGCAAAACGAAAACAGCCGAGAGCCTTCTGCGGAAAGCCGCCGATGCGGAGGATGCCATTGAGAAGCTTCCGGTAACTCCCGGTCCCGTCATTCCCGCGCGCGAGCAGTTGGGAAATTTACTGCTCGAACAGCAGCAACCCGCGGTAGCGCTGAAGGAATTTCAGGCGACGCTAATGGTCGCTCCCAAGCGCCGAGGTGCGCTCAGAGGGCTATCCGAAGCCGGCAAATAGGCCAGCCACAGAACACATGCTATGCTTTCGTGTTTAGCGCAATTCATTCGAGGTGAATTCATGCGAGTCTCCCGCGTCCGGTCACTACTGATTTGTGCCGCAGTTCTGTCTTGGCCTGCGATTGCGTCTGCGCAAGCTCCTTTGGGCTACTGCGAGTTACACGCCGAGTCGCGGTCAACTAAGAGCGGCGTCGCGAGAAGCGCAGTGAATCCTTCTGATGCCAATACTTCCGCCGAGCATGGATTCCCGCTCTCAAATTTGGATCGCAGCGTTCCTGCGTGCACGAATTTCTTCCAATACGCCGTCGGCGGCTGGTTGAAAGCGAATCCGATTCCTGCGGCCTATTCATCGTGGGGCATTGATTCCGTGATGGCCAACGAAAATGAAGACACGCTGCACAAAATTCTGGAACGCGCGGCGCTGGGTAAAGCAGCGGCGGGCTCACCCGAGCAGAAAATCGGCGATTTTTACGCGAGCTGCATGGATGAAAGCGCCGTCGAATCCGCGGGCGCGAAGCCGCTCGAAGCGGATCTGAAGCGCATTGATGCTATGCGCAGCCTTTCTGACCTGCAAGGAGAGGCCGCTCGCCTGCAATCCGAAGGCGTCAACGTGCTCTTCCGCGTATTTGCGAATCAGGATGAAAAGAACAGCACGCAGGAGATCGCCATTGCCAATCAGGGCGGCCTCGGCCTGCCCGACCGCGATTACTACACTAAGACCGACGCGCATTCGCGAGAGTTGCGCGCAAAGTACGTCGAGCACGTCGCGAAAATGTTCGAACTGCTGGGCGATTCGCCCGAAGACTCCGCCGCGGAAGCGAAGGCTGTCATGGCCATCGAGACAAAACTCGCAAACGCCTCGATGACGCGTGTGGAGCAGCGCGATCCCAACGCCGTTTATCACAAAATGGATCTCGGCGGACTGCAGACGCTCACGCCGGTGATTTCCTGGGCGGCGTATTTCCGCGAAGTGAACGCGCCCGCTGTGACCGCCATCAACGTGCGCGAGCCGAATTTCTTCAAGGCGCTGAACGAAACACTCACGTCCACGCCGCTGTCCGATTGGAAAATTTATTTTCGCTGGCATTTGATTCACGCCGCGGCTCCGGCGCTGTCGCCGAAATTCGTGAACGAGAATTTCGACTTTTTCGGCAAGACGCTCACAGGTACGAAGGAACTCCAGCCGCGCTGGAAGCGCTGCGTGCAATCGACAGATAGGCAACTGGGCTTTGCGCTGGGACAGGAATACGTGAAGGAGAAATTCCCGCCGGAAGCGAAAGCCGCCGCGTTGAAAATGGTTCACAACATTCTCGACGCGCTGCATGATGATATCGAAACGCTCGACTGGATGAGCCCCGAGACGAAAAAGGCAGCGCTGTACAAGCTGAGCAAAGTGACCATCAAAGTGGGCTATCCGGATAAATGGCGCACGTATGCTGAGTTCAACGTCACGCGCGCGTCCTACGTGGAAAATATTCTTCATGGCGATGAATACGAATTCCATCGCAACCTGAACAAAATCGGCAAGCCGGTTGACCGCACCGAATGGGGCATGACGCCGCCCGAGGTCAACGCCTACTACAATCCTTCGATGAACGAGATCGTTTTTCCTGCGGGAATTCTTCAACCGCCGTATTTCGACGCCAAGGTGGACGACGCCATCAATTACGGCGGCGTGGGCGCGGCTATCGGCCATGAAATCACGCACGGATTTGACGATGAGGGCAGCCAGTTCGATGCGGACGGGAATTTGAAGAACTGGTGGACCGCCGAGGACCGCAAACAATTCAACGCGCGCGCGGAATGCGTGGCGAAGCAGTTCGACAATTTCATCGCCATCGCGGACGTGCACGAGAACGGCCATCTCGAACTCGGCGAAAGCATTGCCGATCTCGGTGGCTTGATCATTGCGTACAGGGCGTTTCAGAAGACGCCGGAAGCGCATTCCGACAACAAGATCGACGGCTTCACGCCTGAGCAGCGCTTCTTTTTATCATACGCGCAGAGCTGGGAGGGGGAAACGCGGCCGCAGGAAATCCGCGTGCGCGTGAGCGTGGACCCGCATCCGCTGGAAATTTTCCGCACCAACGGGCCAGTATCGAACGTGCCGGCGTTCGCCAAAGCATTTGGCTGCCACGCTGGAGATCCCATGGCACGGCCGTCGAGCGAAGCTTGTCGCATCTGGTGATGCTTAGGCGTGCGCCTTTTTGGGTGGCGCCGCTCCTTTTGCGCTCACCGCGCATCCAATGACCTCGACTTTTGCCGGCAGAACGAAGGGAAACGCCTATGAACCACGACTCGGCTCGTCTTCGCATTGGCAAGTGTATCCCCCGAGCATTTCTTCTCGTCGCATGCGTGGCGGCATTCGCTGCCGCTGCTCCGGCGGCAACCAGCACGTGGAAAATCGACCCCAATCATTCAACGGCCCAGTTCGTGGTACGCCACCTCGGAATTTCCAACGTGCAGGGCGATTTCACGAAAGTGAGTGGCACGGTGGTCCTCGACGATCAGGACATTTCCAAGTCGAGAGTGAGCGCTTCCATTGACGTCAGCTCTGTCGACACGCGCGTCACCATGCGAGACAACGATTTGAAGAGCGCGAACTTTTTCGAGGTGGCGAAGTATCCGACGATGACTTTTCAATCCACAAGAATCGTGAGCGCGGGCAGCGGCATCGCCAAAATGACCGGCAATCTCACCATTCACGGAGTTACGAAGGAAGTCACGTTTGATGTGAGCGGGCCAAGCGCGCCAGTGAACGCTATGGGCGTTCGCCGCGGAGTGGAAGCCACAACCACGATTAGCCGCAAGGACTTTGG
>DAIRCW010000129.1:7075-8399 GCA_036796475.1 Candidatus Acidiferrales bacterium | reverse complement strand
TCAATTTTGCTGCGGCGCCCTTGCCGCCCACGCCGGCGAACGCGATATCGCGCGCGACCTCGCCCGCAAGAACATGTCCGCGTTCCTCCGCGAGCCTTTCGACGCCATCATTACCAACGCCGCCGGCTGCGGCTCCACGCTCAAGGAGTACACGCATCTGTTTTCAGAAAATCCCGCTGATTCGGGCAGGCACTCATCATCTGCCGATGAAAATAGCGCAGCCGCCGCAAGCGCAGCTGAATTTTCCTCTCGCGTCCGCGATGTCACCGAATTTCTCGCCGAGCTCGGCCTTTCCGCGCCTCTCCGCGAAACCTACCTCCGCGTCACTTATCAGGATTCCTGCCATCTCGCCCATGGACAAAAAATCCGCGAAGCCCCCCGCAAGCTCATTCGCGCCATTCCCGGCGTCGAATTCGTGGAAATGCCGCTCGCCGACCATTGCTGCGGCTCCGCCGGAATTTACAACGTCACCGAAACCGCCGCCTCCATGCAAATCCTCGCCGAAAAAATGCGCCACGCCAAATCCACCGCCGCGAGCGTCATCGTGACCGCAAACCCCGGCTGCATCCTGCAACTCCGCGCCGGCGCCAAACTCCACCACACCGGCCAGCAAGTCCTCCACGTCGTCGAACTCCTCGCCCGCGCCATTCCTTCGTAATAACTGTCATCCTGAGCAGCGTTCCAAGCTACCAGAGATCTCCTTGGTTTTTGCGTGGCAGTGGCCTGCTTGCAGCCATGGTCGTCTTGGGTAGCGCAGAATCGCGTTTCTCAGCGAATCTGCGGCTTTTGACGTTGCTGTGGCTTTTGCGGGTGCCCCACGCTCGCATTTCGAGCGTGGGTGTTCTGCGCTGGAGCGTTCGCCGCTATTACTCGTCTCTCGCTTGCCATGAGCGTATTTCCGAAGGGTCACTCGCCACTGCTTTTCACTTTTCCCCAATCAAATACCTGCAGCCATGCGGCCCCATTTCCGCCGAATGCACCGCTCCCGCCGGCACGTCGCATCGTTCTGCTGCGCGAAACGTCTGCGAACGCCCGCCCATCGTCAGCGTCATTTCGCCCGCAAGAATAATGTGCGCCGTCTCCGTTTCGTGCACATGTTCGCGATACTTCACGCCCGGCCCGTCCTGCCAGATGTAAGTCGTCGCGAACCCCTGTGCCTGCAACGTTCTCTCCAGCGATTTCTCGTCGATCGTCTGCATGAAAACTCCAATATCACCTACGCACCGTTGATCCGACACGCACTCCGCAGCCGATTCTCCCACGATTTCCCCTGGCGCGTTCCTCGGCTTTTCCATGTAAACTTTGGCGTGCACCTCAAACGCGC
>DAIRCW010000129.1:0-7065 GCA_036796475.1 Candidatus Acidiferrales bacterium | reverse complement strand
AACGCCTTCTCCAGCGATTTTTCATCGATTGCCTGCATGAGCAACTCCACTGAGCCCGCGCCTTTTTGCGAGCGCAAGGTGAATCCGTGCCCCGATTCTCGCACGATTTCCTCTGGCGCGTTCCTCGGCTTTTCCATGTAAACTTTGGCGTGCACCTCAAACGCGCGCCCATGAAAGAAAAATGAAAGAAAAGCCACCCAAAGCTCTGCTCCTCGAAAATATTCATCCCGACGCCGCAGCTCGTTTCCACAGCGCCGGCTACGAAGTCGAATCCCTCCCGCACAGCCTCGACGAATCCGCTCTGCGCGCCAAACTTCCTGCCATCTCCGTTCTTGGCATTCGCTCCAAAACAAAAATCACCGCGCCACTCCTCTTGCATGCCCCTGAACTCGATGCCATCGGCGCGTTCTGCATCGGCACCGACCAGCTCGACCTCGACGCCTGCGCCAAAAACGGCATCGCCGTCTTCAACGCGCCCTACAGCAGCACGCGCAGCGTCGTCGAAATGGTCCTCGGCGAAATTCTTCTCCTCGCCCGCGGCGCTTTCGCCAAGAGCGAAAAATTGCATCGCGGTGAATGGGACAAATCCTCGAGCGGCAGCAATGAAGTCCGCGGCAAAAAGCTCGGCATCATCGGCTACGGCAAAATCGGCTCGCAACTCTCCGTTCTCGCCGAAGCTCTCGGCATGGAAGTCTATTTCCACGACGTGGACGTCAAACTCGTCCTCGGCAACGCCCGCAAATGCCGCTCCCTCGCGCAACTTCTCAAAACCGCCGACTTCATCACCCTCCACGTCGACGGACGCGCCGATAATCGCAACCTCATCGGCCGCCGCGAATTTCAGCAGATCAAGCCTGGCGCAATTTTCATCAACGCCAGCCGCGGTTTCGTCGTCGACGATCAGGCCCTCGCCGACGCCATCAAATCCGGACGCGTTCGCGCCGCCGCCGTTGACGTTTTCCCCCGCGAGCCCAAGGGCAACCAGGAAAAATTCGAATCCCCGCTCCAGAAATTCGAGCAGGTCATTCTCACGCCCCACGTCGCCGGCAGCACCGAAGAAGCCCAGCAGGACATCGGCTCATTCGTCTCCGAGCGCATCGTCGAATACGTCCGCGACGGCAGCACCCTCCATAGCGTCAATTTTCCCGGTGTGCAGTTGCCAAAAGTTAATGGCGCGCATCGCCTCATCCACATCCACGAAAACATTCCCGGCATGCTCGCGCAAATCAATCACGTCCTCGCTGCGCATTCCGCCAACATTCTCGGCCAATATCTGAAAACCGCCGACGCCATCGGCTACGCCATCACCGACATCGGCTCCGCCTACCGCGGCAAAATCCTCGACGACCTGAAACGCATCCCCCACACCATAAAATTCCGCGTCCTCTACTGAGCGCCGAGTTCAGGGCAGGGAATTGCCGCGTTTGGGAAACGGACGCGAGTCTGCCATCGTGTGCCGCGCGATCATCCGCGCTTCTGGACGTGGGGCTTTTGACTCTTGTGCTTGGGTTGTCCTGCTTGGGTTCGGTTTTTGCCTTTGTAGCGCAGAATCGCGCCATTCGCGAATCTGCGGCTTTTGCGGGGCGCCCCTCGATAAGAACGAAGTTCCTGTCAAGCAAGACTTCTCCTCGGCAGCGTTTTGCGCCGCTTGGTGTCAGGGTGGTTGGAGGACCGAAGCCAACTCTGAAACTCTCGGCGGTGAATCTGTTTTCGGCGGTCATCCCGCCAGCCAATGCTCGCTTTTCGAGCGTGGGGTTTTTGACTCTTGCGTTTGGGTTGTCCTACTTGGTTCGGTTTTTGCCTTTGTAGCGCAGAATCGCGCTCTTCGCGAATCTGCGGCTTTTGCCTTTTCGGATGGCCGGACGTCCCACCCTTCGCGTAGTGTGCGAAAACTGGGATTGCACAGCCTCAGCCCATCCCGTCGGATCCCTGTAAGCCAATCATCCGATTGCCAACTCTTCAGCTTCGCGGATACTGATGGGAACGTCCCGGAACGGAAAGGCGCAGCCCAGCGACCTTATGGACGAAATGAAAACACAATGAGGAGATTCACAGAAATGACTGATCTAGAACAAAAGATTCGGCTTGGCGTTGGTTCCGCTGCAGCAGCAAGTGCAATCTTTGCGCCTCTCGGCTACAGGGGAAAATCAATCCTGACCGCGATCGCTGCCGGCGCAATCCTAACCGGCATCTATAAAAAGTCTCCCATCAAGCATCTGATCGCTCGCTGACGCCGCGAGGCGGGACACTCGCCGCGTTTCACCTTGCCGTTCGATTTAGACTTGCCACGGCGGGGCTAGGGCCTTCTGAATGGCAGCAATCAGCATGCTGCCGCTGGACTTCTCTGCCACCACCTGAAATCCGGCCTCGAAGGCCTCGCGTTCAATCGTGGCCGACGACCAGATAGTGTTCAGTACCATGCGCGCATCGGGAAGGCGTCGGCGAATTTCCCGGCCGGCGCTAATTCCGTCATAGGGCATCAGCAGATCAAGCACCAGCAAGTCTGGACGTAATTCCGCGGCCTTTTCGACGGCCCCGCGGCCGTCCACCGCCTCGTAGCAAATTTCCCAATTTTCTCCTGAGCCGCGAATTATCCGGCAGATTGCCAGACGCACGCTCGCATTGTCGTCGGCAACCAATATACGAATCGGCATTGCACCTTGCCCGAGGCCCTTATTTCTGACTTTGAACGCTAGCAAGAATCCGGTGTGGAGTACCCTGTAGGCCCTGTCCCTATTCTTCTTTCAGAACTTTGCCCGACTCCCCCATTACCGTCAATCCCCGATATCCTGTAGGCGCGCCCTCGAAAAGCGAGAGGCAGCTGTCACGGAACTATTCGGCTGAAAGGGGCGCCCACTCGAATGGAAACAATTTGCCCGCTGCCACGGAGTCGAGCTTCACGCCCGATAGTTCGGCGGCTTTGGCGAGGGTCGGATCGCAGCCCGCAGCGAGGTCCGCCGCGGTCGGTAGGACGATCACATCCGGCATCACGCCCACCCCTTCCAGGCTCTTGCCGTCACTCATGATCAAGTTCGCATCGGTGATCGCGAGCCCGTATTCACCCGGGAAGTGAAGCGGGTAAAACTTCGTTTCCATCACCTGGCCCGACGTCCTGTCTCCAACTACGATACCGCGGTGTTCAAGCTGCACAACACGGGCGAATACTTCCGACGCGGAGGCGGAAAGGCTATCGACTAGCACAACCACCTTACCCGAAAACACGGCCTTGCCCCGGGTTCTGGCCACAACCGGCTTCGTATCCTTACGCGAAGTTCGCGTAACGATTTTTACGTCGTGGTCGATGAGGCCTCCAACCATTCGCGAAACCATTTCACCACTGCCACCAAGATTCCCGCGAAGATCAATGATCAGATCGCTGTACCTTCGAGCGTTTTCTATCATCCGGTCGACTTCCGCATCGGAATCGAAAAAACCGGGTACCTTCCAGATCAGCGCGTTTCCAAGCACCTGCGATCGTGTGTGCATCAAGTGCTGAAACGATTCCCGATGTTGCAGATAAATCTCGAACGCAAGGTTAAAGTTGGTCACGTCCAGTGGCCGGGCCCTGACCGTGGTCTTCACAAACTCTTGGTGCTCGGTTCCCGCTGGATCACGTAAATCAAGCGTGAGACCCAACTGGGGAGACAGTTCGTGCAAATAATAAGAAAGGTCCTGGAAATCCTGTCGATTGACACTGAAATGATTCAGGCTAAGAACTTCGTCGCCCGGATGCAGCTTGGCAGCCGCATCCGATCCGGGCCGTAGATTTGTGATGAAGGCTCTGTCGCCGACCATTTGCATGCGAAAACCGTAGTCAAAAATTGCTGATCGTTCGGGCGGGATAAAGAACGTATGTGAATCGTGAAGGCCTGATAGATAGGCAGCGATATCCGTGAATGCAGCCCCTCGATTCGTTTCTTGCCCTATCTTCTTGGCGTACGCACTGTAACGGGCATCGAGATCGACGCCGTGGTAACTGGGATCGTAGTAGTATTTTTTCACATGATCGTGGATCACCCGTAACATCTGCTCTGTGGCTTCTCGGTCATAATTTGAAATGGTCTTCTGCGCATTCAAGCTTTTCTGCAGGCCTAACGAAAAGAGCGTAGCGGTCGCCGCAAGAATGGTGGCAAAACTCTGCCGCATAAATCCCTCCTGGCCGCTAATAGGTTAGTAATAGGTTTGAAGCATACATACTCTTCATGTTCAGGGCAAGACAGCACAGGATTCCAACTTGTGCCGCTGCCCGCAAATCGCCACCGCTGGAAACGAGTCTGAACTTAAGCAGCAGATTCTGACCCCCGCCGAAATGAACGGGGAATCAGAGATGGTCCCTTTTTCGCGTGCGTTATCCGCATACCTATTTTCACATTGACTTTCAGCTTACCCTCCGATATACAGGTTCTTCGGCTGGGACGTTCCGGCCGGACGGGAAAACTGGGGAAGAGAGCAGGCCGCCATCGTGCGGCTTTTCGCGTTTTATGCGTCAAGAAACTTCTAATCGACACACCTATGAGAAATTAGAGCCTGAGCTAACTCCCCTATTATCAATGAAAGTCCTCGCTCTAATCGACAGTCAAACGCATTTCATCCAAGGTACTGCGCCCACATCGCCCGTCCTGCTTGCCCTGAACATGCCCGCCCTGGCCGACGAAGCCGAAGGGGCCCTCGCCACTACGATCAAAATGGCCACTCGAAAATTAGAATTTCTCCTAAGCGCCTGTTTATCAATAACATCCAAATTTCTAATCGATAATTTTGAGCGCCTTTTTTCATCTCATTTCGCTCTTCCGAGGTGCATTTGCATGAATACTGAGTCCATCAAGACCGTCGCCGTCCTAGGCGCCGGCACCATGGGCAACGGCATCGCCCACGTCTTCGCCAAATCCGGCTACAAAGTGATCCTCAAGGACGTAGACCGCAAATTCCTCGACCGCGGCCTCGACACCATCGGCAAAAATCTCGACCGCGAGGTCAAGAAAGCCAAGATCACCGAAGCCGACAAGCCCGAAATCCTCAAACGCATTTTCACGACCACCGACGCCAACGACCTCGCCGCCGCCGACCTCGCCGTCGAAGCCGTTCCCGAGCAGCGCGAACTCAAAGAGCGCGTGCTCAAAGAAGCCGACGCCGTCCTCCGCCCGGGCGTGATTCTCGCCAGCAACACCTCTTCGATTTCCATCACGGCGCTCGCCGCAAGAACTTCGCGTCCCGAAAATTTCATCGGCATGCATTTTATGAATCCCGTTCCGATGATGACTCTCGTCGAAGTGATTCGCGGCCTGCAAACCAGCAACGACGCTTTCAATACAACGATGGCCCTCTGCGAAAAGCTCGGCAAAAAACCCGTCGCCGTCAACGACGCCCCAGGATTCGTCTCCAATCGCGTGCTCATGCCCATGATTAACGAGGCGGCTTACGCCGTCATGGAAGGCGTAGCTACTCCCGAATCCGTCGACGCGGTGATGAAGCTCGGAATGAACCACCCCATGGGCCCTCTCGAACTCGCCGACTTCATCGGCCTCGACGTCTGCGTGGACATTCTCAAAGTCCTCCACGAAGGCCTCGGCGATCCGAAATACCGCGCCTGCCCGCTGCTCAAAAAATACGTCGCCGCCGGCTGGCTCGGCCGCAAATCCTCCCGCGGTTTCTACAAGTACTAAGGGGGGAAGCGGAAACCCGGCGGAATCGCCTTAATTTATGTTTGCTTTTTGTTCGCCTTGTGGTATTTTATTTCCGCTCACTAATTCTTGACAGGGCGTAACCAGGGACGTATAAGGCACTTTCTGGTAAACTGGCGCGCAGATCAAAGCCTGAGCGGCGCCAGTGCTTGGGATTACGCCGGAGAGTTTCTGAGGCGGCGCAGAGGTTTTGTAAGGGCACGGCTTCAGCCGTGCCGTGAAGCGCAGGAAAGAGGCGGCTTTAGCCGCTGAGGTTTTGGTCAGTTCTGAAGCTGGCTCAATACAATCGGAGAGGGGACGCAATGGCGGACGAACGAGGCAAGATGCTGGACGCGGCAGTCGCGCAGATCGAAAAGCAGTACGGCAAAGGCTCGATCATGCGCCTCGGTAATAAGGATGTGCTGGTGCCGGTCAGCGTGATTCCCACCGGCTCCATCTCCATTGACGCAGCGCTTGGCGTGGGCGGCTTGCCGCGCGGACGCGTCATCGAAATTTATGGTCCGGAATCCGGCGGAAAAACCACGCTTACTTTGCACGTGGTTGCCGAAGCGCAGAAAATGGGCGGCATCGCTGCGTTCATTGACGCAGAGCATGCGCTCGATCCTTCCTATGCGCGCAAGCTGGGCGTCGACGTAGACAATCTGCTCGTTTCGCAGCCGGACAATGGCGAGCAGGCCCTGGAAATCGCGGAAGCCCTGATTCGCTCCGGCGGCGTGGACATCGTCGTGGTGGACTCGGTCGCTGCGCTGGTGCCCAAGGCCGAACTCGAAGGCGAAATGGGCGAGCCGCAAATGGGTTTGCAGGCGCGTTTGATGTCGCAGGCGCTGCGCAAGCTCACCGCCATCGTCTCCAAGTCGCGCACCTGCCTGATTTTCATCAATCAGATCCGCGAAAAAATCGGCGTGATGTTTGGCAATCCGGAAACGACCACCGGCGGGCGCGCGTTGAAATTCTATTCTTCGATTCGCCTCGATATTCGCCGCATTCAGTCCATCAAGGAAGGCGACCGCGTGGTCGGCTCGCGCACGCGCGCGAAAGTGGTGAAGAACAAAGTAGCCGCTCCGTTCCGCGAAGCGGAATTCGACATTCTCTATGGCGAAGGCGTTTCCCGCGAAGGCGACTTGCTCGATTTGGGCGTCGCACGCAACATTCTGGAAAAATCCGGCACGTGGATTTCCTTCCATGGCGAACGCCTCGGCCAGGGACGCGAAAATGCCCGTGTTCTGTTGAAAGAAAATCCGGACCTTCGCGCGAAGATCGAATCCGCGCTGCGCAAGGAACTCGGCCTCGCCCCCGCCACGGCTCCCGAAGAATCCGCCAAAGCTGCCGCAGCAGCCGCCGGCGCCGACAGCGCAAAATCCGTACCCCACGCCGCCGCACCCGC
>DAIRCW010000128.1:0-8414 GCA_036796475.1 Candidatus Acidiferrales bacterium | reverse complement strand
CATAGAGTTGCGGATCGGTGAAGAACTTGCCGAAGGTTCCCTGCCCGCTGTCCATTTTTCCAGTCAGATCTTTGATGTTGGTGGAAGCGTCACGAAGACTGTTGAACAGCGTGTCGTCGGTGACCAATTTACCCAGAGTGCCGCGGCCCGCACGAACGCCCGCAATGAGCGCGTTGGTGTTGTCCAAGAACGCGCTGGTCTTGTTATAGAACGTCGGGTCGTAAACAAACTTGCCGAAACTTCCCTTCTGCGAATCAATAGCCGCCGTAACGTTCTGCAGATGCACCGCGCTGGAATTCAGCTTGTCATACAGTTCGTTGGACACGAGCAATTTGCCGGCGGAGCCTTTGCCCGCTTGCACATCGGCGACGACCGCGTCAATCTTCGAGGCAGTAGCGTTCAAGCGATTGTATAGGCCGGGGTCGTAAATCAGTTTGCCGATGCTTCCCTTCCCCTCACGCACGGAAGCGACTACGTCATTGATTTGAGAGGTCAGGCGATTGAGATTGTCTTCGAGGTCCGCGCTCTTGGCGACCACGTCGGAAATATCGCGAGAGGGCACGCCGAGGATGGTCCCGCCATCTGGAATTGCAGGACCGGCGAAAACACGCGAGATGGTGACGTATTTGTTGCCTAGCAGGCCCGAGGTTTGGAGGCTGGCTTCCGCGCCCTGGCGGATATAGTTTTGGTAGTGTTTATCGATGGTCAGGTCCACTTCAATCGCTTGGGTGGCGCCGGAAGGATTGGGATTGAGGCGCAAATCCCGCACATTTCCGACGGTGACGCCTCCGAGCGTGACAGGGGCGCCTTTCTGAAGATCGGAGACGTCGGGAAGGTAGGTCTTAATCTGGTACTTCGCGCCCCAAAAATTGACACCCGTCACGTAGAAAATAGCGACCGCGAGGATAATCAATCCCACGAGAACGAACACACCGACGCGCAGCTCCGCCCAGGTGACTTGTTTTCCTTGCGGCATTTTCTTCTCCTCTCACGATAGAACGTTCAAACCATTGTGTTGCCAGCCTCTTCGAGATGCAAGAGAAGGGCCGGCGATTCATTCTAAAAACTGGCGCAAATAGGGATCGTCGGATTTCAGCAGCTCCTGAGTCTCTCCCTCGAAATAGATTTTGCCGTCGCGAATGACGAGAACGCTGGTCGGAGCGAAGTGGCGGCCGTCGGCGTCTTCCCAAACCGGCAGGACGCGGTTCGCGTCCGGCTCGAAGACAAAATTGGCGAGACCGAAGGCATCCTGTAGGCGATGCGTGGCAAGTAAGGAGGTCGCGCCGCTCAAATCGCGGAGCCGGAGAATCAAAGTAATGATGGTCTGGCTGGTGACGGGATCGAGGCCGGCAGTCGGCGAATCGTAATAAACGATGGGCGGCTGATCAATCAGAGCGCGGGCGATGGAAACGCGGCGGCGCATTCCGCCGGAGAGTTCCGCGGGGAATTTATGGTATGCCGGCTCCATTTCCACGAAGCGCAGGGCCTCCCGCACGCGGGATTCGCACTCCTGGGGCGTTTTGCGCTCCTCGCGAAGGCGAAAGGAAACATTATCGGCGACATCCAGAGAATCGAAGAGCGCGCCTTCCTGAAAAACGAATCCGATGCGGCGGCGAAAATCGAGCAGCTCGACTTCAGCCATGTCACCCAGATCATGTCCCATGATGACGACGCGTCCGGAATCGGGCCGCAGCAGGCCAGCCGCGAGTTTTAGAAGAACAGTTTTGCCGGAGCCGCTTTCGCCGATGATGACTCGCGTTTGTCCGGCGTCGACGGCGAAGCTGATGTTGCTTAGAACGGGCAGGCCCTCAAAAGCGATGCTGACGTTTTCGAAGCGGATGAGCGGCTCGCCGGGGACGATTTCGTTCGCCGCAAAAGCGGTGAATTTGCGCATTGATAGAATTATAGATAAAAAGCGCGGAATTCTTTACAGGAAAGCGCGCTCATGAAGTCACAAAATAGTAGAGCAGCAGCTTGCCCAAGAAGAAGTCCACCATGATGATAGAAATCGAGGCGACCACCACCGCCGAAATTGTGGAACGCCCAACGCCCTGCGTGCCTCCCCGCGTACGCAAACCGTAAAAGCACCCAATCGTGGAAATAATTAGCGCAAAGACAAGCGGCTTGATCATTCCCTGAAAGATATCGCTCACCACCAGAGCTTCGACAGCCGTATTCCAGAACTGCGAGGCGGTCTGCCCAAGCTGAAAGTAAGAAACAATGGATCCACCGAAGAGGCCGACCATATCGGCTACCGCCGTGAGCAGGGGCAGGACAAGGAGCATGGCCAGGACGCGCGGTACAACGAGCTTCCGCACGGGGTCGGTACCGAGGGCGCGCATGGCATCCACTTGCTCCGTGACGACCATCGAGCCCAGTTCAGATGCGATGGCCGAACCATTGCGTCCAGTGACGAGCAACCCAGCGATCACGGGTCCCAGTTCGCGTACCAGGGCAAGCGCGACAACCGTGCCGGTAACGGATGCGGAGCCAAAGCGCTGAAATTGCGCGGCGGTATTCAAGACCATGACGCCGCCGATGAAAAATCCGGTCAGCAGAATAATGGGCAGCGACCCCACGCCGATGAGATCCATCTGCTCGAGGATGTCGCCGCCATAGATGGGAGGAGAAAGCGCCTTCCCTACTGTATCGGCAAAGAGAATGGAGTACTCCTGAAGCGCGAGGAGCCATTTTTTTAACGTGCCGACGACCAGCGGGAATACAGCAGGCTTGGCGGGCTGGGGCATTTTGGGGGTGAGCGTTGACATCGTGCGAGTGAGCGCTTGGACAGCGTATCGTCCGCATGGAGCAACGTCAAGCCGTTCTGCCACAGTATTTTGGCTGCGGCGCGCTTTACGGGGTGGGGAGCGTCCGGTAGAATCTTTGGCGCTTGGGGCGTTTGGAAAACACGAGAATATGCTGAGATTTTTCACGGCGGGCGAATCGCACGGACAGGCGCTGATTACCTGGGTTTCCGGGTTTCCGGCCAGGGTTGCCGTCGAGCAGGAGTTCGTCAACAACGAATTGCACCGGCGGCAGCTGGGCTACGGGCGCGGCGGGCGGCAAAAAATCGAGAAGGATCGCGCCGAGTTCCTCGCCGGAGTGCGTCACGGAAAAACAATCGGCGCGCCGATCGCTATTCGCTTGGAAAACCGCGATTGGAAAAATTGGGAGAAGGCGCTGCCGGTCGAGGATACCGATGGCGCGGAGGATGCGCAGCGGAAATTGAGTTCGCCGCGCCCGGGACATGCGGATTTGGCCGGCGCGCTGAAATTCAATTTTCACGATGCGCGCTATGTGCTGGAGCGGGCTTCGGCGCGGGAGACGGCTGCGCGAACGGCCGCAGGCGCAATGGCCAAGCTGCTGCTGCGCGAGTTTGGAATTTCCGTGCTGAGTCACGTGATTGCTGTTGGGCACGTCCAAACGGAGCGCGCGGCTAGCTGGGACGAAATCGAGCAAGTATGCGCAAATCTGGATTCGCCGTTGCGGTGCGTCGAGCCGGCAATTGAAGAGCGCATGAAAGCGGAAGTGGACCATGCATTGCGCGCGGGCAATTCTGTTGGCGGAATTTTTGAGGTTCTCGCGCGCGGCGTGCCGCCGGGACTGGGGAGCCATGCGCAATGGGACGAAAAGCTCGATGGAAGGCTGGCACGCGCAGTGATGTCGATTCAAGCGGTGAAGGCCGTGGAGATTGGCACAGGCGTGGCCAATGCAACATCGCCCGGATCAGAAGTACAAGATGAAATCAGCTACGACGCGGAGCGCCGGCGCTTTCAGCGCACATCAAATCGCGCGGGCGGGCTCGAAGGCGGCATCACCAACGGCGAAGATGTAGTCGTGCGCGGGTACCTCAAACCGATTTCCACATTGCGGCGCGCACTCGGTTCCGCGGACCTGAAAACCAAGGAGCACATCAAAGCCGCTTACGAACGCTCCGACGTTTGCGTGGTGCCGGCGGCGGGTGTGGTCGGCGAAGCGATGGTCGCGTTCGTGATTGCCGAGGCGTTTCTGGAAAAATTCGGCGGGGATTCCATCGAAGAGACCGGACGCAATTTCAAAAGTTATCAAAAACAACTCGACGAGTTTTAGAATAGGAACTGATGATACCTCCCATTGTGAAATACGGCGCAGCGGTGCTGGAGCAGCCGACGAAGATGGTGGAGAAGTTCGATGCGGAACTGGCGAAGCTGACGGAAGATATGTTCGCGTCAATGTACGCTGCACGCGGCGTGGGACTGGCGGCGCCGCAGATCGGGCTGAGTCTGAATCTTGCGGTGATAGACGTCACTTCGGGGAAAAATCCGGAGGCCAAGCTGGTGCTGGCGAATCCAGAGATTTTGACCACCGAAGGGGAGCAGCGCGAAGAGGAGGGCTGCCTTTCCGTTCCGGGTTTTCGCGGAAACGTGCTGCGGCCGGCATACGTGACCGTGCGGGCGCAGGACGTCACCGGCAAGCAGTACGAAATGAAGGGCGAGGGTTTGCTGGCGCGCGCGTTTTGCCATGAAATTGATCATCTGCATGGAATTTTGTTCCTCACGCACCTCGGCATGCTGAAACGCGACCTCATCAAGAGAAAAATCCGCAAATTGGCGAAGGCCGGGGAGTGGTAAAAGAAGCCGTTCCGCTACGCGTTATTTTCTGCGGCACTCCGGCGTTTGGCTTGCCGGCGCTGGACGCCCTCCTAAGGGACACTCGTTTTTCAGTGGAAGCAGTCATCACGCAACCGGACCGTCCGCGGGGGCGCGGGCAGCAGCGCGCGGAATCTCCTATCAAAGAAGCGGCAGTGAAAGCGGACATTCCCGTGCATCAGCCGGACAAAATTCGAGAGGGCGTTACCGTCGAATGGATGAAAGAAATTTCGCCGGATGCTGTGGTGATTATCGCGTATGGGCAGATTATCTCGCGCGACTTGCTCGAAATTCCGCGGCTCGGATGGATTAATCTGCACGGTTCGCTGCTGCCGAAATATCGCGGCGCTGCGCCCGTGCAGCGGGCGGTGCTTGCGGGCGAGACCAAAACGGGCCTGACAACTATGCGCATTGACGCTGGGCTCGACACCGGGCCGATTCTCGAGCAGCGCGAAATGGAGATTCGACGGGATGAAACGGCGGCGGAGTTGATGGCGCGCATGAGCGAGATTGGCGCGACGATGATGGTTGACACTCTGCTGAAGCTGGAGAGCGGTGAGTTACTGCCTCGTCCGCAAGATGATTCGCAGGCGACGTACGCATCACCAATCAAAAAAGAGGAAGGGCTGGTTGATTGGCGCAAGTCCGCTGCGGAAATTTATAATGGCATTCGTGCATTTGAGCCTTGGCCGGGAGCATACACGCGTTTTCGCGGGAAGCTGTGCCACGTTTGGGGAAAGCCTGCGGCGGGAATTCCGGTGGAATCCGGCGCTGTTGCGGAGTACGGAAAAATTATTCAGCATGGACGTGCGCTGGCTGTTGCATGCGGCAGCAAGACCTTTTTGGAACTGGAAGCCGTGCGACCGGAAGGCCGCAAACGCGTGACCGCATCAGAATTTGCCAATGGAGCGCGGCTCACGGGCAATGACCGCTTCACCTCAGAATAAGACACCTCCTACGACCCGCACGCGGAAATCGGCACGCGCGATTGCGTTCTCCATCCTGCTCGATGTCGAGACAAAGGCGGCGTTCGCTTCGGAGCTGCTGCATGCGCGCCTGTCCGGCGAAACGGATGCCCGCGAGGCGGCTCTTGCAACCGAATTGGTGATGGGAACGCTGCGATGGCAGAGGACCCTCGATTTTTTCATCGAGCGGTACACCAAGCGCGGCGCGGGAAAACTCGACGCTGAAGTTCGTATGGCGCTGAGAATGGGGATCTATCAGCTTCGGCGTTTGCAACGCATTCCGGTGCGCGCGGCGGTGAATGAATCCGTCGAACTGGCACGGCGCGCGCGCAAAAGTTCGGCGGCAGCGCTGGTGAATGCTGTACTGCGGCGAGCCAGCGCGGACATAGATAAGCCGCTGGCTGATTTTTTATCAGCGGAATTGGATCTGGCAGAGAGGCTCGCGATTGAGCATTCGCATCCGACGTGGATGGTCGAGCGCTGGCTGCGCAAATTCAGCGAAGAGAAAACAGTTTCATTGCTCGAATGGAATAACCGCGCTCCATCACAAGCCATATCCATTGGCAATCCCTCACGCCGGGCCGAAACAGTTGAGTCGCTCGAGAAGGCGGGGTTCGTAGTCGCGCCCGGGTACTTGCTGAGAGAGGCGGCTGTCGTTCGCAAAGGCAATGTCGCGGGCGCGGCGGCGTTTCATAAGGGCGAAAGTGCGATTCAGGACGAAGCATCGCAAACGGTACCGCTTCTGCTCGGCGTGAAGGCGGGAGATTCCGTGCTCGACCTGTGCGCTGCTCCCGGCGGGAAAACACTGACGCTGGCGAGGCAAGCTGGCGCAAGCGCGCCGGTGGTCGCGTGCGACATTCACGAATCCCGGCTGCGAGCCATGCGCGAACGTTTTGAATCCACGGGCCCGAAGAATGTGTCTCTGGTGGCTCTCGATGGTACGAGGGCACTGCCCTTCGAGAGCAAATTCGACCGAATCCTCGTTGATGCTCCGTGCAGCGGTACGGGAACGCTGGCGCGGAATCCGGAAATTCGCTGGCGCCTTCGCACAGAAGATTTGGCGGCGCTTCATTCGCGGCAGGTTGCACTGCTCACGTCCGCGCTGAATTCTCTTTCGGCAGACGGACGGCTGATTTACTCCACTTGTTCGCTCGAAAGCGAAGAAAACGAGATGGTCGTGCAAGAAGCGCTGGCGGCGAATCGCGAATTTTGCGCAGAGCCAGTGAAAATTCCCAACGAAAAGCTCGCCGAAGACGTGCGAGCCAGAGACGTCATCGACGAGAACGGAGTATTTCGCACCTTTCCGCCAACGCATCATACAGATGGTTTCTTCGCGGTGGCGATTCGCAGAAGGTAACACGCGCATCGAGGTGAAATTGAAGCGCAAAACGGGCGATGCTACGCTTGAATTTAGAAAGGCAAGTTTAAATGGGATTCCGCGACCAAATCGAATGGGCTGGACGCACGGCACTACTCGTGTTCGTGCTGGCGTCGGTGGCGTTCCTGAGCGCGCTGATGACCATGCGCTTCGTTATTCAAGGCCGCGAAGTGAGTACGCCAAATCTCACCGGCCTTTCGGTCGTTCAAGCGGAACAGCAGGCGGCGGGCCGCGGCTTGCACATGAAAATCGAGGACCGCATCTACAGCAACCTGCCCAAGGACGACGTGGTGCGGCAAAGCCCTTCGCCGGATAGTCCGCTGAAGCGCAATGAATGGGTACACGTGGTGGTGAGTCTCGGCGCGCAATCGGTGAGCATTCCGGAACTGGAGAATCGCAGCAGCCGCGCGGCGCAAATCGAATTGCTGAGCGAAGGGTTGCAAGCCGGGGAAATTTCGAGCGTTCACCTCACCGGCAGCGCGCCGGATATGGTGCTGCAGCAAGATCCGGCAGTTGGTTCAACGCACGCGACATCGCCGCATGTGGACATGCTGGTTTCGCTCGGCCCGAGTCCTCGCGCGTATGTGATGCCTTCGCTGGAGGGCTTGCCACAGGCCGAAGCTGCCGCCCAAATTGCCGCGGCGGGACTGAAGCTCTCCAAAGTGACCACGATGCCGCTCACCGGCAAACCGTCCGGCACGGTGACGTCGCAGCTCCCGCTGCGGGGCGCGCGCGTCGAAGTCGGCGATTCCGTGGAACTTCAAGTGGCCCAATAAGCGCTGCATGCTACAATTCAGGCAGAAATGAATCGTTTTCGAACTGAGATAGCTCCATCGATTTTGGCGGCGGACTTCACCGTGCTGGGGCAGCAGGTGCGTGCGGTGGAGGAGGCCGGCGCGGCCGCCATTCACGTGGACGTGATGGACGGGCATTTTGTGCCCAACATTTCCATCGGCGTGCCCATTGTGGCGTCATTGAGCAAGGCAACCCGCCTGCCGCTGCAAGTGCATCTGATGATTGAGCGTCCGATCGAATTTGTGCAGGCGTTTGCCAAAGCGGGCGCGCATTTGATTTTCGTGCATCAGGAAGCTACAGCGCATCTGGATCGCGCGGTTTCTTTGATTCACGAAGAGAATTGCCAGGCGGGAGTGGTGCTGAATCCCGCGACGCCGGCGGCATTGATTCGCGAAGTGCTAGACCGAATCGAGTCTGTGCTGGTGATGACCGTGAATCCCGGATGGGGCGGGCAGAAATTCATCCCGCAGACGATGGACAAGATTCGCGAGTTGCGGGACACGCGGGCGCGTTATAATCTGCGGTTCCGCATCGCCGTGGATGGGGGAGTTACACTGGAAAACACGGCGGAACTGGTGAGCGCCGGCTGCGATACGCTAATCGCAGGAACGTCAATTTTTCATACAACGAACCCTGGCGCTGCGGTGC
>DAIRCW010000127.1:0-8421 GCA_036796475.1 Candidatus Acidiferrales bacterium | reverse complement strand
CTCAGTCTGCATAGCAGATTTGCGTTTCGTAGCCCGCGACCCGGAACCGGCGCCGCTTTCCCTCATAATTTGTCGTTCCAGAAGAGCGCTGCTTTTGCGCCGGCGACTCGCTGCGCTTTTTCAGCCTGGCCTGTATTCCCGCTTTCTCGAACTTCGAGCCTCTTGCCTTCTGAAACTTGACGCCTGCGTCGCTGCACGCTACGCTTCCCCCAGCGCCAACGTCCCTTTGCAAACTTAACCGCGCCGGAGCATAAAATGGCCGATGCTATGCGGTCTGCCTTGCCCGTGGTGGAATCGTCGCCCGAACAAAACGACCGAAAGCTCATCGCTCCCTTGTGGCACACGATTCTTTTCGTGGTTGTCGTGGCGGCAATTTCTTTCGGCTCGTTTTATTGGACGCGCCGCTTCGCAGGCACCGGCGCCAGCGGCAGTGCCACCCCTGAGCTCACCCATAGAGGGCGAATGATGCTCTACTTCGGGACCTTCATCCAGGAGTGGATTCTTTTCGGTTACGTTTATCTCGGCATGCGCGCGCGCGGCAGAACCATTCGCGAAACCATCAACGCGCGATGGAAAAGCTTCAACGAAGTCGGACGCGACATCGGCATCGCCGCCTTGGTCTGGCTTTCGCTGATTGCCATCAATGCCATTGGCTCGCTCGTTTTTCGTTCGCATGGCGCCGCAGGCTCGAAAGTTGTGCTGCAGCTTGTCCCGCACGCCGCTTCGGAAATTCCGCTCTGGACCGCGCTGGCAATCTCTGCGGGGTTCTGCGAAGAATTTATTTTTCGTGGCTATTTGCAGGAACAGTTCAGGCGTCTCACGGGAAGCGTCGCTGTGGCCGTCGCAATTCAGGCTGTGCTTTTTGGACTCGGGCATGGTTATCAGGGCGTATCGTTGATGATTACAATCTTCGGCCTGGGATTGGCGTTCGGCCTCTTCGCCGCATGGCGCAAATCCCTCGCTCCAACGATGCTCGCGCACGGCTGGACGGATTTCGCCTCCGGCCTCGGCGGGTACCTCCTCCACGTGCTGCACAGGATTTGACACCGGAGGAGCTGGCGGGAGGAGGGAGAGTAGGATAAGCGCAATTTGGTGCTCAAACGTGCCATTTTGCGACACATGGTTGTAATTGAAACTGATCTCCTCTGGAGATGCCCCGCAGCAATCCGGTCGAGCTCTGGCCAAGGTGCTAGAGTAGTATTATCTGATACTTAGACCCATCCATTGTGGAAACACTCCGCTTTTGATTCTCTAGGTTGGTGTAAAGATTGCAATTAACTCAATCGTGCAAGTCTGTCTTTATTGGCGCTCCGCGAAAGTTTTTCTGCTGGTGGCGGTAGCGTGCACGTGTGCGACTGAAACCAGCGCTGCTGCGCAAACTCCGGCGCAAGCGCGCGAGGTTGTGGCGGTACGGGCGGGTGCAGCCGGAAACAGCGGCGCGCAGTCGCCCGCACAAACCAACATTGATTGGTTGCCTCAAGTTCGCGCGTGTGTCGCGGCGCATGACTTGACCGCTGCGCAAAGAATCGTCGACGCGCGTATCGCGGTAGCGCCAAACGATTCCGACGCTCTCGGCTGGCGCGCGCGGATTCTCGCATGGACAAGCCATCGCAGCGAAGCCGAATTGGCGTACCGGCAGGCACTGAAAATCGCGCCGCGCGACGCGGATTTGCTCCTGGAACTGGCTCGTTTGTACGCGCAAGAAAATCGTGGCGCTGCCGCCCTCGAATTGCTCAATGCCGCCGTGACAATTCCTCCTCCTCGTGCCGACGTGCTCGCCGCGCGTGGTCGCGTCCTCACAGATCTCGGACGGAGCAGGGAAGCCCGCGCGGATTTTCTCCAGGCTCGCGCCCTCGAGCCTGCGAGCATCTCTCCGAGCGATGACGAGGCCGCTGCCGGACTGCGCGCCCTTCGCGCGGCAAGCGATGCCGCCGCGAAATTCGAAGTCAGCTTCGGCAATGAGACCGACACATTCAATTACACCAACGCAGCAAACACCCAGACAGTCACTCTTGTTGCAAAACCAAATGCCCGCTGGATTTTCTCCACCGAAGCCGATTCTTACCAGCGCTTCGGCGCACTCGCGCAGAAATTCCTTGGCGCAGCCACGCTGCGCATCGGCCACGCCGACTCGCTGACGGTCAGCGGAGGAGGCAGTGGCAATGCGGACGGAATTATACCGCGCGCGGAAACATTCGCCGAGTACGGCCACGGTTTTCGCGTTTCCGAGCGCGGCGCGCTCCGCGGAATCGAATTCGCCTACAACAATCGCTGGCTGTGGTACGCGGGCGCTCACGTCATGGTGCTCACGGGCACGGCCGCCGCGGATTTTGCGGACGGTTTCCGCTGGACGGTTTCCGCAAACGGCGCGCGCAGCGGATTCGCGGGCACTCCGGTCGGGTGGGAGCCGGCGGGCTACTCGCGATTTGATTTTCCGCTGCCGCGGGTGAATCCCGAGCGCCTGCTTCTGAATACAACCTTCTCGGTGGGCACGGAGAATTTTGGCGAGCTGGATCAGGTTGGGGCGTTCGCCTCGCGCACTTTCGGCGGCGGCGCGCGCTTCGGCATCACCGGGCGCCAGCGCGTCACCTTGTACGTTGCTCATCAGATTCGCAACGGCGGAAACACGGAAAACATTTACGGCGTGAGCTACGCCGTGCGTTTTTGAGAGAGACCCTATGACAGCGCAGTCTGATGCTGACCAGGACGCGCCCAAATGCGCAGGACGAGAGCGTATCGCCAGCTCTTTTTCAGCTGGACTCTATCGCGAAGGGCTATGCGCGTAAAACCAAGCGCCGTTACGCGCGGCGATGCGTCCGGCTTAGAAAACATAAACTACTAAGCCAGAAATCGCGCATGAATCCAATCGCTCATTTGCGCTCGATCCATCCGGAGGCGGCGGCGTTTGCCGTGCGCGCGATTGTGTTTTCGGTGGCGGGCATCGCCGCGCTGATTACGTTCATCGTCATCCGGCGCAGAGTGCGGCGGCGTTACTTCGACCGGCTGGCCGACGCGGAATTTTATGTGCGGCAGCGCTGGAGCGCGATTCTTTCCGGCGAAATTCCCGCCGCGGAATGGCGGGCGATTCGCATTCACGCAAAGGCCATCATCGAACTGACGCTGGACCGTATGGATGTGGCGTCTCCCGAAGAATGCGAGAAGCTGTGCAGTTTTCTGCGACGCACGGGTTTGCTGGATCGGGTTGTGCTCGATACGCGGCGTTTCCGCGGATGGAGGCGCGAGGCCGCGCTGGTGCAGCTGGGCCGCACGCGCGCGCCGGAAGTGGTGCCGGTGCTGGTGCGTGGGCTCGATGCTCCCGAAGTGAATACACAGCTTGCCGCAGTTCGCGGGCTGGCGCGCACGGGTTTACCCTCCGCGGCGGAAGCGATGCTGGAGAGATTTATAAGCGACCGATGGAAGCTCGAAGGCACTTCGCTGCTGAACGCGCTGATTATTTGCGCGCGCGCCAATCCGCGCATCGTCCTGCCGTATCTGTTCCTGGCACGCGGGGAAAAAAGGGAACTGCTGGCGCGCGTGGTATCCGAAATTCCTGCGGACAGAGCGGGGGCGCAGCTTGGAGATGACTTGCTGCTACTTGTGGCGGACGCTTCTGCGGAAGTGCGCGCATCCGCGGCGCGGGCGCTGGCGCATGCGGAATTTGCTTTTGCATTTCCGGCGCTCGCGACGCTGGCGGAAGATGGGGAATGGTTTGTGCGGTTGCGCGCGATCACCAGCCTAGGGAGATTCGCCGAGCCACGCTGCGTTCCCGCATTGCTGCGCGGGTTATGCGACCGCAACCGTCACGTGCGGCAGCGCGCCGCGGAGGCGCTCGCGCGAATTCCGGATTCGATCAGCGTGTTGCGCGACGTGCTGGACACCAAGGATCCTTACGCGCTGCAGGCGCTGGTCGCGGAACTTGACCGCACCGGGAATTTCGACAAGCTCACCGAAGAACTCGAGTCGCAGGCGGAACGCGTTGGGCAGGCTGATTCGCTGCGATTGCTGCAAGCCCTGGAATCCGGGGCCGACGGGCTACGCGCGATGATGCGCATTCCGGCGGCAACCAAACCAGTGAAGATGGCGTGAATTTCATGCGCGCGCTGCTGACCATCTCGAACAATACGCTTTTCTATTACTACCTCGCCTCGAATGTGATTTATCTGGTGCTGCTCATTGTGGCGCTACTCTCGAGCCGTAAGCATCAGCAGCATCTCGCTTCACTGCGGTTGGAACGCATGAAGATCTCGCCGCTGACGCCGCCGATTACGCTGATTGCGCCGGCGCACAACGAAGAGGGCTCGATTGTGGCGTCCATCGGCGCGCTGTTGCGCGTGGACTATCCGGAGCTGGAAGTGGTGGTGGTGAATGACGGGTCGAAGGATGCGACGCTGGCTCGTTTAGTTAAAGAATATCAGCTCGAGCCGGCGCGAAGACTGTACCTGGCGCAGATTGCAACCGCCCCGGTGCGCGCGATTTATCGCAGCACGCGGGAACCGCGATTGATTGTGGTGGATAAGGAGAGCATCGGTTCGAAGGCGGACGCGGTGAACGCGGGACTGAATGTCGCGTCGAGTCCCTACACGTGCGTAGTGGACGCGGATTCGCTCATCGAATCGGACGCGCTATTGCGCATCATGGTGAACATCCTGGAAGACCCGAAGAGAGTGGTGGCCGCGGGAGGAATCGTGCGCGTGCTGAACGGCTGCGAGCTTTCCGTCGGGAAGCTGCGGCGCGTGCGTCTGCCGCGAAAACCGATGGCGATTATTCAAGTGGTGGAATACCTGCGCGCGTTTTTAATTGGGCGCGAAGGATGGGCGCGGGGCAACATGCAAATGATTATTTCCGGCGCTTTCGGAATTTTCCAGAGGGACGCGGTGATGCGGGCGGGCGGCTACCGTACGTCGTCGATTGGCGAGGATTTCGATTTGGTGGCGCGGTTGCACCGGCTGATGCGCGACGAGAAGAAGAGCTACCGTGTCGTGTTCGTGCCGGACCCGGTCTGCTGGACGGAAGTGCCGCCGACGCTGCGGGCGCTGGGGCGGCAGCGCGTTCGCTGGCAGAAGGGGCTGATTGACGTGCTGTGGTCCACGCGCGACATGCTGTTTCGCAAAAAGTACGGGCGCATTGGCGCGGTGGCGCTGCCGTATTTGTGGCTCTTCGAATTTCTCGCGCCGGTGATCGAGATGGTGGGCATCTCCAGCATCATTCTGGGATTTTGCCTGCACGCCATTCACCGCGTGTTTTTCATGGAATTTCTGATTTACGGATACTTGTTCGCGGCGATGATTTCGGTTGGCGCGGTGCTGCAGGAAGAAGTGACTTACCGGCGGTACAACGATTGGCGCGATGTGGCGCGGCTGATCTGCTTCTGCTTTCTGGAGCAATTCCCGTACCGGCAGATGTACTTGGTGTGGCGTTTGCAGGGTACGTGGCAATTCTTGCGCGGGGACATGCAATGGAAGCAGATCGAACGCGTGGGAATCAGCACGGCGGCCGCGCAGAAGGCGGCGTCAAGCTCCGTTAAGATTGCGTAAGTGTTGCTCCAGAGTTTCTGCTAGATAATCCCACAAAGCTAAAAACCTCAGGCCTAGGCCTGCGCTACATCGGATGCGCTATTGGATTTGCGCGGGGGAGATGCCGGCGAGATCCACGCCGCCGTAGAACACGCCCCACTTGTCGGGAATTTTCAGGGGAACCAAGTCCACAATGCCGGCGGCGGAGGAAATTTCGCCGGGCGAAATCCAAAACGATTTGGGTCCGATCTTTTCGTTCGGCGAATGCAGACGAATCAGCAGCGTCTCGTCGCCGTCGACGCTCTGGCCGTTGCGGATAGCGAAAGCGAAGCGCCACTCCTGCATTTGGTCACGAATGCGGTTGAAGAGAGAACCCTGCTTGCCTTTTACGAGCGTGACGACGGGCGGAGGAATGATCGGGCCGAGCGGGGCGGGCTGATGGACTTGAACGGTGAACTCCGCGGGTAGCTCGCGCGGCGAGGCATAAAATTCGAGCGCGCCGGGGATCGCCTGCGGCTGCGCGGGAAGCTGCCAGCCGGGAGTGGAGTAATTGATCTGCTGGCCGCCGGCAAATTCGAGGTGAACGACAGTGGCTTTGATTTGCGCGGGGCAGACGGGGGTGGTGATGCCGCTCGCAGCGGAGAGCGTGAAAGTGGCGCGCGGGGCGATGGGCTTGGGCCACGGCGCGATGTCGTATTGCGAGGGAAGATACGCTGAAAACCACGATGGCGAAACGGTAGACTGCGCGGAAGCCGCAAAAACATTGGCGAAAATGAGGTTGCCGTTGTCGTCTTCGTTTTCTGCGACGATGGCAATTTCTTCGATGGGCTGGGGAAAATAATTCTGGAAGGCGATGACGCTGAGCGAATTGTTGCGCGCGATGAAAGAATTATTTACGACGGCGAGCTGCAGGAATTCGCGGGGAAGTTCGACGGTGACATTTTTTGATTCGCATAACGGCGCGCCATTGGGGGCGGGAGATTTAGGCGCGAGCCCCGAGGAGGTTCTGCGCGAGATGTAGGGGGCGAAACGCGCGTGAGTGCTGTGCGATGCGTGCACACGCAGGACGGTCGGCGCGCCGGTAAGCGCCAGCGCAGCGAGGATGGCTGCAAGCGCTGGTCCGGCGTGGCGTGCATTCGCGCGCGAAGGTGCGGATGCGTGCATATTTTTCTACGATAGCACACGGGCCGAGCGCAGCCGAATCGACAAAATGAGGTCCGTTGCGAGAAAGTTTTGGAGTTCGCACGGGATGATTTGGATTGTGCCGCCGATTCCGGGATGGAGCAAAGTCGCACGCCGGAAGGTCTGCTGGCCGCCAGCAAGAGCTAGATTCTTTCGGCACAGGAGCGCTCCGGTTGCTTGCTGGGAAGATATTCGGAGCGTAATATCACCGCAGTGACGCCCTGTGATCCAGCGGTACGCCCGCGCTTCTGCGAGCGTGTACGCGGATTCCCGACCTAAGGAGCATTTCATGCGCATCCCAGCCACAATTGCAGCTGAAGCCTGCGTTCTGTGCGTTTGCATTTGTGCAAGCGTAATTCCCCGAGCGGCGAAAGCGCAGCAGCAGGGAAGAGAAGCGGTAGCGGCGCAAGATCAGCACGAGAAAGAGGGATCGATCCCTCCGGTGCCAGTACACGTCCAAGGCGATCTGGTAGAAGGACGCCTCGTGCATTCGGTGATGCCCGCCTATCCTACAGAAGCCAAAGCTGCGCACGTGTCCGGCACGGTTGTATTGCACGCGATCATCGCAGCGGATGGCTCGATAAAGGAATTACAGTTTATTTCAGGTCCGCCCATGTTGAAAGACGCCGCCATGCAGGCCGTGGAACAGTGGGAATACAAGCCATACATGCTGAACGGACGGCCGGTACCGGTTGATACAACAATCAGCGTGATTTTCAGTTTGAGTGGAGGCCGGAATTCGAGCGCGGAGGAGTCCGAGGGTGCACAGGGCATGTCAAGCGAGGCTGACGCAACGGCGAAGCCCGTCGACGCGCAATTCAAGGCGAACATAATGAAGCTGCTCGAGGTGACGCACGCGATGGCGATCGGGCAGCAGGCGGCGAAGACGATGTTTGCGCAGTTGCGGCCGACGCTGGTGGCGTCGCTGCCGCCGACACCGCATCGCGAGCAAATCGTGGATGCGTACGCAGAGAAGCTAACTGCGCTGCTCGCTTCGCAGGAGGTGACGGACCGGCTGGCGGCTGTTTATGCGCGGCATCTTTCGCCCGACGATGTAAGCAGCATGATTCAGTTTTACCAGACGCCTGCGGGGCAACACGCGCTGGCATCCATGCCGCAGATCCTGGCGGAGTCGCAGCAAATTGGTTCGAATGCGGCGCAGGAAGGGCTGCCGCGCATTTTTGGCGAACTGTGCACGGAGTTTCCGGAATTGCGAGGAAAGGTGAAATTTTGCCCGGCGACTGCGAAAAACGAATCGGGCGAACGGATGGAAAAACAGTGGCCAATGGTTACTGCGCAGTGGTCAGCGGCGAGGAATCGGTGAGCGTGAAACGGTCGGGGGACGTTACGGCGGCGGCGGTGGTTTTGCTCTTTGGGAGCACGGTCGTTGCCATTGTCGGAGTATTCGTGATCATCACTAACTCGCTGGAGAAGGGCACACCGCTTTGGGCACTGTTTTTTCTAAGCTGGATCTATGCAGTCCCAGCAGGTTGCGGTGTCGTGACCGGTATCGGAATTCTCATGCTCAAGCCGTGGGCTCGTGGCTTAATGCTTGCCATGAGCGCGCTGGCCACATGTTTCTGTGGGTTTGTCACAATCGCGTTTTTTCTAGCGCCGCTTCTAACGAGAGGCGACCCGGAATTCGCGCATATGGGTCCGGCATTCACCGCTCTCGGATTTGTGCCCGCAATTCCGTTAGGAATTGCGATCTGGTGGCTCGTGCTGT
>DAIRCW010000126.1:6369-8492 GCA_036796475.1 Candidatus Acidiferrales bacterium | reverse complement strand
CCACCTCTGCGGGAAAGGAAGAGCGATATTCCTCTGCTGGTGCAAGCTTTTCTGGAGAAGTTCGGCGACCTGGTCAGCTCGATGCCCATCCTGGCGGAAGATGCTATGGTAAAGCTGACCGCTTACGACTGGCCGGGAAATGTTCGCGAACTGGAGAATGCCATCCAGCAAGCTGTAGCTCTGGGCTCGGGCCCCATTCTGCACTCGGGGGATTTGCCGTCGAACGTGCAAAACGGGCCCGGGTCGGAATCGCTCGTGCCCGATAACAAAACTCTTTCATTGGAAGAAATGGAACGGCGCGCGGTCCTCCGAGCCCTGCAGGAATCCTCCGGCGACAAATTGGCCGCCGCGCGGTTGCTCGGCATCGGAAAGACCACGCTTTACCGCAAGCTGAAGCAGTACCAAGTGCCGTCCAACGAAAAACAGTAGCTCCTTCCAAGCAGAAACTTCAGATCAGCTTTCCAAGAGTCAGCACGATTCCCATACGGGGCCATTTCAAGTTTCGTTGTGGGAATTCACTCCGCTTAGCGGCCTGCACAAAAATCGTAACCCGATAGATTTGCAGTGATTGCCATGCCCCTGCAGATGGAAGCCGCAGTGCATACATTCTTCATCGAGGAACAAGCATGAACCGCATCCAAGAGTGCCGGCTCCACAGACTCCTGCGGTGCAGCCTGCTCATTACGATTTTTGTCGGAGCGGTTCTGCTGTCCTGCTACAGCATCCTCAAACCAGGTTGGTAGCATGTCGCCTCCGTTTTGGCTCAGACCGCTAAGGTTGCTCGACAAACCGGCCGAAAGTGTGTCCAAAGCGGCTCTCAATGGCGACTCGCTTGAAGTTCTCTTGCGCCGCGCGGCAGGGTCCTTGCTGGAAAACCTGCATGCCGATCGAGCTGGCGTTTGGGCCAGCGATGCCTCAGGAGGCCATGTATGGCATGGGCAGGTAGCGGAATCGGAAGATCTGGGATCGGGCTTGGAAACGTCCAGCATCAATGCGTTTGAAGTTTTCCCAGTCGAGTTCAACGATGCGAATTCCCCGGTGGAGTTCTTCGCGCCCGTGTTCCCCGCCGGCCCTCAGCAATTCTTTGAAGGAATTTCAACCGCCATAGGCATGCCACTCAAAGTGGATGACCGCCTCCTGGGCGCGCTGCTTGCCGGCAGTATCAAGCCGGGCAAGTTGGCAGGCCGCGACGTTGTGGAAAATGTCGCCGCCGAGATAGCGCTCGCCCTTTACGCCATCCACGCGCGAGAGCGCCAGGAACGCACAAGCAAATCCCTGCATCTGCGCGAGGAGATTGATCGCCTGATTGCCCACGGCGCGGCAGCCGAGAGCGTCATCAGCCGCATCTTGAACGCAGCGGTGAATGAAACTGGAGCCCAATTCGCCGGTATCGCCCGCCGCCTCGATACTTCGCTCGAATGGGAAGTTCTCTCGGGCAGCGACCCACGCGACTCTCTGCAACCCGCTTTCTTCGAAATCGCGACCGCGGTTTTTCTGGAAGGAGAGTCCATCATCCGCGACATCGCCGGCCCGATACCGGGCCTGTCCGTCGTCGGACTCCCGTTGGATAGTTCCAATCACAAATCTGTCCTTTTGCTGGCAGGCTACCGGCGTGGCGAAAAGCTTCCTTTGGAGGCTCTGGAAAATTTCCGCACCATGATTGCCATTGCCCGCTGCGCTTCGCTGGCTCGCCACAACGATTCTGCCTATCGGGCACTTTTCGAATCCAGCGGCGAGGCGCTGGTCGTCACCGACGCGTCCGGCAAGATTCTTCAAGCCAACTGGTTCGCGCGAGAGCTCCTTCTGTGGAAAAGCGACCTCGGACCGGAAATCAATCTAAGCGAATTTTTCATCCATCCGAATCCAGTGGAACTCGCCGCCTGGTTCGAGCGTGCCGCCGCAGGAGCGTGCGCGCCGTCCGTCGAAGCGCAAGTCGAAAGCGGACTTGAGGTTCGCCTCACGCTCCGGCAGTCCCTGCGCGGCAGCGCTCGCTTGCTCGTTGCCCTGGAAGAGGGGCCCGTGGTGCGCCGCGCCGACCGTCAATGGAAACAAACTCAGGCCGAGCTCTCCAGCCTCCTCGACGCCCTGCAATGTGGCGTAATGTTCGTTTCTCCCGACGGGCG
>DAIRCW010000126.1:0-6359 GCA_036796475.1 Candidatus Acidiferrales bacterium | reverse complement strand
CGCATTCGCGCAATCAATTCACAGTTCGCGCTGTTGTTTGGCCTCGAAGCCGGCAGCGCGCAGTCCATTGAAACGTTGGACGAGTTAGCACAAGCCGTTGACCCCCGCTTGCGAAACAGCGCCGCTTATCGTGCCCCTTGGGACGCGTTCATATCCGGTTCCGGCGAAGCGATCCACGATGAGCTCAACGTCACCTCCCGCGGCGAACGCGTTCTCGAACGCTACGCCCGGCCGGTTTTGAACGACAAAGGCTGGCGGCTAGGCTGGCTCGAAATCGTGCGAGACGTTACCGACCAGCGGCAGCTCCAGGCGCAGCTGCTGCAAACGGAAAAAATCGCTGCGGTCGGCCAGCTTGCTCCAGGCATGGCGCACGAGCTGAACAATCCACTTACTTCCATCATGGGTTACGCGCAATTGCTGCTGCACAAGATGGAAGGCCGTCATGAAGAAGTGAAAATGATTTTTGAAGAGGCGGAACGCGCCAGGCGCATTGTCAAAAACCTGCTCTCCTTCGCGCGGCCTGTGGCGGAGGAACGCACCCGGTCCAACGTCAATGAAATCATCGAGCGCACCTTTGCCTTGCGCAATTACGAATTGAAAGTGCAAAACATCGAGGTGCGCAGCGAACTGGATCCGCAATTGCCGGAAACTTTTGCGGACGCGCACCAAATTCAGCAGCTCGTATTGAACCTCGTGATGAATGCTGAGCAGGCTGTCGCCGGAAACAGCCGAAAGCCCAAAATCCACGTCCGCACGAAAAGACTCTCTTCCGACAGGCTGGCCATCGAGATTTCCGACAATGGCCCCGGCGTGCGGCCGGAGATTGCCTCGCGAATCTTCGATCCCTACTTCACCACCAAACCCGTCGGAGTCGGCACAGGACTTGGGCTGCCGATTGTGCGAAGCATGGCTGAACAGCAGGGCGGGAAGGTATCTTTCGAGAATCTTCCGCAACACGGCGCAAAATTCATTGTCGAACTGCCGATCGTCCCGGTGCCCGCCATCGAATCCGCAAAAATCGACGATACCGTCATTGAAACTGCGAAGAAGATTTCTAGCGCGCGCATTTTAATTGTCGAGGACGAACCAACCGTCGCGCATTTCATAGCCGACGTGCTGCGGGAAGACGGCCACCGCGTCGAGGCCGTATTGGACAGCGAGGAAGCTCTCACTCGCGCGATGCGCACGAATTACGATCTCATCATCTGCGATCTGCGCATGCCGCGAGTAGACGGCCCTGCTTTCTATGACGCTCTGATCCGCGGTCGCCACACCTCTCGCCATCGCATTCTTTTTATCACCGGCGACACTCTGGGGCCGCGCACCATCGGGTTTCTCCAGTCCCGTCAGCTGCACTATTTGGCCAAGCCGTTCCTGGTCGAAGAGTTGAAGGTCGCGGCCTATCGTGTTCTGGAGGGAGATGCAGTGCATCCATCCGCCGCTGCCATTGCGCAGGCAAACAAATGAGCTTGAAAAAAATCGGAGCGCCTATGAATGAAAAACCAGCGCAGGTACTGATTGCCATTCCCGAAGGAGAAGTTCACAAGGGCATCGCCGCGGCGATTGACGCTGTGCCGTCGCTCGAGGCCTCTTTCGTGTACCGCTTTCAGGAGCTCGAATCCGCGGCCTGCTGTTCCGCGCCAGATGTGATTGTAATGAGTGAAGAAATTCTCGAAGCGATTCCGTTGCGCGAAGCCGTGCGCCGCATCGCGGTTTTTGCTCCTGTCGTTGTGCTCGCATCCGCGACGAGCCAGCAGGAGCTTGTCGGCTTGGTCGTTTCGGGCGCAGTGGACGTGGTAACGCTCTCAGCGAACTATGCAGCGGTCGCGGCGGCATTCGTGGAACGCCGCTTGAATTCCCCTCAAATGCATTCGCCGGAATTTGGCTCCGCCTGGAATGCCGATCTGACTTCTGATTTTGCGGAGATTCTGCGCCACGAAATCAATAACCCGCTCACTGGAATCCTTGGAAACGCAGAGCTCCTCCTTTCCCAGCTCCGCGGCAAGTTGCCGCCCGCCTCCGTGCAACGGCTTGAGACGGTTGTGGATCTTGCCGTCCGTCTGCGCGAGAAAATTCGCTGCCTCGCGGCAGAACCGAGCGCACGCGAATCCAGTGTCGATTCTGTTTCCCGATGAAAATCGAAGGTTTGTCAGCTGAGAAATCTGAGCAACCGCCTGAGGCCCTCAGCGAAATCCTTCTCTGGTACAAGCAAGCTAATCACCAGATACGTCGGTTCGGAAAAATCGTAGAAGTGGCCCGGATGAATATATACGCTGTGTTCTTCGAGCAGTCCGATGGCGAACTCTTCGTCATCGAGCAACTTCGGTACACGCAGAACCGCGTACCACCCTCCTTCAATTCTTAACCGCGAGCATGAGTCGTTTCGCGCAAGCTGCCGATCCATTTCTGCAAGATTGCGCTGCAATCGCGCCATCAGCTGCTGTTGAAATCCGAACCGTTGCGCCAGAAGAACGGGTAAGGCGACCTGCGCGGGCGCGCTGACCGAAAGAAAAGTGTCGGCGATTACTTCCAAACGGTCTGCGGCTTGCGCCTTCAGATTCTCTGGCCCGCTGAGCGCCACCCAGGCCGCTTTCATCTGCGGCAAGCCGGAGATTTTCGAGACGCCGCTCATGGTGAAAGTGAGCGTCTGCGAATTTGCGGCGAAGCTGCGCAATTCGTCATGCTCCACAGAGAAATCAAAAAATACTTCATCCGCGATCAGCGCTAAATCATGAGCGGCACAAATTTGGCTCAACCGTTCCATCTCCGCCGGCTTGACATAATGGCCTGTGGGATTGTTCGGGTGCACGACGATAATGCCTCGTGTCCTATCCGTGATCGCTCGCTCGAGTTCAGCAAACTCGATTTGCCAGGCGCCGTCATCGATCAGCGGATACCGAATCAGACGCACGTCATGAATCTCCGCGAGGAAATCAAAAAGCGGGTAGCTTGGACTGGGAACAAGCATTTCTGCGTCCGGATCGCACAGCAATCGAAAAACAAATGAATACGCTTCGCTGGTGCTGGCGGTAAGAAAAATGTCTTCTGCTGAAACGCCAACGCCTTTTTCGGCGTAATATTTTGCAACAGCTGCGCGTGCGGACGGCAGTCCTCTTGGATTCGGCTTATACGCCATTACTTCGCCGCCGGAGAGAGCTTCGCGAATGGCCTTTTCATCGTATTGAAATCCGCATTCCGTGGGATTCGAATGCGTCAAATCCAGCAAACGTTTTCCGCTCGCGCGATGCGCAGCAAGCGCCGCGCTCAAACGATTTGTTTCAAGGCTCCAGTTGGTGCGTTTCGCGAACATCTTGCACTCTTCCTAAAATGCGCGACGAATGAATTTCGCAGATTAGCATGTTTTGTGGTCCACACTGGCGCGCGGAATTTCGCGAAACACTTGCGCATGGCATCCGCATCTGCCCAACGGGATTTACTTCTCCACTCCGCCATCACAAGCCTCAATCAAGTTGCCATTGCTCGCAACTTCTCCTAACATTGGCCCGACCGCAACATCTTCTAAAGTATCTGCAAACAAGTGTTCGCGGTCCATTCGACTATGGCGCGACCCCCGCGACTACTCGTGCTCGACCCCGCCGGAGCGCGGCGCGAAGTGCCGCTCACTCAGCTCCCCTTTCGCATTGGCCGGCAGACTGGCAACGAACTTGTGCTGCGCGACAGCCGCATCAGCCGGCAGCAGGCGCAGATCGCTTTCGCTGATGATTCCTACCTCCTCGAAGACATGGGCAGTCGTCACGGCACTTTCGTCAACGGGAAAAAGATCAATGGCCTGCATCCTCTCTCGCCCAAAGACGCCATCGATTTCGGCATGCCCGATTCATTCAAGCTCGTTTATCTTGGCGATGAAGCGACCCTCGAAGAGCTGATTGAGCAGGTGGAAAAACCCGCGCCCGCCACGCCCGGCACGCAGGGACTTTATCACCTGGGCGTGCTCCTGGAAGTTGCGCGCACGCTGGGCTCAGGACTCTCGCTCGAAGACGTGCTCGCCGCGGTGGTCGAAGCGGCTATTCGCATCACGCGCACGGAGCGCGGCGTCTTGCTGCTCGCAAATGATGCCGGTGAACTCGCGCCAGTGGTAGCGCGCGATTCAAAAGGCGAACAAATTGCACCCGACCAGCTGAAAATTTCCTCCGGCGTTTTAAAGCGCGTGGCCGCGTCGCGCCGGGAACTCATCGTGAGCGACACCGGCGATGAAGTCAGCCTGGGACAGCAAGCGAGCGTTGCGTCGCTCTCCCTGCTGACCATTGTCGCCATTCCTATCGAAAAACTTCCGGTGATTGCCGCGGTAGATCTCACCATTACTTCGGAAGAGGCCGAACTGCTTGGCGTTCTCTATCTCGACAGCCGCTCTCCTTCGACAGCTTTCTCGGAAATTGACCGCGAAGTTCTGCGAACGCTCGCGCGCGAGGCGGCCAACGTGATTGAAAATGCGCGGCTCTTTTCCGCGGCGCGCGCCAAGGCGCGGCTCGACCACGAGATCGAGATCGCCAGCCAGATTCAGCGCGAGCTTTTGCCCAAATCTTTTCCGGAGATGCCTCATGTTTCCGTGACGGGCTCGACGCTCTCGTGCCATTCCGTGGGAGGCGATTGCTTCGACGTCGTCGCACTGGAGGGCGGGCGTTACGGATTTTTTGTCGGCGACGTGGCCGGCAAAGGAATCGCCGCTTCCCTGCTCGCGACACTCTTGCAGGGCGTCTTCTACACGACGGCCGCGCTGGATATTCCGCTGGCGGAGCTTACCAAACGCGTGAACCAGTTTCTCTGCGAACGCTCCAGCGAAGATCGCTACGCGACGCTTTTTTATGGCGTGCTGGATCCTTCGGGCAATCTCGAATACATCAATGCCGGGCATGTACCCCCGCTCGTGCGCCGCGCGTCGGGTGAAATCATCGAGCTGGGCGCAGCGAATTTTCCCGTGGGCATGTTCCCCGAGGCGGAATTTGCTTCCGAGCGCGCCTCGCTCCGCGCCGGAGATTATCTGGTGATTTATAGTGACGGCGTCTCAGAGGCAAGAAATCTGCGCGACGACATGTTCGAACAGGAGCGGCTGAACGAGCTGGTGAAAACTTTCTCGGGGCAAAACGTCGAGCAGCTCGCCGAGGCCATTCGCACCGGCGTCCGCAATTTTACGGGCGGCGCGCCGCAAGCCGACGACATCACCATGGTCGTCGTGCAATACAAAGGCTGACCCTCCAACATTTCACGAGCCCGTCGAAGAGTAGTGGCGGGTGCCGAGCTTCCACATGAAAAGCGCCAGCGCGAGAAAACCCGCGGCGACCACGGGGACGAAGGGCAAATACTGAGGCGTAACGCCGCGTCCCAGCAGGCGGACGCTCGGATAAAATGAGGCCAGCCCGAACGGAATAATCCAGCACAAGAAAAATTGCACCGCGCCGGAATAAATGGAGAGCGGATAGCGCCCGAAGGCGATGACGTTCCACACTGGCGGATGCACGCCGATGCGATCTTCGAACCAGAAAGAAATTGTAGTCAGCAACAAGAAAATCGAAACATAAATCACGCCGGCACAAATCCCCCAGAACGCCAGCAGAAGAATTTTTGTAATCGTCCAATGCACGTGGAGATGAATGGAAGCCCAGCCGATGCAAAATAGTCCGGTGGCAATTTCCTGCATGGATTCGAGGCGAAACTGCTCGAACAAAATCTGAAAGAGCGTCGAGACCGGACGCAACATCACGCGGTCAAATTTTCCTTCGATGATGTATTCGTTTCCGAAGTCGTACAAATTCAGACTGATGACATTAAACATTCCGTACGGCAGGAGAGAAAATCCGTAGAGAAAAATTTCTTCGGGCAACGTCCAACCAGCAAGACTCGGTACTTTCTCAAAAAGAACGACCACAAAGAAAAGCGCAAAAATCGTTGCAGCAAAACTCGTCAGAGTGGAAACGATGAAGTCGCCGCGGTATTCCATGCGCATTTTTGCGTACTGCGAAAAATATTGACCGAAGAGGCCGCAGTGGCGCGCAAAATCGCGCCGCAGTTCGCCGAAACGATTTCGTGAGGCGATCTGTTCTCGCGAGATTTCGACTACCGGCACGCGTTATCCTCCGTGAATGGTAATTTTCTTGGTGGCTTTTTCCCACCACCAGTGCGCTGCGAACATCAGAATCACTACCCACGCCCACTGCACCGTGAGCCACAAGACTGCTTGCGCGTGGGAAAATCGGCCCAGATAAATGGAAAGAGGAGTGTAGGCGATGTGCTCGAACGGCAGCCAGGCCAGCACCTTCGCGACTGTTTTTGGAAAATAGGTCATCGGGATGAGCAAGCCGGAGAGCAGCTCGATGAGCCAGTACTTCGCACGAATCATAGCG
>DAIRCW010000125.1:0-8498 GCA_036796475.1 Candidatus Acidiferrales bacterium | reverse complement strand
CTCGAATGGGCGCATCCGCTCGTCCAGGAATGGTTCACGTCTAAATTTGGTACGCCTACCGAGCCGCAGATCGCGGGCTGGCCGCACATTCTCGCGGGACACGACACGCTAATTAGCGCTCCCACCGGTTCGGGAAAAACTTTTGCGGCTTTTTTGGCGTGCATTGACCGGCTGGTCCGCAAGGCAACTACCGGCGGCCTGCGCGATGAAATTGAAGTGCTTTACGTGTCGCCGCTGAAGGCGCTCGGAAACGACATCCAGAAGAACCTCGAAATTCCTCTCGGCGAAATTCTTCATTTAGCGGCGGAGCGCGGTTTCCTGATGCCGGAAATTCGCACGGCTGTGCGAACCGGCGACACGTTGATGCACGAGCGCCGCGCGATGCAAAAGCGTCCACCGCAAATCCTGGTGACCACGCCGGAGTCGCTCTACATTCTGCTGACTGCCGGAAGAAGCCGCGAACTGCTGCGCAGCGTGCGGACAGTCATTGTGGACGAGATTCACGCCATCGCTGATGACAAGCGCGGCTCGCATCTGGCGCTTTCGCTGGAGCGTCTCGAAGCGTTGACCGGCTGCCATCCCACGCGCATCGGCCTTTCTGCCACGCAACAACCCATCGAGCGCATTGGGCAGTTCCTCTCCGGCAGTGAGCGGCCGTTGCCGACGATTGTTCAAGTGGCGCAGCGGCGCGAGTTTGATTTGTCGGTGGAAGTTCCCGCGAGCGAACTGGGCGCGGTGGCCTCCAACGAAATGTGGGATGAGATTTACAAGCGCATGGCGGAGATGGTGCAGCAGCATCGTTCGACGCTGATTTTTGTGAACACGCGGCGTTTGGCGGAGCGCGTGGCGCACGCATTGGGCGGTTTGCTCGGCGAGGGGGCGGTCGCTTCGCATCATGGAAGTTTGTCGCGGCTGCGGCGGCTTGCCGTGGAAAGCAAGCTGAAAGCCGGCGAATTGCGCGGGCTGGTTGCGACGGCGTCGCTGGAGTTGGGAATTGATATTGGCTCGGTGGAACTCGTTTGCCAGATTGGTTCGCCGCGATCGATTGCAGTTGCATTGCAGCGTGTAGGACGTTCCGGCCACTGGCGCGGCGCGATTCCGAAAGGCCGCCTGTTTGCCACAACGCGCGATGAATTGCTCGAATGCGCGGCGCTGGTGCGTTCGATTCGCGAGGGACTGCTCGACCGGATCATTATTCCGGAGTGCCCTCTGGACGTGCTGGCGCAGCAAATCGTGGCGGAATGCGCCGCAGCGGAATGGAATGATGACGAGCTGTTCGCGCTGGTGAAGCGCGCCTATCCATACAGAAACTTGTCGCGTGAGAGTTTCGATGAGGTGATCGGAATACTGGCGAACGGCATTTCCGCGCGGCGCGGGCGTTACGGAACGTATTTGTATCACGACGCAGTGAACAAACGATTGCGCGCGCGGCGCGGCAGCCGACTGGCAGCAATAACCAGCGGAGGAGCGATCCCCGAGAATGCGCTCTACACAGTAATTGCGGAGCCGGAAGGAATTGTGGTCGGCACACTGGATGAAGATTTCGCGGTGGAAAGTTTGCGCGGGGACATTGTTCTGCTGGGCAATACATCGTGGCGGATTCGGCGGATTCAATCGGGATCCGTACTGGTGGAAGATGCGCAGGGCGCTCCGCCGAACGTGCCTTTCTGGCGCGGCGAAGCGCCGGCGCGAACGGCAGAGCTCTCGCAAGAGGTTGCAGAATTGCGGACGCGCATCGATTCGCTTACGGAATCCGCTGCGCCCACAGGTTCTCGCACGGAACCAGCGCGTTCAGCGGCAATCGATTGGTTGATGCACGAGTGTGGTCTCGAACGAGCGGGAGCAGAGCAGGCCGTCGAATACATTATTGCCGGCCGGGCCGTTTTGCGTGCCGTTCCCACACAGCAAACGATAATCGCGGAGCGTTTTTTTGATGAAAGCGGCGGGATGCAGCTGGTGATTCACGCGCCGTTTGGCGGACGGATTAACAAAGCCTGGGGACTGGCGTTGCGAAAACGATTTTGCCGCTCGTTCAATTTCGAATTGCAAGCGGCTGCAACGGACAACGGGCTGAACATTTCGCTCGGCGAGCAGCACAGCTTTCCGCTGGCGGACGTTTTCCAATTCTTGAAGCCCGCTACTGTGGAAGAACTGCTGGCACAGGCGGTGCTAGCCTCGCCGATTTTCACGAGCCGCTGGCGCTGGGCCGCGGGACGCGCGCTGGCGTTGCTGCGATTCCAAGGCGGGAAGAAAGTTCCGCCGCAGATTCAGCGCATGCGCTCGGATGATTTGCTCGCCGCTGTGTTCCCGCACGCGCTCGCCTGTCCGGAAAACCTCGAAGGCGACATTGAAATTCCGGACCATCCGCTTGTGCGCGAGACGATGAAGGATGCGCTTACGGAAGCGATGGATATTGAAGGTTTGAAAGGCGTGCTGCAGGCTATCGGCGACGGGAAAATTCACACCATTGCTGTCGATACTCCTGCACCTTCACAATTTTCGCACGAAATTCTGAACGCGAATCCGTACGCTTATCTCGATGATGCTCCGCTGGAGGAGCGGCGCGCGCGCGCCGTGGAAATGCGGAGGATGCTGCCCGAAGCGGTGCTTTCGGAAGTCGGGCGGCTGGATCCGGCGGCCATTGATAACGTGCGCGAGGAAGCTTGGCCCGACGTGCGCGATGCTGACGAATTGCACGATGCTCTGCAAGGCTTCGTCGCATTTCCGGAAAGCTCGCAGAACGCGGATGCCGCACCAGAAGCATCTTTATTGTCGAACATCTCGTTCCTTCGTATCGCGATTTCGAATTCCACATCTCGGTGGCAGAGCCATTTTGCGGAACTGCAGGCGAGCGGCCGCGCGGCGCGCGCGTTTGTGGGCGAACACGCCTACTGGGTCTGTGCGGAGAGGAAGAAAGCTTTCCTGACGATCTTTCCGGAAGCGCGATTCGAAACGGAACTCGCGAATGTGGGCGCGTCGTCACCTTCGCGAGAAGACGCCTTGCTGGAATGCATCACTGGATGGATGGCGCACAGCGGGCCAGTGAACGCAAAGATTCTCAGCGACGTGCTCGCAGTCCAGGCGCCTGACATCGAGCAAACGCTTCTCCGGCTGGAGGCAAGCGGCGCAGCGCTGCGCGGAAATTTCACCGGCGCGGGCGCGAACCAAACGGAATGGTGTGACCGGCGATTGCTGGCGCGTATTCATCGGCAGACGCTCGGCACTTTGCGCAAGCAGATCGAGCCGGTCACGGCCGCTCAGTTCATGCGCTGGCTGCTGCGCTGGCAGCATGTGGCGCAGGGAACTCAAGTTTTCGGCGAGCGCGGAACGCTTGACGTGCTCCGGCAGCTTCAGGGATTCGAGGCCTCGGCGAATGCGTGGGAGCGCGAAATTCTGAGCGCGCGGATTGCGAATTACGATCCCAAGGTGCTGGATCAGTTGTGCCTGACAGGCGCAGTAGGGTGGGGCAGACTGTCGCCGCATCCGGCAGTTTTCGACGAGCAAGCCTCTGCGAAGCGGCGTGTGATTCCTTCGAGCGTCGCGCCGATGACTTTTTTCCTGCGAGCTGAGTCGGATTGGATGATCCCGCAACACGCGTCGAACGGATCCACAGAACTTGGCGGGTTAAGCCCCGCGGCGCAAGACGTTTTGAAATTTTTGCGGCAACGCGGCGCATCTTTTTTTGCGGATATCGTTCGCGGGACGCAGCGGCTCAAAGCCGAATTGGAAACTGCTCTATGGGAATTGGTCACGGCGGGCGTAATCACCGCGGACGGTTTCGACAATATGCGGGCACTCATCGATCCAAAGCGGCGCGCGGGACAAGGCCGCGGACAGAATGTGCGTCCACGGCACAGCGCGGGAAGATGGTCGCTGCTTTATGCGCACGAAGAGGAAGCGGAACGCGGGCAAGTGGTCGAAGCAACCTGCCGGATGCTCCTCGAGCGTTATGGCGTGGTGTTCCGTGAACTGCTTGCGCGCGAGACGCTGGTTCCACGCTGGCGCGAATTGCTTCTGGCGTTTCGCAGACTGGAAGCACGCGGGGAAGTTCGTGGCGGAAGATTCGTCAGCGGATTTATCGGCGAGCAATTTGCGCTGCCGGTAGCCGTGGAGTCCGTGCGCGCCACGCGCAATGCGGCTCCGGCAAACGAAGTGGCCACGATTGCCGCAGCGGATCCGCTCAACCTGATTGGAATTATTTTGCCGGGAGAGCGCGTGCCGGCGAATTCGTCGAAGACGATTTCGTTTTCCGATGGCGTGCCGCTCGAAGCCGTGGAATCGCGCCGGCGGTTCGAATCGGCAGTGGCGGTCTAAAGCACGCGAGCCGCGCCGCCAACAGCCTCGCACACGTAAATTTCCGGATTGTGACCTGTTGTCGCTAAGTATTGCTCCGCGATGTGTCTGCGAAATTCGTCTACGTGAGTGTGCTCCACCAAGTTCACCGTGCACCCGCCGAATCCGGCGCCGGTCATGCGCGCGCCGTGAACGCCCGGTTTTTGGTCAGCAAGCATAACCATGAGATCGAGCTCCGGGCAGCTGACTTCATAATCGTCGCGAAGGCTGCGATGCGATTCGGCCATCAATTTGCGCACCTGCTTCAAATCATTCCGTTGCAATGCATCAGCCATTTGCTCCACGCGCTGATTTTCCGTGACCACATGACGGCAGCGTTTATAGAGCGCGCCCGGCAGCAGATCCCGATGCGTTTCCAGATCGTTTCGCGTGAGATCTCGTAGCGCTCGCACGTGCGGCATGTCTTGCGCTAACAAACGAATGGCCTCCTCGCATTCCGCGCGGCGCGTGTTGTAGTCATTCTGTTCTGCAACAAGCTTGTGCTCGACCATTGTGTTGCAAATCACGATGCGAAGTGAATCCGGAATGCGGATGGCTTGAAACTGCAAAGAGCGGCAATCCAAAAGGAGCGCGTGCTCGGCCAGACCGTGACAGGCAACAAATTGATCCATGATGCCGCAATTGGCGCCGACGAAGTCATTCTCAGCTTTCTGGCAAAGCTTCGCGACCTGCAAGGGATCGGCTTGGTGCCCGAAAACGCCGAGTAGCGCATAGGCAGCCGAGACTTCCAGTGCGGCAGAAGAGCTCAGCCCGGCGCCGATGGGAACTTCACTAGCTATATAAAGGTTCGCACCACCGAGAGTAAATCCAGCATTCTGGAGTTGAAGAAAGACGCCGAGCGGATAATCGGTCCATTTCGAAGAACGCCCAATTGATTTGGAAAGAGGAGCCGTGATGGTCTCACTGAGATTTTCCGAGAACATCACCAACTGTTTATCGGTTCGCGCGGAAATCGCAAGGTAGCAGAAAAAATTGATGGCCGCAGGCAGGACGAAGCCTTCGTTGTAATCCGTGTGGTCGCCGATGAGATTCACGCGGCCGGGAGCGCGATAAATCTGCGGCGCGGCGCCGAATCTTTTCACGAATGGTGCTGCCAGAATACTTGGATCAACCATTCAGGCCGTCCGAAAGATTCTCGTTATGAATTTCATTTCTTTCAACATTCTTGACAGGCGTGACGCCATGAAACATAGTGTTTCGTCGCAATCATAATCTATGGAAAAAGATTTAAGCCATTCTTCACGTCGTACGCTCCTGAAAATCCTCGGCATCAGCGCTGGCGCGTTTGCGGCGGAGCGGTTTTTCCCGCTTAGCGCTTACGCGCAACAGACTCCTGGTCCCGCCAAGCGGTTACCGTCGTTCACCGGTCCGGGCGCGAATCCCTACTGGAACTCGGTGGGGCAAATTGCGAGCTTCCCGCAAAAAGCTCCGATGATTGTGCTGACCGACCGCCCCGTGCAGCTCGAAACGCCGCGGCATTATTTCTTAAACGCGATCACGCCCAACGACGCGTTCTTCGTCCGCTGGCACCTGGAAACGATTCCCAACGAAGTGGATCTCTCCACGTGGCGCCTCCGCGTGGAGGGAAACGTGAATAAGCCGTTGGAGCTGAGCTTCCCTGACCTGCTGCGGAAATTCAAGCCGGTCACTGTGGCGGCTGTGGACCAGTGTTCCGGCAACAGTCGCAGCCGCTTTGAACCGCGCGTGGTGGGCGGCCAATGGGGCAACGGAGCGATGGGCTGCGCGCAATGGACTGGCGTGCACTTCCGCGAAATTCTCGATATGGCCGGCATGAAAAGCGGCTCGCTGCAGGTGCAACTGCAAGGGCTCGAGCGCGGCAAAGGGCCGAAAGGCATGCCGTCGTATGAATTCAAAAAGTCGCTCGACCTCAAAGATTCCGTTCTCGACGAAGCGATCGTCGCGCACTCAATGAATGGCGAACCGCTTCCCATGCTCAATGGATTTCCCGCGCGTCTCGTTGTTCCCGGATATTTCGCCACGTACTGGGTGAAGAGCCTTGAAGCCATCCGCGTGCTTGACAAGCCTGACGAAAATTTCTGGATGAATCCCGCATATCGTGTGCCGGACACACCGCGCGGCGAGACTACTCCGGCGGACGTGACCGCCAAAAAAGTGAAAATGATTCCGATTACGCGCATGCCGGTGCGTTCGTTCATCATTTCTCCTGACGGCGATACAAAAATTCCCGCGGGACTCCCCACGACAATTCGTGGAATCGCTTTCAGCGGCTATGGACGCGTCGTTAAAGTGGAATTCTCCGAAGCTCCGCGCGACGACTGGCGCACGGCGCAACTCGGCGAAGATCTGGGGCCGTATGCATTTCGTACCTGGCAAATCCAATGGACGCCCGAACGGCCCGGAAAATATCAGCTGGCCGTGCGCGCGACGGATGAAAAAGGAAACGTTCAGCCGGATGAAGGCGTGTGGAATCCCGGCGGCTACTTGTGGAACAAGATTGAACGCCAGGAAGTGACCGTGGGAGTGGCGCAATGAAGTGGCTGAGCAGCAACCGACATAAGGTTTGGATCCTTGCGATTGCTCTCGCGTTCGTGGCCGTCGGAGCAATCTACGCGGACTTGCAGATCGGCTACTACACGTCCGCAAATCTCGGTTCAAGCTCGCAGCCTGCACCGGTCGTCAACGCGGCCAACGACGCCTACAAGATCGCGGCGTATCCTCTGTACAAAACTACGCTTGTGCCGGGATCGGGCCGCCAGGATGTCGAGTCCTATTGCAACACGTGCCACACGCCAAGCTACGTCACCATGCAACCGCCGCTGCCCGCTGCTACCTGGAAGGCGGAAGTGGACAAAATGGGCAAAACGTACGGCGCGCAAATTCCCGCCGAGTCGCAGGCCAGCATCTTGAATTACCTCGATTCGCATTACACGCCAGAAACCCGCAAACACTAAATCCCAGTGGGGTGGCGCGACTCGCATGCCCTCGCAGTATCGCGCGCCATCGTTATATACTCCGCGTTCTGCCTTGACCGCCATTTTCGAAAAGGAGCAACTTCACGTGAACGACAGCCGCCGGTTTTCCTTAGTAGCAATTGTTGCGCTATTTTGCGCATCCCTGTTGCTCGCGTGGCCTGGTCAGCTGAATGCGCAGCAGATTGATCCGAATCTCTACAGCGCGATGCGCTGGCGCCTGATTGGACCCTATCGCGCAGGGCGCGTAACGGCGGTGGCAGGCATTCCGGGAAATCCTGCGGTCTATTACATGGGAACGCCGGGCGGCGGCGTGTGGAAGACCACCGATGGCGGAATCGTCTGGAAACCGATTTTCGATGCCGAGCATGTCGCTTCTGTGGGAGCCGTGGCGCTTGCGCCTTCGAACACAAATATCATTTACGTCGGCACCGGCGAGCAGACTGAAGGCAATGGCGTTTACAAATCCACGGATGCCGGCGCAACGTGGACAAACATCGGACTCGTGGATACGCATTACATCAACACGGTTCTCGTAGATCCGCGTAATCCGAATGTCGTTGTCGTTGGCGCGATGGGCGACAGCACGACAAGCGACAATCGCGGAGTCTATAAATCCACTGATGGAGGCAAAACGTGGAAGAAGACGCTCTTCCAGGACAACATGACCGGCATCGCCGATATGGTCATGGACCCGGATAATCCGCGCGTGCTTTATGCGGCTCTGTGGCGTCCGATCAGGCGCCTTTTCTTCCCGCCAGCGGAGAAGCCGGAGTCCGGCCCTGACGCGTGGATTTATAAGTCCACCGACGAAGGCTCAACGTGGAGGCGCCTCGACGCCGACGGGATGCCGTCCGACAAATGGGGGCGCACGGGACTGGCTGTTGCGCCGGGAAATCGCGGCAAACGCGTCTTCGCCATCATTTCGCAAGGGCTCTATCGTTCCGACGATGCCGGAGCGAACTGGCGCAAGATTACGGAAGATCCGCGCGTTGTCGGCGACAGTTATTTCAGCCGCGTTTTCGCAGACCCGAAAAATCCTGACGTCGTTTACGTCATGCAAACTTGCACCTATCGCTCGACGGATGGCGGCGTGACGTTTGAGGCTTTCAAAGGCGCTCCGGACGGCGACGATTATCACACCATGTGGATCGACCCAACGAACAGCAGCCGCATGATGCTCGGCGTTGATCA
>DAIRCW010000124.1:1509-8537 GCA_036796475.1 Candidatus Acidiferrales bacterium | reverse complement strand
GTGCGTGCCGTGGGTGATGAAGAGGCGATGCATCGAGGGGTCGAATTTCAGATAGTCCCAGCCAGTGTCGCCGGGAAGCGGAACGGTTTTCAGCAGATGATAACCGGAAGCGCCTGCCGGCAGCGCGAGGATCGCGCGCACATGGCTCTTGGCTGTGGTGCGCATCGAGGACAACACCGCAAACGCCAGCGCGAGGGCAGAGGCGTAGAGAAGAACGGGACGAATCAAGCGCGAAAATCTTGGATTAAGTTTCAGCATGGGGGCTCCTAAAGTAAGCATTCTAAAAATTGGCCGCGCGGAGAAGGTTTACCGTATTGCGCACGATAGACGCGCGGCGGGGTGAAACGGTTACATATTTTTTCGATTGGGGAGGATGCTCTGGTCTACTTGTATTGGTAATCGCGCGCGAAAACGAGCAGGTGGGCCGTTCCAGGGATCATCTTTGGCGCCGTATTTCGCGGGGAATCCGGCGGGGCGGGCGCGAAATCGGAAGTGACCACATAAACTTCGTGAATTTTCGGATCCAGCGCCATGCTGGTGGCGCCACGCTCGGTTTCGACATTTTCGACGACGTTAAAGCGGTCGTCGCCCGCTTCAATCACAATGGTCAGCGTGCCGTCGCCATTGGCGCTGAGCGCGTACATGGTGACGGGATCGAAGCGCGCCTCACCGGCTTGCGAACCGGCCGCAGGCGCGGCGAGAATTTTGCCGGTGTCCGCATTCATGATTCCCATTTTGTCGTTGCTGCAGCCAATGAAAAGCACGCGGCGCTCGGAATCGATGGAAAGGCCGGAGGGATTTTCGCACGGCGCGACCGGCCAACGATTCAGGATGCGCAGCGCTTTGGCGTCCACGCGCAACTGTTCGCTCGTGTTGGTCAGGTTGATGTAGATGCTTCCTTTTCCGTCGGACACGGCTGCAGCCGGCTGGCCGCCGAGGGAAATATCGCCGAGCGGTTTGCCGTCGGTGGCGCTAATCGCCGTTGCAGTGCCGGAACGCGAGTTCATGGTGAACACGCGCTTGGTCGCGGGATCGTAAACGATGGCGTCCGGGCCAGCGGCGGTGGGCGCGCGTCCAATGATTTTCTGCGTAATGGGATCGAAAATCACGACGTCGTTTTTTGTTTGTTCGGTGACAAAACCGCGCTGCAGTTCATTGGCGAAGACCACGTCGCGCGCACCTTGCAAGCCGCGAATGTCGCCGACGATTTTGCCGAGATAAGGATTGATGACCAGGACATGGGTTCCGAAGGCAAAGAAAACGCGGCGACGGATGGTGTTGAACGCGAGCCGTCCGGCTGAATCGTTGCCGGGGATTGGAATTTTGCGGATGAGGTGATAGCCAGAAGGTCCCCAGTGGCCAAATTGCGGAGTTGCGGGCGCTGCTTTCTTGGTTTGCGCAAAACTTTGCGGCGTGCAGGCGCCGAAACCTAGCGCCACGCCAATCAAGATGAGAGCGCAAGTTCGAATGGGGGCCAGCAATTTCGTCAGAGGAGGCCCATGAGGGACAAGGGGATTTTCAGCATATCGTCGCAGCGGGCGTGGGCACACAATTCTTTGATGCGTTCAGCCGAAAACGCGTTTCGGCGTTTGGCCTATTTCGCGGTTTAGCCAGCGATAGAGCCTGGCGGACAGGGCTTGTACGGGCACACGTAGAAGGCGACGGTGGTGTGCGGCACGTGGCATTTTTTATCGCGGCAGGAACAGGTCCATCCGATTTCGACGAGGTCCTTGCGCGCGTTGTAGCAAATGGACAGGTGGTTCTTTAGCAGGCTCTCCAATTCTCTTGCGTCAACCCGATGAGTTGCTGTTTTCGTGGGCTTGCTGGGCATGTGCGCCTCCAATTGTGTTTCAACTTCCTTGCGTGGTGACAGGAGCTTGGCCGCGGGCCGAATGCTGCATCTTGTTTAATTGTGCTCTTTCATCGCGGGCCTGGCGCAGAATGGCCAAATCAGAATCGGCGCCAGCCCACAATTGCAGAAACTGGTCATAATACTTCCGCGCCTCGTCGAGCTTACTGGCGTGCGCGAGCGCCCGGGCCAAATTTAGATGCCCGAGAACCCAACTGCTGGGCGAATCATCCTGCAGAATCTCGCCTTCGAAATTCAAATACTTTTCGTAGGACTGCGCGGCATTGCTCCAGTCATGTTGGGAGTAGAAAGCGTCACCCATCGCGGCATAGGCGCTGTACAGAGGAAAAAAGACCGAAGCTCTGCTCTCGCTCTTGATGGAAGCGCCGGGCTGGTTTTGCGCGAGCTGCAAGACGCCCGCGAAATTGTAATAACAGCTCTGCATGAATTCACTTTGATGCGCAGTGCTCAATTGCGCGAGAGCGCGAAGGACTTTCTGTGCCAGCGGAATTTGATTGGTGCGAACGAGGATCTCTCCGGCGCGGCGAAGTTCGACCGACTCCGGCGCACGCAGAGCCGCGCGGGCCATTTCTTCTGCCTCGCTGCGCGCTCCGGCATTATCTCCGCGAATCAGGGCGATTTGCGCCAGCAAATAATGGCGCACGGGCATATAGGCTTCGCTGTGCATTTTTTCATCGAGGACAAGGCCTTTGCGCAACTCGTCGGCTGCGCTGCGGAGTCGGCCTTGATACATGAGAACGCGAGCCAGATAGAATGACGCGAGATTCTCGCCGTCGTCTCCACCTTCGCTAGCGAGCAATTGAAACTCGCGCGTGGCGCTGGTGGTATCGCTCTTGCCAAGATAGGCCAGACCCGAGGCCCAATGCAGGAGGGGACTGGTGACTCCCGCCGTTCGCGCCGATTTATAGGCGGAGAGCGCGTCGTCAAAACGATTCAGGCGGTCGAGATCCAAAATGAGATTGAGGTGATCCACGGCGCTGTGCGGAGCGAGTGCGAGGGCGTGCTGCTCGGCGGGAACGGCTTCTTCCACGCGTCCGGTCCAAATGGACATCTGCGCGAGGCCGCTGAAGCCGCGAATGTCGTCGGGATAGACTTCCGTGAGCAAGCGAAATTGGTCCGCGGCCTTCTCGTACTCCTCGTGCGTCTCATAATCTTCCGCGAGAATCAAGTAACGCTCGCGTTCGCTGACGTGGTTTATGTTTTGCATGGCAGCGGCGAGCTGTTCGCGCGCTTGATTTTCGTTTCCCAGCGCGGTGTAGGCGCGCGCCAGATACAAATGAGCCATGGCGAAATTCGGATCGAGCGCGACGGCGCTCTGGCCGAGGGTGATGAAGCTTTGAAGATCGCCAGCGAAATAAAGATCGAGGCCGCGCGAGTAGCGCTGCAGGGCTTCGAGCGAGGAAGTAGTCACCTGCGCGAGGGGCTGGCTATTGTGCGAGATTTGCGCGAGAGACTCGCCTGCGCCTTTACGGAGCTCTTTCGCCAGCGAATCTACGGTGGTGTAGAGCTCAGCCGGCGAGTCCATGGATGCGGTTTCGACCAGCACAGCGGAGTCGCGGGCGGGGTCGATCAATTCTTCGGTGATCTGATATTTCGCGCCTACACTGACAATTGTGCCGGCCAGCACGGCGCGGCAATTTCCGCGCTGGCACAATTCGCGGCCGAGCGAACGGTCCACGCGCGTGACGTTGGCGCGCCCGGCTTGCTGCGCTTCTTCGTGAATTTGCGAGCGCGGGATTACGCGGAAATAGTGCGACTGCTCGAGCGATTCGCGCACCGCCTCGGTCACCGTCTGATCGAATACGGGCTGCGTGGTGCGATTCTCGAAGTCAGCGATGAGAATGGGCGCATGTTCGTTGAGGACTGGTTTTTGGAAATGGCGGAACGCAAGCCATCCGGCAACTGCCAGCGCCGCGACGGCTACGAGGCCCAGAAGATTTCTGGCTCTCAGCGGACCATCGCGCCGCACAGTGGCAGGCGTGAGCGCGCGGACTTCAGCGTGGAGTTCTTTTTGAAGTTGCTCCAAATCAGCGAGCAGATCAGCGGCTTTGGCGTAACGGTCCGATGGGCGCTTGGCGAGCATGCGCAAAACGATCGAATCGAGGCGCGGAGGAATTTCGGGATTGAATTTGCTCGGCGGCGCAGGCTCTTCTTCAACAATGCGGCGCGAAGTTTCGAGGAGCGTGCCGCTGCGAAACGGGTGTTGGCCGGCGAGCGCCTCGTAGAAGACCACTCCGAGCGAAAAAATGTCGGCGCGGTCGTCCGATGGACGCTGCTCTAAAATTTCCGGTGCCATGTAAATCACGGTGCCGATCAGGCCCTCGCCGGTGAGCGTGTCAATGGTGGTGCCTTCGGGATCATTGGGGAGGCGCCGCGCGATTCCAAAGTCGAGAATTTTGATCTGACCTTCGCGGGCGAGCAGAATGTTTTCAGGTTTGATGTCGCGATGCTGGATGCCTCCGCGATGCGCGGCCGCGAGCGCGGAAGTGCACTGGATGGCGATGGGCAGAAATTCGCGCACGGGAAGCGGACCGCGGATTCGCTTGCGCAGGTTTTCTCCCTGGACATATTCCATGACCAGAAAGACTTCGTTCTGATCTTCGAAGGCGTCATAAATTGCGGCGATGTGCGGGTCGTTGAGCCGCGATGCGCAAAGCGCTTCCTTCCAGAGATGAGCGCGTGATTTTTCGTCGGCGAGAAGATGCGCGGCGACGCGCTTTAGAGCGACCACGCGGCGCAGTTTGGTGTCGCGCGCGCGGTAGACTTCACCCATGCCGCCGGCACCGAGGCGCACTTCCACCTGAAAACGCCCGACCGTCTTGCCGGTCAGATCTCTCGCGAATGTGGTGCTAGGCGGGCTGGATTGGTTATTCACTTCCGTGTTTCCGCGTGACTGAATGTGCTTTTTTGCGCGCGACGCCAGGCGCAAAAATGAAGCATGGCCCAGGGCTAGTGGCGGGAATGTTACGCCCGCCGGAAGCGGCAAGCAACGCTGTTTTACGCAGACTGCAGTTGTAGAGTGCGCTATCCGAGCGCTTGTGGCGCGAACTCCGCTGCACGTATAATAAACAAAGCGGGCGAGTCGGGTGATCGCTGGCGTGCTGCTGCAAAGTAAGCGCGCTGGAGGAAAGTCCGGACTCCGCCGTTCTTGAAACGGATAGGGTGACGCGCCTGGTAACGCCAGGGGGCTGGGTTCGCGAGGATTCAGCTACGGACAGTGCCACAGAAACGAAACCGCCGGTGAGGATTGCGCTCGGCGGCCGGCGAGAGGCAAAACCTTTCGCGGGCCAGTTCAAGCGACGCACAGGCAAGGGTGAAACGGTGGGGTAAGAGCCCACCGCTCTGATGGCGACATCGGAGGCATGGAAAACCCCGCGTGGAGCAAGGCCAAATAGGAGGGTAGGGCTGGCCCGGCCCGATGCAGGTGAACCCTCGGGTAGGCCGCATCGAGCCTGTCGAGCAATCGCAGGCCCAGAGGAATGATCGCCACGCTGCGTTTTGCGTTGAAAGAAATTTCAGCGCGCCGCGGCGCACAAAATCCGGCTTATAGATTCGCCCGCTGATTTACTTCTGTTTTATTCGAGGGAAGTTCGCCCTTCCGTTTTTCTTCGAGCAGTTTTCCGGATTGAATATCGAGCAGCGCGGGCGTGTCTTTTGCGGAGGCGACTCCGGCGCGGGTCCAGGCGAAGCGCGTGGCCATCGAACCAGCGACGGAAGATGCTGCGGCAATCTTGCGGAGTTTGCGGCTGCGCTCTTTGCCGGCGCCGAGTGAAAGCAGGCGCAAGACGAGCGGCACCGGGCCAGAGAGCAATCCGCCGATGCGCGTGAGCCATCCGCTGCGACCGGATTTCAGCGGTTTTACCGCGGGATTCTTACGCAGTTCAATCGAAGCGCCAACGACGCTTTCCGCCACTGAGGTTGCGATGCCGACGGCATTGAGCGCGGGAGAGCCTAGGACTGTTTCCCAGCTCTCGTGTGGCCAGCTTGTCCAAGGGCCTCGCGGCCGCCTCTGCGCCACTGAAGCTGCTTAGGCCTTTGCAAAGCGGCAGGGTAGGGGATTACGTGGCGTGGTTTGCATTTGGTATTGCCGCGTACGGCGCCGCAATGCTCTTGCTGCTGCGATGAATTCATTGTCGCCGTCCAAATGCCAGCTGTTTATGGGTTGCATACACCAGGCAACCCGCAGCGAACGCTTGCGGCGTTACCAGCATCGAACTGGCGAACGGCCCAAATGTTCCTGAGGAGGCTCCATGCGACATTCAAAGTTCAGTGTACTCACGCTAACGCAGATCGGGTTGCTGGCTGGGTTGTTTGCATTCCTGGCAGCACCAGCCGCTCATGCGCAGTCCAAAGTTCAGCTTTTCGGCGGGTTTTCGTATGTTCGAAGCGACCTCCGCTCGGCGGAAACGGCAACTCTCTGCGTGGGATGCACGCCGGTGTTCGACCGGCAACATCCGAACCTCTACGGCTGGGAATTTTCCGGTGCGTATAAACTGGTGCCGTTCGTGAGTGCCAAGTTTGAGTTTGGCGAGCAATATGGAAAAGTGAATGGAGGGAATGTCCGCCTGAAGACGTATCTTTTCGGGCCGCAGCTCTCGATTCGCGGGCCCGTTTCGCCTTTCCTGCACGCGGAATTCGGAATCGCGCACCAATCCATCGGCGCCTATTCCGGTACCGTGCTTGCAAGCCCTGGGACGGATACGTCGTTCGCCACAGCGCTCGGCGGCGGCCTGGATATTCCTGCCGTGCCGTTTGTGGCGATACGCCTGATTCAGATCGATTACCTGCGCACTAGCTTGTATCACCAGACGCAGAACGAGCCACGCGTGTCCGCAGGCATCGTCTTGCGATTCTAAGACAAGAGTTTTCGGAGACGCTGCCTCGTAATCTCAGTGAATGCGCGTACGAGGATAATCTCCTTCGCGCGAATGAGGTGAGGTAGCCATTCATCGGCCTGCGGCGGAATGTTTGTGCCCGCTTTCCGTGGGCAGCCCTGCTTCAATCCAGTCCGATTTTCCTTCGGAATAGTCCTTTACGTTGGTGTAGCCCATTTCCGCCAAAGCCTTGGCGGCGTTTTCCGAGGCGTGTCAAGTGGGACTGGCGCAGTAAACCACGATGTCGGCGTTTTTATCCGGGGCAATTTTCGACGCAAGCTCTT
>DAIRCW010000124.1:0-1499 GCA_036796475.1 Candidatus Acidiferrales bacterium | reverse complement strand
ACTGCTCGGGCGGCACGTTAATCGCGCCCGGCAAATGCGCGTGTTCGTAAGCGGCCGGTGCCAGCGTTTCGAGCAGCAAAAACTTTTCTTTGCGGTCGATTTTCTTTTTCAATTCGTCGCGACTGATTGTCTGCATAAATGCTCCCTGCTCGTGGGATGTTCTGCGCAGCAGGGAAGTCACAACGAGGTGCGCGTCACTTCTGCGGTTCGAGAATCAGCTTCTGCACGCGCCAGTTCAGCAGTTCCGCGACGTACAATTCATTTTCCGACGGGCAGGCAATTTCGTGGATCCAGCCGAATTGCTTGAGCTGCTTGCCCGATTCGCCGAGCATGCCAAGCACTTTTCCGTCGAGTGTGAGCTTGTAAATCCTCCCGGGATAAGCGTCCGAGCTGTACAGCACCTGATGCGGCGGCGGCGTGATGCAAATCGCCCACGGCGCGCCCGGCGCCATCGTGCCTTTCAACGCTGCGGGACCCTTCGGCATATTTCCAATTGCGGGACGCGCGTTCGCTGGCGCGGGCACATCAATCGTAATTTGCCGCAGAAATTTTCCGTTTCCGTCAAATACCTGAATCCTCCGGTTCCCGCGGTCGGCCACATAAACGTTTCCCTGCGCGTCCACGGCAATGCTGTGCGGGGTGTTGAACTCGCCCGGCCCAGCCCCGGGCTCGCCCCAGGACATCATCCAGTTCCCATTCTTGTCCACTTTCGCCACGCGCGAATTGATGTAGCCGTCAGAGATGTAAGCGTTGCCCTGTGCGTCCCACGCCACGTCGGTCACCTGGCGGAACATTCCGTCCACCGGTGGCAGCGGCGGCTTCGGATGCGCGAGCGGCCCAGTGTGCTCGTCGGAAGCCTCCTGCTTGCGTCCGAAAACCATCGCCACGCGGCCCTGCGGATCGAACTTGATGACCATGTCGGAGCCTTTGTCCGTCACCCAAATATTGTCCTCGGCGTCGACTTTCACCGTGTGTGCGTAAGACCACGCATACAAATTGTGCCCAATCTCGCGGATATAATTTCCGTTAGGATCGAATTCCAGCAGCTGCGCCGCAGTCGCGCCATACGCCGGACCGGTGGTGTTTCCGCGCGAAAATACGAACACATGGCCCTTCGAATTCACGGCCACGCCGGAAACTTCGCCGAGGTACAAATTCGGCGGCAGTTTCAGGAAATTCAGCACGGATATGTAGGGAATCTCCGGCGGTGCGCTCTTCTGGGCGCAAACACCCGTCGCAAACAATGCCAGCAGAAAAACGGCGAAAGCACAGTGCCTCATCATTACCTCCTTGCGTGCCGCCAATCTCACGGGCTCAAGTGCAGCAAGATTTTCGTCGCGGCGCGGCCCATGGCCTTGTATCCAGCATCGCCCGGGTGCAAATGGTCGCCCGAATCATTCGCGGGCAAAAACCGTTTCGGATTGGCCGGGTCGCGCGTGACCTCATCGAAATCAATCACACCATCGAACGCGCCGCTGGTTCGTATCCACCGGTTCACT
>DAIRCW010000123.1:0-8622 GCA_036796475.1 Candidatus Acidiferrales bacterium | reverse complement strand
AGTGGGTCAAGGCGCGAAGCGCGCCTCGCGGGTATGAAGCTGGCAGCGAAACCAATGCCGGCAAGCAGAATGGCCGCTGCAATCAACGTCAGCGGATCGTGCGCCTTCAACCCGTACAGCAGCGAACTGGCCGCCTTGCTTCCGGCGAGCGTCAGTCCCGCGCCGACGGCCACGCCGAGGCCGATTAATACCGACACTTCGCGCAGAATCAGTCCGATCACGCCGCCGCGCTGCGCGCCCAGCGCCATGCGAATGCCGATTTCATTGGTCCGCTGCGCCACGGTGTACGAAATCACACCGTACAAGCCAATCGCCGCGAGCAACACAGCCAGGCCGCCGAAAAATCCGCAGAGCGTGGCCATCAGTTCATCCTGCAGCAGCGAATTCTGCACCTGCGTGCGCAACGCGATGAAGCTGATGTCAATCTCCGGACTCACGCCCAGAATGCTTTGCTTCACTGCATTCACCAGCCCGGCCATGCCTCCCCGCGAGCGAACCAAAAACGTCGCGCCGGGATACACAAACGGCGGAATGAGCTGCGTCCGCGGGAAATACATGACCGGCACCATCGGGTCGTGCATGTCGTTGTAGACCGAGTCTCTGACTTCGCCGACAACGGTATAAATCCGCGGCGGCTGCCCCGGCGCCGACCATACGCGAAACTGCTGCCCCACGGGATCCTGCTTGGCATCCAAAAATTTCTTCGAGAACGTCTGATTCACGATGGCCACTTTCGGCGCGCTCACGCTGTCGTTGGAATTAAAATCGCGGCCCGCGAGAATGGGGTCTTCGATCGTTTCGAAATAGCCCGAACTGACGTAATCCTCCCACGAACTCCCGTTCGGGTGATATTTGCCATTCTTGTCCAGCATCAAATCGTTGCTCGAATTTCCACTTACCGGGGAACGATTCGACGTCGCCGCGGCCGCCGCTCCGGGAATCGCGCGAACGCGTTCGAGCAAATTGCGCTCAAAAGGTTCTTGCTGCCCATCGGGCACTTTCAATCGCCTGAAATCCACATTCGCCACCAGCATGCCGTTTTCCTGAAAGCCTGGATCGCGCGTCATCAGGTTTCGCAGGCTGCGGACGAAGAGCAGCGCTCCGGCGAGCAGCACCAGCGAAAGTGCCACTTGCGACGCCACCAGCACGCGCTGCAAACGGAAGCGTTCGCGGCCTGCGGTCATGCCGCGCCCTCCGGTTTTCAGCACTGAGCCCGGCGGCACGCTTCCGGCGCGCAACGCCGGAGCCAGCCCAAAAAGAATCGTGGTAAGAATCGCCAGCCCTGCGGCGAACCCCAGCACGCGCCAGTCCGTGGGCATGTCCAGAAAAACAGGGTTATCTGGCGTGCTGATGAACGCGATCAGGAAGCGGCTCAGCGCCGCCGCCAAAAATCCTCCGGCGGCCGCGCCGGCAATCGCCAACAGCGCGCTTTCCGAAAGCAACTGGCGAATGAGGCGCGCGCGCGATGCTCCCAAAGCAAGGCGGACAGCTACTTCGCGCTCCCGCGCGCTGGCGCGAGCCAGCATCAGATTCGCCAGATTGGCGCAGGCAATCAGCAGCACCAGCCCGGAAAGCCCCAGCAGCAAATACAGGGAGTTGGAATTGTCGCGCCGCAGTGCAGAGAATCCATTCGCTGCAGTCGCCGCGTAAAATCGATATGCCAGATAGCGCTTCACGCCATTCGCGTCATACTGCGGCGGAATCGTTTCGTTCAGCGCCGCCATGGTCACCACGCCGAGCTGTGCCGTCTCCCGCGAGTAATTCCATCCCGGCTTCATCCTGCCGAACACCGAAAGCCACCAGCTCGCGCGCGGTCGGTCGCCGTTGATGCGGCTGAATTTCCCTCCAATAATCGGCTCCGCGCACATCGTAAGCGCCACGTCGAAATTGTCGCCCACGGACACGCCATAAAAACTCGGTGGCGTGATGCCGGTGATCGGAAACGGATGCCCGTCGAGAGTGACGTTGCTGCCGATTACATTCGCGTTGCCCCCGTACCGCCGCTGCCAGAACGCGTAGCTCAAGTTCACTGCGCCGGAGCAGCCCGTTTCATCGTCCGCTCTCGAAATCAAACGGCCCACGAATGGCTCGACGCCCAGCGTCCTGAAAAAATTCCCGCTGACGTAAATAATGTGGGCCATGTCCACTTCGCCGCCCAGCGCCAGATTGATCTGCTGCCCTGCTCCGCCGCCCCATGCCGCGATCGACGAAAATCCCTCTTGCCGCTGCTCAATTTGCTTCCACAACGGAAATGAAAATTCGGCGTACGGCCCATTAAAATTTCCGCTGCCCCAGTGATTTTTGTTGATGTGCACGATGGCCAGCGTGTTCGGATCCTTTACCGGCAGCGTGCGCAGCCGCACAGCATCAATCAGCTGAAAAATCGCAGCGTTCGCGCCAATGCCCAGCGCCAGCGTGAGAATCGCCACAGCGGCGAATCCCGGCGACTTCGCCAGCATGCGAATCCCGTATCGAATGTCCTGCAGTAAAGTGTTCATCGACGCTCTCCCGCAACCGCTTCCCTCACTCGTATCTCAGCGCCACCATCGGATCTACACGCGTCGCTCTTCGCGCCGGAATGAAACACGCCGCCAACGCCACCAACACAAGCAGTACCGTCACCGCAAAAATCGTTAACGGGTCGCTCGCGTCCACTCCGAAAAGCATGCTGGCCATAAAGCGTGTAACGCCAATCGCCGCGCCGATGCCGATAACGGCACCCACAACGGCCAGCGCAATTCCCTGCCGCACCACGAGCTTCAGCACATCGCGCGGCTCGGCGCCGAGCGCCATGCGAATCCCGATTTCCCTCGTGCGCCGCACCACTTCATACGCCAGCAGCCCATACAGGCCGATGCACGCGAGCGCTAGCGCCAGCAGCGCGAAGAAGCTCGATATGTTCGCCATGATGCGCTCCTGCGAGAGGATCTGCTCAATCTGCTCCGTCTGACTGCGCACCTCAAACAACGGCAGATTGTTGTCCGCGTGCGCCACTACGCTGCGCACGGCGGAGACCAGCGCCGTAGGATTGGACGCGGTGCGCAACTCGAAGTGAGCGCCGCCGCCGGTGAACGGCGAATACATGGTCGGTTCAATCTTGCTGCGCAGATCCTGATATTTCGCGTCGCCGCAGATTCCGATGATGATGTCCCCCGGGTCCTGCGCGCCCAGCGGATAGTCGTCGGACTGATAACCGCCCAGGTGCTTCCCCACGGGACTTTCCTTTGGAAAATATTTTCTCGCGAAGGCCTCATTGACGATCACCGGCTCGGGCGGCATTTTCGCCAGCGATGCCGCGGCCTCGGCCGCAGATTTCTTGTCGGCCGCGCTGCCGGACGCAGATGCCTTCTCCCAGGCCTGCTCCGCCTCGTGCGCGGTGGCCTCCGACTTGGCCGCGGATATAAATTCCGCCGAGGTAAATTCCCGCCCCGCGAGCATGGGAATGTGCAACGTCGAGAAAAAGCTAGAACCAACGCTCATCTCGTTTGTGCTCACGTTCTGATTTCGCGGCGCTCCGTCCAGGTGAACTTCCGTCGTCCACAGGCTGTTGCTCAAAAGCGCGTCGCCCGAATAGCTCGCCGAAACCACACCCGGAAGCGCGGCGAAGCGCTCACGCAAATCGCGGAAAAGCTGCGCGCTCTGATCGGCCTTGTATCCGATCAGCCGCGGATTCAGCCCGAAGAGCAAAATATTCTGCGTGTCGAATCCCGGATTCACCTCGTGAAGATTGCGCAGCGTGCGCACCAGAAGTCCCGCGCCCACAAGCACCAGAATTGACAACGCCACTTGCGCCACCACCAGCGCGTCCCCCAAACGGAACCATTTCCCGATCGCGCGTCCAGCGTGAGCGCCGCCAGGAAGCGAAGACGCGGTTTCCTTGAGCGCCGGCGTCAAGTCCACACGCGTCGAGCGCAGTGCCGGCGCAAGTCCAAACAAAATTCCGGTGAGGAACGTCACCGCGATGGTGAAGCCAAGCACGCGCCAGTCCGGCGCAATCACGAATCCAAACGGGCGATCCGAGCCGCTCGACACCAGCACGGTAATCGCGTGCACTCCCCAAATCGCCAGCAGAACACCGAGCGCTCCGCCCGCCACCGACAGCATCACGCTTTCGGTAAGCAATTGGCGAATCACGCGCGCGCGTCCCGCGCCGAGCGCCAGGCGCACCGCCATTTCTTTTTGCCGCGCGGCGGAACGCGCCAGCATCAGCCCCGCCACGTTGGCGCACGCGATCAGCAAAATCGCGCCCACAGCGGCCATCATCACGTAAAGCAGCGAAGAAATGTGCCCGCGCTGGCCGGACAGCCCCTCGTTCGCGGGCGCAAGTGTAATCCGCGGATCATCTGCCGCCGCCGACATTGGCTTCGCGCCGTGCAACATTTGGTTCCGGAAAATCACGCTGGCCGCCGCTTGCGCCTGTCCGACGGGCACGCTCGCTTTCAGCCGGCCAACAATTACTGTCCACCATGCATAGGGATCATTCAGCCGGTCGCCGGTGAGCCATGGCAGATTCAATTGCCCGACAGCGGAGATTGGCATAAAAAAATCCTGCGTTTTGCCGGGAGCAAGGTTAGTGAACCGCGGGCTGGCCACCCCGACGATCGCGACGGGAATATTGTTAATTCGCACCGTGCGTCCCACGGCGCTGCGTTCGCCGCCAAATGCCGTCTGCCAGTAGTTGTAGCTAAGCACGATCGCGAGCGAGGCATTGGGCGCATCATCCGCGGGCCCCAGAGGACGTCCGAGAATTGTGCTTACGCCAAGCGTCGAGAAAAAATCGCCGGAGACGATTTCGCCGCGCGCGATGCTCGCCGGGCCATTGCCGCTCAGGTCCAGTTCCATAGGTCCGGCAAAAGCGGCCAGGTTGGAAAACACTGTTGTTTGTTCGCGCAGATCCTTAAAGAATGGAATCGAAAACGAGCAGCCCGTGTGTTCGCCCTCTGGTCCGCGTCCGCAATCGCCATAGTTGCTGTAGCCGTGGAATTTCGGCCCGTTGTGCGCGGTCCAGTTCAACACCACGAGAGATTGCGGGTCCGGCACCGGCATCGAGCGCAGCATCACTGCGTCAATGAAACTGAAAATCGCGGTGTTCGCGCCGATGCCCAGCGCCAAGGTCAGAATGGCCACCGCGGCGAATCCCGGGGACTTCGCCAGCATGCGCATGCCGTAGCGTATATCTTGCATCAGCCTGTTCATCGCTTCACTCCTCTAGCTCACGTCCTGTCGCAATGGATTTCGCAACTGGCGTGAAGCGTTCGTGTCCATTCACGCTGGATCCCAAACTGACGTGACCGTTTTCCATCACCGCCATACTCTACGAATACCTTCGTACTTGTCAATGCCAAATCCTCGCGGACGGTGAAAAATGCGGGAGCCCTGCGATCTACCTCCCCGGACGCAGGCAATTCCAATTCGCTGGCCGGCGCAGCGTGCCAAAAAATATTGATGCGCGGCAAACGGAACGCCAAAGAGCCAGAGCGAATTTTCCGGCGCCATCCACGAGCGGCTTGATGGATTGTCCGCCCGTCACGTCGCCTGCCCCTCCTGTCCACTCCGCGCTACTCATTCTTCCTTGCGCCGGTAAGCGAAATGTTGCCGCGCCCGCCCCAGAATTCGTCCGGCCGCCCTTCCCTTGCCCGTGTCGCGCGACTCACCTTTCACCGTCAAGAACGAATCGTCGGCGCGCGTGGCGCGTTTTCGCCGGCGAAGTTTTGCAGTGAAACATGCCCATTCTGTCGCCACACATGCCCGAAAAACGACGAACAGCGCGAGAATTTCAACCGGCGCGTTTTTGGCCTCCTGCCGCTCTGTTGTGCAGCAGTCTCGCGCTAATTCAGGCCAATACCGCACCACCTTCGAGTCAAACGACGTGAGTCAATTTTCGTCTTTGCATCAAGCACTCCTCAAGATGACAGAGCGTACCGATGGAACAAATCGGTCCCTACAAAATCAAAAACGCCGCCGGCCTCCGACCGTTCTTTTCGCGTCAGTCACGAATGCTTGATGGAAAAAATCGCCCGCTACAAAATCAGCGGCCACTGCATCAACAGAACAGCGCCGTACTTCCTATCGCGAGCCTCACCCGCGCGAAGTGTTCGTGTTGCTGACCACTGACCACTTCGCTTCACTCCCGCCTTGCTCGTCACTTGCCACTTGTCACTGCTTCTTCGCCGTGCCGTTGCGCACCGCGTCGTCGAGCAGCGTGCTGAGCTTCACCACTTCGTCCTTCGCGAGGCCCTCAGCCTTTTCGCTCAGCGCGGACTGCCGATCGCCCATCTCGGATTGCTGGTCTCCGAGTACCGACTGCTGGTCGCCGAGCTTCGACTGCATGTCGCCGGCCTGTGACTGCAAATCGCCGATACGGCTCTGCAGATCGCCGAGCTCCGATTGCAAATCGCCCAAGTCCGATTGCGTGCCGCCCTGCGAGGCCAGGCGCTTCGCGTCTGCTTCCACCTTGGCAAAGTCCGCGCTCATGTCCGGCACGCGGACTTTCACTTCGCGCTGTTGCTCACCGAGATCGCGCTGTTTTGAGCCGAGCGCGCGCTGCTTCTCCCCAAGTTCGCGCTGCTGCTCCATAATGTCCGCGACCGGCGCGAAGAGATCCCGCGCCTGCTTCAACGTCGCCGCGTCGGTGATAACGTAATCATCACCATTATGGCGGAAGGAAATTTTGCCGGACTCCAACCTCGCGTACATCGAGCGCGGCGTGCCTCCGCCAGTGTTCCACGCCCAGCAGCCGTCGCCGAAATCGATGAAGATGCCCGTGCCGCTCAGCGTACCGCTGCAGTTTCTGGTGGCGAAGTGCAAACCCTCGTCGCCGTCGCGGGTCGTTGCTACCACGATTGTTGCGCCAGCGTATTTGGAGCCGCTCTGCGCCCGCACGTTCGATGGCACGAGCGCCGCAGCAATCGCTATTGCTGCCGTAAGAGCTGGGAAGCTCATTTTCGATACTCTCATGGTCATCCGCTCCTGGTTACCTTGAGACTGCCTGCCTGATTCGACCGCAACCACTGGCGGCATAAGGCCGCCGGTACAATTACTCTGGCTTCGCAATGCCTTTGGCCATCGCGTCATCGAACATCGAGCGCAACTGCCGGTTCGCTTCCTTCGAAATCGCCGCCTGCTGGCGCCCAAGCTCCGCTTGCTGACGCCCCAGCGTCGCCTGCTTCCGTCCCAACTCCGCTTGCTGGCGTCCGATGCCCGACTGCTGGACACCTGCTTGGGACTGCACCCTCCCGACCCGGCTCTGCAACGCGCCCAATTCGGACTGAATGCGTCCCAGCTCGCTCTGCGTCGCGCCGGTGGCCTGCAATTCTTTGAGGCGCGCCTGAATTTGCCGCAGCTCGTCGCTGACGTCCGGCGGTTTCACAGTGACTTTGTCCATCTGCTCTCCGAGCGCGTCTTGCTGCTGCCCGAGCGCATCCTGCTGCCGGCCCAGCTCGTCCTGCTGTTTGGCCAGCGCATCTTCTGGAGCAAAGAGCGCTCGCGCCTTGGCGATGAACGCAGGATCCGTGATGATGTACGATTTTTCGTCATGCTCGAACCAGATCATGTCCTTTCCCACTTTTTCGTGCAGCCGCATGGCGTGCTGCAAATCCTCATCCGAGCCGGACATGCTTACATCCTTCGGACCAATCAACATGACGTACCGCGGTCCCCAGCCAGACGAATAGCGGCCATTGATGGTGACGTTGGAATGCCCGCTAACGGTCATGCTCTGTTGATCCCGCTCAGCTGCATCCTGAACTCGTTCCGCGTCGCGCTGGGCGCGCTCGGCCTGCTCCATCGCCCGCTCATCGATTTCCTGTTTCCGCTGGGCGTCACGCCGGGCTATCTCTTGGGCGCGTTGCGCCATCTCTTCGGCCCGATTTTCCGCTCTGCCGTCCGCGATCTCTTCGATTCTTTCCTGAATTCGCTCCAGCCTCTCTTGCGCCCGGTCCACTTTTGCTTGCGCTTCTCTTAGATTGGCTTCAGCAGAACGCACTTGGTCATTAGCGGATCCTTGCGCTAAGTTTTCGGCTTTCGCCAGTTGCTCCTTCGCTTGGTGGACTTGCTCTGCGTCCACCGCCACTTGCTTGCGCAAGTCCGCGAGTTCCTTTTGCAACTCCGCAGATTGCGCGCGCTCATCCTCATTCGCCTGCGGGGCAGGAGTGCCCACTCCCGCGACGGCGGCGACGGGCGCATCGGACACCATTGCAGAGATTGACGTGACTGGCGCCATTGGTACCGTTGATGCATTCGGCGTTGATATCGAAGGACGAACTGTCCGCGGACCCGTTGGCGCGAGCGCCGGATTTGGCGGAGGTGTGGCCGGCCCATAGCCGACAACTCCAGCGATCGGCCCGGGAACAATCGGCGGCCGTGCGGACGCGCCCGGTACGGGCATGAGCGCGGGCGCTGACGGCGCCGTTGCCGTCGGTCCATGCCCCACAACTCCCCGTGATGGCGCGGGTGTGGACGGCGGTACAGGCGTTCCTGGAATAGGAGCAATCGCCGGTGCAGCGACTCCGCCTTGCACTCCGCTTCGTGGCGCAGGAGCCATTGCCGGAACGGCCGGAACTCCTCCCAATGGCGCGGGGGCAATTGCCGGAGCGGTCACGCCACCCTTGGGCGCTTTCGGCA
>DAIRCW010000122.1:0-8706 GCA_036796475.1 Candidatus Acidiferrales bacterium | reverse complement strand
AAAGCCATTCAAATTCACGGCGGCAACGGCTACAGTCGCGAATATCCCGTTGAACGCGCTTACCGCGACGCGCGCATCACCGAAATTTACGAAGGCACCAGCGAAATTCAGCGCCTTGTTATCGCCGCTTGGGTTCTCAAATCCTTCTAAGCGCACTGGTGCCACTTCGCAGAGGCTTGCTCCACACGCTCAGGTAGATCACGTCCCGCCTGTGGTTTTTGCGGGCTGACCTGAGGGCTTTAGCTTGTTGTCTCCAGTTTGCACCCTCACGTTGGACTCATTTGGCCTGCGCGCTCCTTCGTGTATCCTTCCCTTGTGTTGCCACTCGACGCAGAATTGCCTTTCGAGCTTTCCCGCTACGACGCGTTCCTTTCTTCGATCCCCTCGGCGCCCGGCGTCTTTTTGATTGAAACGCATGCTGCCGTTTCTGCCGCCCCGCAGCGGCCTTACCTCTCGCGCACCGCTGATCTTCGCCGCGCCGCTGAACGTCTCCTCGGCGTTCCCGATCCTGCCTCGAAACGCCTGAACTTGCGCGACCGCGCGAAATCTTTTCGTTATCGCGTCACCGGTTCCCGTTTCGAACAGCTCATCGTGCTCTACGAACAATCCCGCGCTCGCATCCCAGCCGCGTACCGCCAGTTTTTGCGTTTGCGTCCGCCGGCAATGCTCAAAATCAATTTGCGTAATCCTTACCCGCGCTGCTACGTCACTCGCCGCCTGCTCGATGACGGCGGTTTCTACATTGGCCCGTTCGCCTCGCGTCAAATGGCCGAAAGTTTCGCCGGACGCTTCCTCGACCTTTTCAAAATCCGCCGCTGCCAGATAAAAATTCGCCGTGACCCGACCTTTCCCGGCTGTATCTATTCTGAAATGAAGATGTGCCTGGCGCCTTGCTTTGCGGGCTGCTCAAAAGAGGAATACGACGCGGAAGTCGTGCAAGTCGCCGGTGCGCTTGAATCGCAAGGCGCATCCCTCGTCGCCGCCGTCGAACGCGAGCGCGAAGCCGCCAGCGAATCCACGGACTTCGAGCGCGCTGCGGCTCTTCACAAACGGCTCGAGAAAATCTCCGGCGTGTTTCGCGGATTGCCGGAAATCATTCGCCGCGCGGAACATCTCAATGCCGTGGTTCTACAGCGCGCCGCTCCGGAAAAAACCGTGGCTCTTTTCGCCGTCGTGGACGGTTTCATCGCCGAGCCCTTGTTCCTTTCCTTCGGCGACATGAGTCAGCCGCGCTCCGCCGAAGAACTCATCCGCGAACACTTTCAGCAATTCTCGCAATACCCGCGCAGTTCCGCCGCGCATCCCTGCGATACAATGAACAGCGGCGTCGCCGATTCGCAGCCTGCACAAGATTCGGCTCGACGCGAGGAGCATCTGTGGCTTCTCGCCAGATGGTTTTACTCCAAACCTCGGGAAGGAGAGATTTTGTTTCGTGAAAGCGACTGGCCCTACCGCAGGATGCTGCGCGCCTGCGCCCGCGCTCTAGCTCCTCAGCCTGCGCCTGAACAGAAATAACTCCACATGCCCGACGATTCCTCCGCTCCCGTCGCCGAACATTCCCGCTCTGCTCCGCCCTCCCGCTTTCAGGTCATGTTCCGCGCTCTGCAGCATCGCAATTTCCAGCTTTTTTTCGGCGGCCAGCTCATTTCCCTCATCGGTACGTGGATGGACACTGTCGCCGAAGCCTGGCTCGTCTACCGTCTCACCGGTTCGTCGCTCCTTCTCGGCACCGTCGCATTCGCGGGACAAATTCCCGTCTTCCTTCTCGCGCCGCTCGGCGGCATGGCCGCAGACCGTTGGAACCGCCGCCGCATCGTCATCGCCACGCAATCCTCCGCCATGGTTCTCGCCGGAATTCTCGCTGGCCTCACTCTTTCCGGACGCGTAAAAGTCTGGGAAGTCATCCTTCTCGCTGCGCTCATGGGCGTCGTCAACGCCTTCGACATCCCCGCGCGTCAGGCATTTCTCGTCGAAATGGTCGGCCGCGAAGACCTGATGAACGCCATCGCCCTCAACTCCTCGATGTTCAATGGCGCGCGCGTCATCGGCCCCGCCGTCGCCGGAATTTTGGTCGCCAGCATCGGAGAAGGCTGGTGCTTTTTCGCCAATTCCGTCAGCTACATCGCGGTAATCACCGGTCTCCTGCTCATGAAGATCGCTCCCCGCGAAATTGAGCATCGCGGCGAATCCGCCATCGAGCACATCGCTGAAGGCTTCCGCTTCGTCCGGCACACCATGCCAATCCTTGCGCTGCTTCTCTTGCTCGGACTCGTCAGCCTCGTCGCCATGCCCTACTCCGTGCTCATGCCCATTTTTGCTGCGCGCATCCTCCACGGCAACGCCCGCACGCTGGGAATTTTGATGGGCGCCACCGGAATCGGCGCGCTTACTGGCGCTCTCGTTCTCGCTTCCAAACGCGGCCTCCGAGGCTTGGGCAGTTGGGTCGCTTTCTCCTGCGGTGGATTCGGCGCCGCCCTCATTCTCTTTTCGTTTTCGCACTGGTACGCGCTCTCTGTCGTGTTCCTTGTGCCCGTCGGACTCTTCATGATGGTGCAGATGGCTTCTTCGAATACGCTCATTCAGGCCATGGTCCCCGACCGTCTCCGCGGAAGAACCATGGCCGTTTACTCCATGATGTTCATGGGCATGGCCCCGCTAGGCTCTCTCCTCGCCGGCGCGCTCGCGCAGCGCATCGGTGCGCAATGGACCGTCGGAATCGGCGGCCTTTGCGCCATCGGCGGCGCGTTTGCGTTTGGCAGCGTCCTTCCACAACTCCGCGTCGAAGCCCGCCAGCTCATCCTGGCCCAAGGCATCGCCGGCGGCGAACCCGCAGGCAACATGACCACCCGTGCCTTGGAATAATGCGGGAGCCCGCGCGTTTTCAGCGCAGTCCCCTCGTTCGAGGCTCTGCTATACTCAGCCGCCATCTTTTGGCCTGTAACGATCATGTCCTCGCAAATTTCACTAGCGCCCGGATTTGCCACGCCCGAAGCCACGCGCCGTTTCGCCGAACGCTTCACCAAAATCGCCGCGCCGGGCCACTTCCGCGAACGCAACGGCCTCACAATTTCCTCCATCGGCATCGGCACCTATCTCGGCGAGCCCGACGCCGCCACCGACACCGCATATCACCAATCCATCGTCGCCGCCGTTCGCAGCGGCCTTAATCTTATCGACACTGCCATCAACTATCGCCTGCAGCGCAGCGAACGTGCCGTCGGCGCGGCCCTCCGCGATTTACTCGCCGCCGGTTTTGCGCGCGAAGAACTCGTGCTTTGCACCAAAGCCGGATTCCTCACGCCAGATGGCGAAATGCCCGCGGATCCCAACGCCTATTTTTCTCGCGAATTCATCGAAAAGGGAATTTTCACCGTTGAAGACATCGCGGCGGGCTGCCATTGCCTCGCGCCTCGCTATGTCGAAGACCAGCTCGACCGCAGCCGCCGCAATTTAGGCATCGAATCCGTGGACGTCTTTTACCTTCACAATCCCGAAACGCAGCTCGCCGAAATTCCTCGCGACATTTTCAACAAGCGCCTGCTCGCTGCCTTCCAGTTTCTCGAATCCGCCGTCGCCTCGGGCAAAATAAAATCCTACGGCCTGGCCACCTGGAACGCCTTTCGCGACGACCCTCGCTCACAAGGCTATCTTTCGCTCGAATCCGTCTGCGGCCTCGCGCGACAGGCTGCCGACGGCGAAAATCATTTTCGCTTTGTGCAATTGCCCTTCAACATTGGCATGCCCGAAGCCCTCGTCCGACCAAACCAAACCGTCGGCGGCAAATCCGTCTCCATGATTCAGGCCGCCCGCGAACTGGGCATCACCCTCATCGCCAGCGCATCTTTGCTGCAAGCCCATCTGCTCGGGAAAGTCTCCGACTCGATTCACAGCGCCCTCGGCCTCCGCGACGATCTCGAATGCGCCTTACAATTTGTCCGGTCCGCTCCGTTAATCGCCACAGCGCTAGTCGGCATGAAGCGCCTCGCCCACGTCAAAGCCAATGCCAAGCTCGTCGGCATTCCCCCCGCGTCCCCCGAACAGTTCCGTCGCATTTTCACCGCGCCCCACTGAGCCAAATCCCTTCTCGCGCCAAACTTATTTTTGCGCATCGCGTTTCGTGAGCCATTTCTCAAGCGCTCGTCCCATCTCCGGCAGCTTCCCTTCAAAGAAATGATCCGGCGCTTCGATGAACGCGATCTCCTTCGGCTCCGGCAATTGTTCAAACAGTGCCTCCGTCCGCTCGCGCGAACCGTATTGATCATGCGCGCTCTGCAAAATCAATTTCGGCTTTTCGCATTCCGCTAAGTACGACAAATCCGAACCATTCACCGGCAATCCCGCGCCCACCAACTCCTTCACGCGCGCGTCCTCGCATCCCACTCTTAACCCGACAAACGCGCCGAAGCTGAACCCCGCCAGCAGAATCGGCGCACCCGCAAATTCGCTCGCTACATGATCAATCGCCGCGCGCACATCCCCGGCCTCGCCGTGCCCTTTGTCATGCACGCCTTCGCTCAACCCCGCGCCTCGAAAATTGAACCGCAGCACCGGCGCGCCATGCTGATGCAGCGTCTTCGCAATTTGATAGACCACCTTGTTGTGCATCGTCCCGCCAAACAGCGGATGCGGATGGCACACCACCGCTACGCGCCGCAATTCCGCGTTCGTCGGCGCCGTCCACAGCATCGCTTCCAGCCGCCCCGCTGGCCCGTTCAAAAAAATTGTGCGATGAAAACTTTCCGCCATTGAATTTCGCAGTTTACTGGACGCCGCTCCCCGTTCCAAGCCTCAATCGCCCAGTCCCGCAGCGAAAACGATTGCCAGCCCGCCGCTGCGGTGCTAATTTTAGTGCGACTCAGCGGCGCCTTGGAGGCCTTTATGGACCCGGAGACCACAGACCGTCGCATCGCTCGCCGCTTCAATCTCGCTCTCCCTCTGCTCGTTCGCTACAGCCACAACGGCAGCATGGAAGAAAAAATTGCCCACACGCGCGACGTCAGCTTTCGTGGCGTTTACTTCATGATGGACGCGCCTCCCGAACAGGGCAGCTCCGTCGAAATTGTCCTCACTCTTCCGCAGCAGATCACTCTCGCTGGCGAAGTCCGCATCCGCTGTTTTGCCAACATCATCCGCGTCGAACAGCGCGACGGCACTCTCGGTGTCGCCGCCAGCATTGACCGTTACGAATTTTTGCCCGCCGCTGCCTGATTCTTTCGCGAACCGCGTTAGAATATCTGTTTCAGGTCATTTTGAATTTCTCGGCCGTCGCACAGAACAGCCGGTATTCAACTGACTCATTGCCCGATTTTCGCATTCGCAGGGAGGAATTTATGTACCACTATGATCCCGGAACAGCTCTCGAAGAATTGCGCGACGACGCCGTGCTTCCTCATCCCGTCCATTTGCGCGACATGATTTTACGCAACAAGCTTGAGCCCACCGCCGCTCTCGATCTGAATCGCGATTTCCAGGAATATTTGACGCAATTCGGCGAAGCACAAAAGCTCGCCAAAAGCATTCTCGAACGCCTCGTCGCCGGCGTCCGCAAAGCCTCCTGAATCAAGCGAGCGAAACGAGCAGATAAGAACTCATGCCTCGCCAAACCATTCTCGTCGATGCCGATGACACGCTCTGGGAAAATAATATTTTCTTCGAGCAGACCATCAGCCGTTTCCTCGACTGCCTTTCGCATCTGAGCTACACGCCCGAATACTGCCGCCACATTTTGAACGAAACGGAGCGCCGCAATATCGAGCAGCATGGCTACGGCGTGCGCAGCTTCCGCCGCTCGCTTGAAGACACTTATCTCAAACTCGCCGGCGGCATGGCCCGCAAGGAAATCGTCCAGGAAATCGACAAAATGGCCGAAGAGCTCGACGCCATGCCTCCGCGCATTCTCGAAGGCGTCCCCGAAACTCTTTCCTATTTGAGCGAACGCCATCGCCTCATCCTTCTGAGCAAAGGCGAAGCCGCCGCGCAAGCCGCCAAGGTTGAACGCTCCGGCCTCGCCACTTACTTCGACGCCATAGAAATTGTCCCCGAAAAAAATACGCAGACCTACGAACGCGTCGTCGCGCAATTCAAAATTGTGAAATCCAACGGCTGGATGGTAGGCAACAGCCCGCGCAGCGACATTAATCCCGCTCTTCAAGCCGGACTCAACGCCGTTTTCGTTCCGCACCATGCCACCTGGGTGCTTGAGCACGAGCAGCTCGAAAGCGGCGCCGGCAAACTCATCCTCCTCACCAGCTTCCGCGAACTCCGCGCCCATTTCTAAGCGCCTCGCTTTTTTGGAGTGCGGCGGCTCGACGCCGCTTTGCCATGGCGTAACCTTAGGCACGCAGTTGCCTCGATTGGCGTCGGTCGTGCAAATGTCGGTGCATTTCGGCAGACCCTTCGTAGGGGCGGGCTTGCCCCGTCCATCAAGATTGCCCCCAAGCCCGCAGGTGGCTGTGCCTGCTCTGAAAGAAAAAATTATTCCAGCCAATTTGGCTGCAACCGATCCTGGGTTTCTGCCTCAAATCTGATGAGGCAGACGCACAGCCGTGATATTTTGCTTTTCAACGCCCTAGCGCATGAGAACGCCCCTTGCACGAACGCGTTAGACGGCAGGTTTTAGTTTTTTTGGACTGCGGTGGCTCGACGCCGCTTTGCTGCGGACGTAACGTGCTTTGTGCCGTTGTCTCGTGGGTCTTAAATGTGGATTCGCGGCAGAGGAGAATTGCATGGACTACCGTTCCGAATTCGGCGATTTCGAGGGCGTCACCTACCTCAACGCTGCAAGCGAAGGCCCCCTGCCGCTCAAATCCGTCCGCGCTGCTCAAACAGCCCTGGAATGGAAAAAGCTCCCGCACAAAATTCCGGAAGCCGAATACTTCGATCTGCCCAATCGCATTCGCGCACTGCTCGCCAAACTCCTCGGCGGCGAGCCTGACGAATTCGCCATCACCTCCGGCGCTAGCAGCGGCATGTCCGCCGTTGCCTCAAATTTTGACTGGAAGCCCCAAGATGAAGTCCTCATCGGACGCGGCGAATTTCCTGCGCATATCGCCACGTTCATGCCGCTGGCAGACGCCGGCCGTCTGCGCGTGAAAATCGTTCACCCGCGCGACCGCTTCTTAACCGCGAGCGACTACATCCAGCAGTTCACTCCGCAAACGCGCCTCATTTCTGTCAGCGTCGTGCGCTTCGACGATGGCGCGCGCATTGACGCCAAGCATCTCGCGGAAGCCTGCCGCAAAGCCGGCATTTCGCTGCTGCTGGATGCCAGCCAGTGCGCCTGCGCCACCCCCATGAATCTGCGCGCGATTGGCGCGGATTTCGTCGCCTGCTCCGGTTACAAATGGCTGCTCGGCCCCTACGGCACCGGATTTTTCTGGGTGCGCCGCGAATCCATGGAAAAGCTGCGGCCCGGCCCCTCGTATTGGGCGGCGCTTGAGGGCGCCAGCAAATTTCATTCCTTGCCGCTCGATAAAATTTCCATTGTGCCCGGCGCGCGCCGCTGGGACGCCGCCGAAACCGCCAATTTCACCAATCTCGCCGCTCTGCAGGCCTCTCTCGAATTCATCGACAGCGTCGGCATCCAAACAATTTACAACCACACGCAGCAACTCGTCTCTCAAATCATCGAACGCTTTCCGCGCGACACGTGCGTTCTCTCGAGTCCCGCCGACGCAGCAAATCGCGGCTCCTACATCTGCGTCGCCGCGCGCAAACCCGAACGCACCAAAGAGCTTTACGAGAAGCTGCAAAAGGCTCAGGTCATGGTCAGCCTTCGCGAAAACGCCCTCCGCATCTCCCCCCACCTCTACAACACCGACCGCGACATCTCGAAACTCATCAATGTCCTTTCGACCTAGAAACCAAATCGAGTTGCAGACTGCAATCCGAACTGAGTGCGCTTTTTGCGATTAGTCTTCCACGAAGGCAAAGGCGCGCGCGGGCCTTTCGATAGCTTGTTCAACCTTGCCTGCACCACCGCCTTCCAAATTAACTGGAGCGTCGAGCTATAGGTGCTTTGATAGAAAGTCATAGACAACCCATGCGGTCAGCCCTAAGAAAGTGGCACCGACTAATCGGGTTTGTACGGCGCCCCAGCCCTGAGTACATTTTTCTTCAGAAAGGCCCCCGCTTGCCCTGAACCAACTTGGCAAGCGATACCACGCCCGCGGCGACACAAGCATGAACAGCCCGTTGACGACCATACCGATGAACAGAAACGTTAAGCCGCACAACACAAGAAACACTTTTGTGACGCCAAAGAAAGACATTTATTGCAACCTCCGAGTGCATCCGATGAGCCCACCCGCCGCGCATGGCATCTGCATTTCAATTGAGTGCAAGCTCAGTCGCCGCTCGTTCGGTAAAAGCTCAGCGCGGAATCTCCTTGCACCAGCACACGCGTGAGTTCGAGCGATTGTAATTTGTCCGGCAAATTGATTTTCTTCGCGTGCTCCGCGATCACGATTCCGTTCGACGAGAGCAAGTTCACCGAATCAATGAATTCCAAAACGCGCTCGTATTCCTCGCCACGTGCATACGGCGGATCCAGAAACACAAAATCCGCACGCACCTCTTGGGAGGCGAGCTGCTTCAATCCACGAATCGGCGGGTGGCACACTCATGCTCGATTATCGGAGCGCAGTACATCGTCGGATAGTAAATAATCGACGACGTTGAGGCACGGCGCATAATATCACACCAGAT
>DAIRCW010000121.1:0-8970 GCA_036796475.1 Candidatus Acidiferrales bacterium | reverse complement strand
ACTTAATATTGTCAAGACACAAGTTTAATATATTAAACTTTTCCGCTTAGATTCTCGGTGAATCCTGGAGTAAGCCATTTTTATTGAGGCACTTACATGACTGGGAAGCGATATTACCTGACCACGTTCGCGGCCTGGCAGCCGCACGCTCACCGATGCTCACAGTGCCATTTCGTCGTTCTTGATGCGCCGGGCCATGGCCACATGCGTGGAGCCGCGGACAAAATTGACCCCGCTCGAGTCGCAGCCATCCTCATTCTCGTGCTCGTAACGGCGGACGAGGCCGCGCACATTGCGCTCGAAAACGACCCGCAAGTAGAAGCTTTGCCTCACCCGCTCGCGCGTGCGCCGATTTCCGAGCGTGCCGCGGCCGCTCTCGCGCAATTTGGCGTCGTTTCGGGTGACGATACCTTCACCATGGCCGAAAAGCTCGCGCGCGTCCACCCACTCCTGAAGCATCGGGTGTTTTAATGCCTGTGCGCGAATACAAAGAGACCGATCTCGACACGCTTCTCGCCATGCATCGCGCGCAAGGATTCGAATATCCTTTTCCTCATTTGCGCGACCCGCTGTTCGTCAGCAAGCTGGTGCTCTGCGAAGACTCCCCAAGGATCTCACATGCCCGCACTTACAGGGAAGGGAATCGCGATTCAGTAGAAGGCAAAATCGTCATGGCCGCCCTCGCGCGTCTCACGTGCGAGATTTATTTGCTTGCCGATCCTCACGCAGGAACGCCGCGCCAACGATACTCGCGTTTGCTCGAATTGCATCGCGCCGGTTCCGCTGACTTGCGTGCTCGCGGCCTCGCCGACGCTCACGCCTGGCTTCCGCCGCGCATCGCCACGCGCTTCGGACGTCGTCTCGAATCCCTCGGCTGGCTGCGCGATGATGACTGGACGCCCTATTGCGTCCGCTTCCGCTGAACAAATGTAGCTCAAGCGCGCCCTGAACAAGTGAACGGGTCTTTAGGCCTGAGGATTCTTGTCTCTCGTCTTATTCTCCGCTCATCAAAAACGTTCGCCCCTTCTGTTGAATCATCACGAATTCAGCATTAGCAACAAACGAGCAATGCCCCTTACGAAAGGAATTTCCATGAGTCGTGCCGCACAGCAAAAAACCCAGCAACTCACGCAACAGCAGCTTGCTTCGCAAAATCAGCTCATCTCGCAGGCCAATCAGCAAGGCCAGCAGGACCGCTCTTTGCTCTTTCCCGGCATCGAGCAGCTCCTCAACGCGCCCGGCTATACGCCCGCCGAGCAATCGGCCATCGAACAGCAGGGAATGGGGGCGGCGCGTACCGCGTATGACTCATTGCGCGAATCCGCTGCCAATCGCGTCGCGCGCACCAACAATGATGCTGGGTTCAACGTGCTCGACGCACAACTGGGCCGCGAAGAAGCGCAAACGCTCGCCAACCAGGCGCAATCTGACCAAATTCAATTCGCTAACGAGAAAATTGGCGAGCAGCTGGCTGGCCTCAATGCGCTGGGTAATGCGTACAATATCGACACGAATCTTCTCGGGCGTGCGATGGGCGTCCCGCCGGAATTGCTCAATGTGCAGGAACAGTCCGCAAAAAGTGGGACAGCACTCGGCTCGCTTTTCGGCGGCCTCGGCATCGCTGCCGGCACTCTCTTTGGTTAGTCAGTACTTACCAAGCAGAGCTGCGACTGCATTATCGCGCCGCATTATTCATCGCGACCTGTTAAAATCAGAGCGATGAACGCCGCGACAACCGCCGTGCCGGCACGCAAATCCTCGCGTCGCAATCTGCCTCCGGGGCCGCGCGGTTGGTTCGTCTTCGGCAACGTGCCGCTCCCGGGCGGTGACTGGCTTGCCGGCTTTGAGCGCGCCGCGCGCAATTTCGGCGACGTGGTGTACTTCCAATTCCTTCATGTCCCGATGACCATGCTCGTTCATCCGGACGACATCGAGGCTGTGTTGCTCACGGATCCTGCGAACGTTTTCAAATCCCGTGACTACCGCGCACTTGCAAAGGTTCTCGGCCATGGGCTGCTCACCAGCGAAGGCGAAGAGTGGCACACGCAGCGTAAAATGCTTCAACCGGCGTTCCGCCGCGAAAATATCTTGAGTTACGCGCCAGTGATGTCCGATTGCGCCATTCGCATGATGTCTCGCTGGCGCGACGGCGAAACACGCGATCTGCATCAGGAGATGATGGCGCTCACACTGGACATCGTCGCGCGTGCTCTTTTCGGCGCGGACGTGTCTTCCAGCACCGAACGTGTCGGCTCCGCTCTCGAAACGGCCATGAAGCAGTTCACGCGCATTGCCGGCTGGGCATTTCTTTTGCCTGACAGGTTTCCCGTCCCGGGAACGCGCCGCATGCGCAGCGCCCGCCTCGAGCTCGACAATGTTATTTACGGAATCATTCGCGAGCGTCGTGCGTACCAAGAAAAAGTCGGGGCGGGGAATTCGCGCGACCTGCTCAGCGCGCTTCTGCAGATCCGCGACGACGCTGGCCGCCCGCTGAGCGACCTGCAATTGCGCGATCAATTGATGACTCTTTTTCTCGCGGGCCATGAAACCACTGCCATCGCGCTCACGTGGACTTGGTATCTGCTGGCCGCAAATCCTGCCGCCGAGCGCAAACTTCACGTGGAACTTGACGCCGTTCTTCAAGGGCGAGCCCCTTCCGCCGAGGATTTGCCGCGCCTTCCCTACACGGAAATGGTCATCAAGGAGTCCATGCGTCTCTATCCTCCTGCTTGGGGGATTGGGCGCCAATCGCGCATTGAATTTCAGGCCGGCGGCTACACGCTTCCCGCGCGCACCAATATTTTTCTGATTCCATGGGTCACTCATCGCGACGCGCGCTTTTTTCCCGATCCGGAAAATTTCATTCCCGAGCGCTGGCGCGAAGATGTAACTCCAAACTTCAGATCTGATGATCTTCGCTCAGACGCCCCTCGTAGCGGCGCTAACCCGGAGGCATCTACGCACGCCGCGGCTGGGTCCGCGGGAAAGCAAGCGGATGCCGCACGTTGTCCCGTCGTCGATTACTCCGCGGCGAATCGTAAGCGCCCGCGCTTCGCCTATTTTCCTTTCGGCGGCGGTCCGCGCGTCTGCATCGGCGCGGGACTGGCCATGATGGAATCCACGCTGCTCCTCGCCGCCATCGCGCAGCGCTTCCGCTTCGAACTTGTTCCCGATCATCCAATTAAACTTTTCCCGTCTGTAACCCTGCGCCCCAAATACGGCGTTCGCGCCACACTGCGCGCTCGTTGATTCTTACTTTCGCGAAAACAGCGCCGCCCCGCAACTGATGAGTACCGCGGCCGCAGCTTACTGCTCCCATTTTGAATAAAGCTGTCAACACCGAATCAAGCTCTTAGCGAAGGAAAATCGATGCTCTCCAGAAAAACCACTGCTGCCTTATTCTGTTTATTGTCGGCATCATTTGTGCTGTTCACACTGCCCGCGTTTGCCCAGGGGGCGCGCCACAACGACATTGCCCTTGGACGCGACGGTCATATCGCTCCCGGCGCATCCGTCGCCGTGTGCACGTCGCAAGGCGTGATCGGCTACGCCAATTCTCCGTGCTCGCCACTCGCTACGATTTACACCGATGCGACCCTCGCCACCACCGCCGCCAATCCCTTCAACGCCGATCCCAACGGCGACTTCGGCTTCTGGGCGCCGCCCGGCACCTACGAAGTTCAAGTCTACGGCCCCGAAATCGGCGCGTACATTCAAACGGTAACCATTCCTTGCGTGCCTAACACCAGTGCGACTGGCTGCGGCTCCGTCGCTTCGCAGGCCAATAACAATTTTACTGGCGCAAACACCTTTAGCGGTGACGCGCTCTTCAAATCCGGCGACCCGTGGTTCGACGTAAAGGCCTTCGGCGCAAAATGCGACGACGCGACTGACGACACCGCCGCATTGCAAGCCACGCTCGCCGCGATTCCTCCGAGCGGCGGCCTCATTGAAATTCCCGGTGTCTGCAAATTCACGCAGCCGCTCGTCATCTCCACGCCCAACGTAACCATCGAAGGCCACGGTCACTTCCAATTCATCACACAGAACGCGCCAGTCACTTATCTCGATTATCAGGGCCTCGCAGGAAACGCCATCACCGTGTCCGCACAGGGATTCAAAATGCGCGACGTCGGCGTGAAGTATCCTACGTCCATCGGCGGACCTGTCGCCGCTCCCGCCGCGCCCGCGCTCACGCAAGTTGCCGGAATCAGCTGCGCCGTTGAACCATACTTTGTCGAAATTACCTACGTAACTGCGCAGGGCTTAACAAACGTTTCTGCCGAATCAACATTCACCACCACAGCAGGGAATTGCCTTGAAGTTCTCTCGCCGCCAGCCGCGAGCGGGGTCACTGGATGGAACGTCTACGTCTCTGCCAACGCCAACAACGAGACGAAGCAAACGTCGGCACCTCTCGCCATCGGCGCAAATTGGACCTTCACCGGCACGCTGCAAAATCTCGGCTTCCGTCCTCCATTCAACACCACAGCCTACTCGGCAATTTATGATCCCAACGGAGCACAGCTCGATGGCGTGAAGCTTTTCACCGACGCCTCCGCTTCCGCGGGCACAGCATCCATGGCCAACGGCTACACCAGCTTCGGATGCTGCGGCAAACTGCACAATGTTTACATCGCCGGATTCGGTCTGGGCATTGCTGGCGCAGGTTCGAATAACGATTTTTCCGTCACCGACAGCTACATTCAAAACAATTTCGTTGGCGCGTTCATCGTCAATGGCGCGGACATCAATCTCGTGCGCAACGATTTCGAAGGCAACGTCTCCGGCAACATCAAAATGCTTTACGGCTCGCCGTATACCATCGCACAAAATTATTTCGAAGAAGAGAGCAGCCCTCCTTCCTACAACGTGCAGGTCGGCGATTCCTCCATTCCGCCGCAAGGATTCACGCCTACGCCGGGCGCCGTGGTCATTGAAGGAAACTTCATGCAGTGCAATCTCACCGCCTATCCGCCAGCGCCGATTATCGTGGACACCTCCGCCGTTCTGCGCATCGTACGCAATTCCTTCTCGCAATGCGGCAGCGAAAAAATTGTCGACAATCTCGGCGGTGCATCCGGCCACATCGAGATGCTCGGGAATATCTCTGACGCGCAGCCGCTCGCCTGGCTCACTTCCACCACTGGCGTCGACGAAGCTGATGTGAACGGCACGCAGCAACTACCCGGCCAGCCGTACTTTTATAATTTGGGAATCGATTCCATTCCTGCTGACGCGAGTTCGCTTACCTTTCGCCAGGGCGGCGCAAATGCCTGGGGACTCAGCGCCACCACTTCGGCCCTTTCCTTCACTTATAACGCCGACACCGGCGAAGACACCCTGCAGCTGAAGCCCTTCGGCTCGCAAAGCGTTCCAAGCGTGCAGAGCAATTTCGCCATAACGGCAGCAGAAGTCATCGTGACTGAATCCGCAGGCGCCGCCACATTTGACGCGGGACTGGGCAACACGTTCGAGCTGACCATGAACGCGACCCTCACCTCAACGTCACTCGTCAACGTGCAAAACGGCCAGTGGCTCACCTTCATCATCTGTCAAGGCGCAGGCGGACCTTTCTTGTTCACCTGGCCGGTGAATGTTTTTGGCGGCGGCACCGTCGGCAGCGTAGGAGGGAATTGCAGCACCCAGCATTTCGTAGGCAGCGGCGGCAACGCTTGGGCCGCAGGCCCTATGATCACAGACATTTCGCTCGGCAGCTCTGGCCTCTCCATGCCCGGCGTCACTGGCACGGTTCCGTACTTCACCGGTGCATGGACCAGCGGAGACTGCTTGCAGGCCGGCGGATCGCCCGGACTCATCGCTGTCGCGGCAAATCCCTGCGGCACAGGCGTCGGAGGCTCCGGCACGCCGGGCGGAACGAATACCGCCGTGCAATTCAACAATGCCGGCGCATTCGGCGGCGACGCCGCGAATTTCTCTTACAACTCAACGAGTCACAATCTGAGCATCACCGGCGCGTTGACCACGGCAGCAAATTCTTTCCTGCTGACCCAGCTCGTCAATCCTGCCGCAGCAGGTGACGAAATCTGCGCTAACTCCACGCCCGTGTGGAGCGATTGCACGCCCGGACTGCCTGGCCGCACCGTAACCGGCTCCACAGATTCCGTCGCCGCCGCCGATCGCGGCAACATGATTACCTACTCTGGCTCTTCTCCAGTCGCAGTCACACTTCCCGCCGCTTCTTCCTTCGGTAACAATTTCTTTTTTCACGTCGAAGCTGCGAGCGCTGGCGTCCCCACGTTTACGCCCGCATCAGGCACAATTAATGGCGCTTCGTCCTTCACGCCGCCCCCGAACAGCTTCGGCACCATCTATTCGCCCGATAACGTCAACTACACCGCCGATTTCACTTTGCAGCAAAGCAATTTTTCCGCGGGCACTTGCACTCTCGCTTCTGGCGCTTGCTCGCACACGTTCGTTAAGCCCTATTCCGCGGCGCCGTCCTGCTCTCTCGGCCCCAGCACAACCGGGAACACATACAAAATCATCCCGAGCGCGACAGCCCTCACTGTCACTTCGTCGTCTGGAACTGATGCTTCATCCATCAGCTGGATCTGCATGACCGCAAATAACTGATCGCAAGGGCTCGCTGTACTACTCACAAATTCGCGCAACGCCGCCCACGCTCGCGCAGCGACTCGCACAAAGGACTCCGCATGCCAGTAATGCGAAACACTTTCGTCGTTTTTCTCCTGCTCAGCATCGCTGTTTCCGTCGTCCCCGGCGCGCACGCTCAAACCTTCGACCAGTACGGCGGCTGGCAGCAGTCTGCGTGCGCCGGCGGAGCCACGGGCCACTTTTACTTCGAAAAGGCAAACAATACCTGGTGGATGTGCACGCCCGCAGGAAACCACTTCCACATGCAGGCCTTGGCGAATTTCAAAGTGCCGGGAGTCAATGCCTCAACCATCTGGACGCCAGCCGCCTTCGCCAAGTACGGCAACAACACCACGACCGCAGCTATCGCCATGCTCAAGAAGTTCATGGTGAATTACCACTTCAACGTGGTCGGCGAGGACTCAAACTCTCTGCTCGATGGAACCAGGCCTTGCACCGGCTGCACTTCGTACCCGACCTTTTACAACAACAACATTTCAGTGTATGCGACCGTAAACCTGAACAATCATGCTTCGCATCCGATGAAAAACTACATCATCGGCGTGGACGATTACTTCCGCGATTACACTGGCGCGGGCTGCACCGACGTCTTCGATCCCGAGTACGCCATCTTCGCCAATGGCATCACCGCGAGCACTAACATTCTTCTGAACAATCCTTACGCCTTGGGCGAAGTGATAGATGACATCGACTTCATGTGCGGATTATCTTCGAACGCGGAATTCGATACCGACCCGCCGGGTCACAACAAAGCCAACTGGGCGTACATCACTCTCGTCACTTCTCCCATCGAGACTTTCGATCCCGGCCAGGGTAATCTGACCTATCAATCCAAAGCTGTCCTCTACACCGACACGACCGTCTACTCCAAAGCCGTCTCGTCCACCCCGCCTACGAGCCTCGCCAGTTGTTTCTCGCTTGGGAACACTGCGGCTCCCCCGTGTTCGCTGGCCAATTATTTGAACGCCGAGTACGGCGGCGCGGCGTTTCCCGCGTGCGCTGCGGGTGCCGCACCCACTGCCATCGCACGCCTTAACCAATGCTGGGGCGCCAACTACACAACGATGGGTTCCTCCGGTGCGCCCATTACGAACTTCTCCTGCGGCACCGGCGACGGCGCAACCGTGGTCTTTAACTGCACTCTGCCGGCGACGGCTGGAAACATCTCGCCCCTATCCGTCGCCATTTTCGAAGGCACTACGCTCATTGGCGGAGACTGCTATTGGGTGCTGGGCGAACGCGGAAAATGCCCGCTGATCGGTACCGCTCCATCCACGCCGTACAATTGCGCGACCGCTGGAAGCTGCATGGGCGTGCTTGCAGGCGATGCCTCAAGCAGCCTCGCCAGCGGCTCGCAAGCTCTTCTCTCCGATAATCCCTGCGGCTCATCGGGCGCGAATCCCTCCGCGCCGCACGCCAGCTTCACCGCTATTGTCATCTGGCATGGCTCAGGAACATACATTCCTAGTCGAAAAACAGGTGAGACCTGCACAACCACCGAAGGAGATTCGGTCACAGCTCCGCTCAATCCACCGACCGGCGCTACGGGATATGACGTCTATATGGCCTGCCGCCTTCTCGACACAACTGTCGGCGGCCCTTTCGGCTGTGTGGGCAGCGGCGCGCTCAATCCACCGCCTACACTTCAGGCAATCGACGTCCCTTTCACCACGAATTTCATCGTGCCCTCAACCGGTTTGGTGAGTGGAGCATCATTGCCCGCTCCGCCTTCCGAAATTGATTACGGCACTGGAGCCGTGAAGCTGACTTTCGGAGTCGCACCGACTTCAGGCACCGCCATCACCATCAGCGCCATCGCGGGTGGCTGGATGTGGGGCACAGGTTTGCTCGACGAAGACGGTCGCCATTCCTGGGTCGGTTCAAACGGCATCTGCATGACCGCTTACGCTGGTGGCGGCGAAGGAACGCGCGGTTACGCCTGCCGCGCTGGCAATCCAGGAAGCAATGCCGCAGTCAGCGTCGCTCCTCAAGTCGGCATTGACCTAAACAACTGGCTGTACGAGATTGGCGCGCACTACTTCGGCTCGATCCACAACGCAATCAAGAACAATTCTCCAAACACACTATACTTTGGCTCGAATTTCCTCGGCGATTGGGGCTCTCCGGCGCATCTTGAGCTTCTCCAGGTCGCACATCTGTATGTCGATTGTATTTTCGCGGGAATCTTCCATCCCAACGAGACCGCCGCGGAACTCGGCGCGAGAATTGGTTTCACCGAACAGTATTTCGGCGACAAGCCCATCTTCGGCGAGGTATTCACGCAGGCCTCAGCAGATTCGGCTATTTCCTCGTGCTCTTCGTGCGTGACTG
>DAIRCW010000120.1:0-9039 GCA_036796475.1 Candidatus Acidiferrales bacterium | reverse complement strand
GAACCACCGACCTCCTGGTCCCGAACCAGGCGCTCTAGCCAGGCTGAGCCACGCCCCGACAAACGATCGAATGCAATGAAAACAGTTTAACAGCGCCTCATGTCCAGCCGCAACGTTTCCAGTCGATGATCTCTTGATGCTCTGAGAGCGACTGGACTACGGCGCTCGCGGAGCGACACAAATCAAACAGACTACTCGCGAATTCAGTTGGGAAACAAAATTGTAAGCGTGCCGGCCTGATTGTTCGAAACGAGCACGTCATCTTTGCTTTTGCCGGTGAGGTCGCCGAGGGCGAGGCCGCCCCACCCGGTGGGCATGCTGCGGGTCGAGACCGTGAACGTGCCACTCTTCGCGCTTATAAAGAAAAACAGTTTGTTGTTTTGCGCGCACGACACGACAACGTCACGCAGTTCACCTGCGCGGTGGCCTGCGACATTTCCAATCGCTACGCGAGATGGTCCAGCGCAACCTTGCAGCGAGAATGGCGAGCCGCGCATCGTGGCCATTCCGCCTTTGCCGTCGCCGAGCAGAATCGTGACCCCGAGATTTTTGCTGTCGCGCATGTCGCGTTCGTAAGGAATGATGGCGACGTCGGGATTTCCATCGCCATTCACGTCTCCGACATCGAAAGACCACGGCGTGTCGCCTGCGGGGAAAGGCGAGCCGGGCGCTCGCCGAAAATTGCCATGGCCGTCGCCCAGCAAAAGCCCCACCACATTGGCCGTTTGATTCACGGTGACGATGTCCAGTTTTCCGTCGCGATTAAAGTCCGCGGCACGCACGCCGGAATCCGTGTGCAGATTTGCGGGGAAAAATTTGCCAGGCAGAAGCAAATTGCCTTTGCCGTCGCTTTCGAGCAGAAGGATCTGGTTGTGGCCCCAGCTGTCTGTGATGACGGCCGGTTTCCCATTTCCCACGAAGTCGCCGACAACCACTCCATGCGGATGCGGAAAGGATTTCGTTGCGAAGGGCGAGTGCGCCGCGGGCGTGAAGCCTCCTTTGCCATCGCCGAGCAGCACGGTGATGTAGGGCGTCTGCGTATTGGCAATGACCAGGTCCGGATGGCCGTCGCCATTCATGTCCGCGACAGCGATGTCATTGGGATTGGCGTTGCATGGGAACGGCGAACCCTGAGCCGGTGCGAACTGGCCATTCCCGTCGCCAAGCAAAACTGTGACTATGCCGCCATCCATACTGCCGACGATGATGTCGGGCCTGCCATCATGATTCACATCGGCAACGGTGATAGGGCCCGGTGCTTTACCGACGCGAATGACAACGGAGCGGAAATTCGGAGAAGCCGAAGTGACCTGGCCATTCGCGCTCGCGAAAGCTGTCGCGGTGGCCGCAAAGGAAATCAGGATTGCGAGTTTCGCACGCATGACGTCACCTCTCAGACGAACTCACACCTAAGAGTACTCTCACAGCAGGAACTGGGTCTCACCATTCTTGGAGCAAGGTTCAGAGCAGAGAAAAACGTCGTCTGGCACGCAGCGAATGATTGCGTCGTGCACGCTCGCGAGTATAAAATCCGCGCGGTTCGTTATCGAGGAGGACTCGAATGCTTCGCAAATACTGCGCAGCCGCCATTGTTTTTTGCAGCCTGATGTTTGCCGCGGCTTTTCTTTTCAGTTCGTCATCATACGCACAGCAGGAACACAGCGGCCATGAAGATCCATTCTCCGCGCTAAAATGGCGCTTGGTCGGGCCGTATCGCGGAGGCCGCGTGGAAGCCGCCGCGGGAATCCCCGGCACGAACACTTATTATTTCGGCTCGGTGGATGGCGGCGTGTGGCGCTCCGACAGCGCCGGCCAGCAATGGGCCCCGCTCTTCGACAAGGAGCCGGTGCAATCGATTGGCGCGCTGGCCATTGCGCCATCGGATCCCAACGTGATTTACGTCGGCACAGGCGAGCCATGCCTGCGCGGCGACATCAGCTACGGCAACGGCGTTTACAAGTCCACGGACGCCGGAAAAACGTGGACGCATATCGGCCTCGACGACACCCAGCACATCAGCGCCATTGTTGTTGACCCGCGCAATCCTGACCTCGTGATGGTCGCCGCGATTGGCCATGCTTTTGGACCCAACGAGCAGCGGGGCATCTTCCGCTCTACGGACGGTGGCAAGACTTGGAGCAAGGTCCTCTACAAGGACGAGAACACCGGCGCCGCAGACATCGTGTTCGATCCCACCAACGCGCACATTGTTTATGCCGCGCTTTACCAGGTCGTTCGCAAGCCGTGGGACTTCATCAGCGGCGGCCCGGGCAGCGGGATGTACAAATCCACAGACGAAGGCATGACCTGGAAGCCTATTGAAGGCCACGGCCTGCCTGCGGGGCCGCTCGGCAAAATCGGAATTGCCGTGGGTGCGGATGGTGAGCGCGTCTACGCGCTAATCGAGGCCGACAAAGGCGGGCTCTACGTCTCGAACGATGCCGGCGGAAGCTGGAGCCTCGCCACCGACAATCGTGAGTTCCGCCAGCGCGCCTGGTATTTCACACACGTTTATGCAGACCCCAAAAATGTGAACGAAGTCTACGTGCTCAACACCGGCGTGTTTCGTTCCGTGGACGGCGGGCATTCGTTTCAGCCCATCATCGGCGGCGATTCGCACATTTTGTGGATTGATCCCACAAATTCCGCGCACATGATCGTCGGCGACGACGGCGGCGCGGCGGTTTCTCTGGACAGCGGCAAGAGCTGGTCCACGCGCGACAATCAGCCGACCGCGCAGTTCTACCACGTCGCCACCGACAATCGCTTCCCGTATTACGTCTACGGCTCGCAGCAGGATGCCGGCACGGTGGCCATCGCCCATCGCGGCAATCCCACCGATTTTTACGACGTGGGCGGCGGCGAAAGCGGCTGGGTCGTTCCCGACAGCAACGGCGACACGGTTTACGGCGATTCGTACGACGGCGAAATCACACGCTTCGAGCGCGCTTCCGGCGAGGTCGTCGACGTTTCACCCTGGCCGCTCAATCCAATGGGCCACGGCGCCGCAAATCTGAAATACCGCTTCCAGTGGACCGCGCCGATTGCTTCGTCGCCCTTCGACGAGAAAACGATCTACTTCGGCGGGAACGTCCTCTTCCGCACGAATGACGCAGGCAAGAGCTGGACGATTATCAGCCCGGACCTCACGCGCAACGATAAGTCCAAGCAGCAATCCGCCGGCGGGCCGATTACGAAAGACAACACCAGCGTCGAATACTACGACACGATTTTCGTCATCGCACCTTCCAAAGTTGCGCGCGGCCAAATTTGGGTCGGTTCCGATGACGGCCTCGTTCATCTCACGCGCGACGACGGCGCGCACTGGGCCAACGTAACGCCAAAGGGTTTTCCTGAATGGAACAAGATCAGCGGTATTTGTCCCTCGCCCTTTGCAGCGGGCACCGCTTACATCGCAGTGAGCGGTAACAAGCTCGACGATTTTCGCCCCTACGCGTACAAGACCACCGATTTCGGCCACAGTTGGACGAAAATCACCGACGGCATCCCGGATGGCGATTATGTCCACGCGGTGATCGAAGATCCCGGCCATCGTGGACTGCTTTTCGCCGGCACGGAACTGGGCGTCTACGTTTCGTTCGACGATGGCGGCCACTGGCAATCGCTGCAATCCAATTTGCCGCACGCCTCGGTGCGCGATTTGACCATTCAAGGAAACGATCTGCTCGCCGCGACGCACGGCCGCGCGTTCTGGGCGCTCGACGACATCACGCCGCTGCGCCATTACTCCGAATCTTTGCAGAATGACGCCGCACATCTCTTCCCGCCTGCGACGGCTTACCGGCAGGCTGGCGGAGGATTCAGCTTCTTCTTCGGCGGCGCCGCTGGAGCAACCATTGATTACTGGCTGAAGTCCGAGCCGTCCGGTGACATCTCGCTCGAAATCTCTGACAGCCACGGCAAAGTGATTCGCAAGTACTCGACCGCGCATCCAGCCGAAGCGCCGGAATTCGGCGGCTTCCGGTTCGGCCGCGGCGCGCAGCTCACCAAAAACGCGGGCATCAACCGCTTCAGCTGGGACCTGCGCTATGAATCGAGCCACACTGTTCCGGGCGCCATTTCCTGGGGCGGCTCGCCCGCAGGACCGGAAGCCGTTCCCGGCACTTATCAGGTGAAGCTCACGGTGAACGGGCAGAGTTACACCGCGCCGCTCGAAGTGAAGCTCGATCCACGGCTGCACGTCACGCAGGACGAGCTCGATAAGCAGCTTGCGCTTACTCTGCAGATTCAGCAGGAAGTGAACGCCGCGCACGATGCCGTGAATCAAATTCGTGCGCTGCACGAGCAGCTCGCGGGCATCCAAAAGCGGCTCGGCTCGGGACACAAAGACATCGCCGACAGCGCCAAATCGCTGGATGAGAAGTCCGTAGCCATCGAGGACAAGCTCATCCAGTCGAAATCAAGGGCCGGCGAGGATCCGTTGAACTATCCCATCATGCTCGCTGACCAAATGATGGCGCTCGGCAGTTCCGTAGGTGGCGCCGTTGCCGGCCCGACCGAAGCGGCCTACACTGTCTACAACCAACTTAAGGGAGAAATCGACGCGCAGCTGGCTGCGTGGCACGAAGTACAAACGAAGGATCTCGCTGCGTTCAACGAAATGATGCGCCGCAGCGATATTCCTTTCGTTTCGGTCGAAACATCGCACGGTGAGGGCGGTGGAACGCGGCGGAGATAGTTCCAGCAACTCGTTCGTCGGGCGGAGGCGGCGTCCGTTTGCGCCGCCTTTTGCCCGCGCGCATCCCCAAAACAATTTGTCAGGGCTGCCCCCACTAGTTCGAAGGCTTCGTTCGAGGTGTAAAGATGCCAATCTGGACACGCAGGAAGTTTTTTCTAGGCGCGCTCGCCGGTGGAGTTGTGGCCAGCACACGCAATCTGTTCGGCGCAGCTTTGCCGCGTAGCGCAGGGGGCGCAAAAAGCGCGGTTAGCAATCCTCCGCAATCCTCATCCAGCACAGGAAAACGCCCGTGCATCATCTCCGCGCACAATGGACTGCCCCATCTTGATTCGGGAATGCAAGTTCTGCGCGCGGGCGGCGACACGCTCGACGCCGTCATCGCCGTGGTCACGCCCGTAGAAGACGATCCCAACGACAACTCCGTCGGCTACGGCGGATTGCCAAACGAAGATGGCGTCGTGCAGCTCGATGCCTGCGTGATGCACGGCCCGACGCGCCGCTGCGGCGCCGTGGGCGCTCTCGAAAAGGTGAAGAACGCCGCCAAAGTCGCCCGCGCGGTGATGGAGCGCACCAATCACACGTTTATAGTCGGCGAAGGCGCCACAAAATTCGCCATTGAAGAAGGCTTCGAGCCCATGAATTTGCTCACCGAAAAATCGCGGCTCGCATGGCTCGCGTGGAGAGCGCAATCGTCAAAAGACTGGCGCCCGGGTCTCGATTCGCCCCAGTTTAGTCAGGAGGCTAACAAACAGCTCGCGGAATTGCTGGACACGCCGGAGCGCCGCGTCTGGGAACCATGGATTCGCCACGTCATCGCGCATCCGCCCACCGGAACCATCAATTGCCTGGCGCTGAACGAAAAAGGCGAAATGTCCGGCGTGACCACCACTTCCGGCCTCGCCTGGAAAATTTCCGGACGCGTCGGCGATTCGCCCATCATCGGCGCGGGATTATTTCTTGATCAGGACGTTGGCGGCGCAGGCTCGACCGGCCGCGGCGAAGAGGACATCAAAATCGCGGGCGGCCACACGGTAGTCGAACTCATGCGCCAAGGAAAATCACCGACCGATGCTTGCCTTGAAGCATTGCATCGCGTGGTGCGCAACTACGCGTTCGATAAATCGCGGCTGAAGCTCTTCGACTTGCAATTTTACGCGATGAATAAAGACGGGGCGTACGGCGGCGCTTCACTTTGGTCCTCCGATGCGAACGGCAATCCTCTGGTCTACGCGATTCATGATGGCACGAGCGCCAAGTCTGTGGAATTTGCCGCGCTCTTTCACGGCTCCGGCGGCGATTACTAGCTCTGCTTGGCCAGCGGGATGCGTCGGCAAATTTCGGGCACGATGGGTTCGGCGCGGCCCACGGCTTCGCGAAAGCGCCGCAGATTTTTTTTTGCGTACCAGTTGCGCACGCGATGGAACTGTTTCGGCGGCAGCGCCAGAGCGAGCGCGCCGACCACCGCCTTGAAAATCAGATAGCCCGCCGTAGGATTTTTGAATTCCTGCCGAAAGCCTTTCATCTCCGCGCGAAAAACCTGCCGCCTGCCGCCGCCTCCGTGCAAGCCCTCGAAGCGCTCGATCTCCAAATCGGCGCGCTGGAGAAAAATCGAAATAAATTCCGGCGCAACACCCAGCCGCGCGAGCAGCCTCGGAAGGTAATTTGCGAGAAATTGCTGCACTTCGTAGCGCTTGCGGTTGCGCACAGGATCGGTGGAGTCGAACCCAAACATGTTCGCGGAATGATAGCGGTAGTAGCACAGCGGCTGCTCTAGCAGCACCGCGCCGCCGAGCGCCAGCGCCGCATCCATCACCGGTTCATCAGCACAGCAGAAAAGCTCCTCCGGAATCGGGCCGAGGCGATCCAGCACGAAGCGCCGAATCGTAAGTTTGCTCGTGGCCAGCAGGCATTTGCCGACAGCCGCGCGGCGAACTTCTTCGAGATTATTTAACGTGATGCGCGCTCGCTTTTCCGGAGTAACCAATTCCGTGGGCGTGCCGCCGGCGTCGGTATCAAAAAAAGCGTGGCCTACCGCGGGAATCTCCGGATTTTTTTCGAATGCTTCGGCGACCGCGGACAATTTCTCCGGCGCCCACCAATCGTCGCCATCCAAAAACGCGATCAGCTCCGCGTGCAACCCGGGAATCGCCGCATTGAATGCGGATGCCTGCCCGCCATTTTTTTTGCGCAGCAAGCGCACGCGCGGGGCGAATTTCTCGACTATTTCCGGAGTGCCATCCGTGGAACCGTCATCGACAACCACGATTTCCATTTCCGACGCCGGGAAAGTCTGCGCGCAAACGCGCTCCAGCGCCTGCGCGATGAAGCGCTCGTGATTGTATGTGTTCACCAGAACAGAAACGCGGGGCATGGCTGGTTCAGTCAGCAGTTCTCAGCAAATTTCTATAGCTCATAGTCGAGGTGCTTCAAGCTCCGTCAATCAGCATGGCCCTTTTGGTCGCCCGAAATTCCGCACTTCCTTCAACACAGACTGCGATTTTATGCCATTTAGATGCAGCAGCCGCCAAAAATTCTACTTCGCCCACGGCTAACCAGAAAAATTAAACGAACCTCCGATTTTTACACGGACGGCGAGACTGTTAAAATGAGGCGCGGGGTTGGCCTGCGACGCGCGAGACGCCGCGATGGCTTTTTTGAACCAATGCTGGATCCCCGGGAGCCCGATTCGTCCTGCCCGTGCGCATGTCCCGCCCCGAGAAATCGGGACGGGAAAGCCTGACGGCAGGCTCAGGGCGCCCACCTTGTACAGGGGTTCAGAGGCCTAGCTGCGCACGGCGAAGTGGACCTCTCCGCAGAAGCGTTCCACGTGCAACATTTTTCGAAATCAGGGGCATCCGCCATAGGAATTCTGCTTCAGCAGCTTGTCCTGCAAAGATTTTGATGTGTTTTCTAGCCTCCAGCCTCTAACATCTATCGTCTAAGCCATGCGGCTACTTTTCGTTGGTGACATCGTCGGTTCACCCGGGCGGCGCATCCTCAAAGACCACCTCGCCGACATGGTGCAGCAGCGCGGAATCGATCTGGCCATCGTGAACTGCGAAAATGCGGCTTCCGGCTTCGGCATCACGCCGCGGCTCGCCGAAGAGCTTTTCGCGGCGGGCGCAGACGTTCTCAGCGGCGGAAATCACATCTGGGACCGCAAAGAAATCCTCGAATACTTTCCGCATCAGCCGAAGCTGTTGCGTCCCGCGAATTTTCCCGACGGATTGCCCGGTAGCGGCCTTTTCGCCGGCAAAACGCGCAGCGGAGTTGATTATGCAGTGCTGAATCTGCAAGGACGAACGTTCATGGCGCCGATTGACTGTCCGTTTCGCGCCGCGGAGCGCGAACTGGCGCGCATTCCGCCGGAAACCAAGATCATTGTCGTGGACATGCACGCGGAAACCACTTCCGAAAAGCAGGCCATGGGCTGGTTCCTCGACGGAAAAGTCTCCGCCGTCGTTGGCACGCATACTCACGTCATGACCGCCGACGCGCACGTGCTGCCGAAAGGCACGGCCTTTATCACCGATGTGGGCATGACCGGGCCTCACGATTCCATCATTGGAATGGTTAAAGAGAGCATTATCGAGCGGTTTTTGAAATCGCTGCCGGCGCGCTTCGAGGTGGCCGAAGGCGACGTGCAGTTGCACGCCGTAGTGATTGAGGCGGACGAGACTTCAGGACGTGCGACCTCGATCGAAACCGTCGTGGTTCGCGCCGATTGACATTCAACTTCCGAAGGAGAATCCAGCCGATGAAAGCTGCAAGCAGGAGTCGCGTTGCGTTCACCACAGGAATAGTCTTTGCGCTGGCCGCGTTTGCGCCTTCGTTGCGCGCGCAGGGCAACCAGGCCTCGCGTCTGCCCGGCGAGCCTCCCAAAATCCTGAACATCGTTCACGAGCAACTGATTCCCGGCAAAACGGGCGCTTACGCGGACTTGCTCAGACGCATTGGCGCGGAATACGTCCAGAAGAAAATTCCCGCTTATTGGTACGGAGCGCAATCCTTCACCGGCCCCTTGCAAGCGCTGTACCTGAATTTCTTTGATTCGTTCGCGGACGCCCAGGCAATGAATGATGCATTGAGCAGAGCCGTCGCCGCAAATCCTGCTCTCGCGCAGATGCAGGAGCAGTTGCTCACGTACACCTCTAGCGTGAGCAACGCCTTCGCTGTGCGTCGTGACGACCTCGGCTATCGCTGGGACGCCATCGATTTCTCGAAAGCGCGCGTCCTGCGCGTAGCCACCATTGTGGTGCGGCAAGGCCACGAAGCCGAATTTGCCGAAGCCATTCGCGGCCTGCGTGCGGCCTATGCCCGGCTGAACGCAACTGCTTACT